>NZ_JBEZJI010000052.1:0-66615 GCF_040649435.1 Actinomadura sp. NPDC048955
GCGCACAGCGCCTCGGTGTAAGCCGGGGTGAACAGGTCGGTCAGGCGGCGGCGGAGGGCGCGGTGCGTGCCGGCCCGCGGGTCAGCCGAGCAGGTCCGCGAGGGTCTCGCGGCGGGACGGGTGGCGCAGCTTGTGCATGCCCTTGGACTCGATCTGCCGGATGCGCTCGCGCGTCACCCCGTAGACCTTGCCGACCTCCTCCAGGGTCTTCGGCTCGCCGCCCGACAGCCCGAAGCGCAGCGAGATGACGCCGGCCTCGCGCTCGGTGAGCGTCTCCAGGACGGCGTCGAGCCGCCCGCGCAGCATCGAGGTCGCCACGACGTCGGCGGGGTCGCCGCCCTCGGGGTCCTCGATGACGTCGGCGAGCTCGCCGTCGCCGTCCTCGCCGAGGGGGGTGTGCAGGGACAGCGGCTCGCGGGCCTGCCGCCGCAGCCACTCGACCTTCTCGGGCGTGACGTCGAGCTCGACGGCCAGCTCCTGCGAGGTCGGCTCGCGGCCGAGGTCCTGCATCATCCGCCGCCGGACGCGCGTCATCCGGTTGAGCACCTCGACGACGTGCACCGGGATGCGGATGGTGCGGCTCTGGTCGGCCAGCGCGCGGCTGATCGCCTGCTTGATCCACCAGACGGCGTAGGTGGAGAACTTCAGGCCGCGGCGGTACTCGAACTTCTCCACGGCGCGGATCAGGCCCAGGTTGCCCTCCTGCACGAGGTCGTTCAGCTGTAGGCCGTGGCCCATGTAGCGCTTGGCGAGCGACACGACGAGGCGCAGGTTCGCCTCGACCATGTGCTCCTTGGCGCGGGCACCGTCGGCGGCGATCCACTCCAGGTCCTGCTTGTCCTGGAGGCTCAGTTCGTCGCCCAGGGTCATGAGGCGCTCTCGGGCGAACAGGCCGGCCTCGATGCGCTTGGCCAGGTCGACCTCCTGCTCGGCGGTGAGCAGCGCGGTGCGCCCGATGCGGGACAGGTAGTCCTTCATCGGGTCGACGAGGTTCACGGTGGAGCGGGGGGTTGCGCTCGGCGCGTGGCTGGCGTTCAGGGCTGTGTCCTTTGCTCGTCCGGCGGCCGGGAGGGAACGGTCACCCGGTCTCGGTACCCGTCAGGCTCGCGAGCCAAACTTGGAGTCGACCTAAGTATGTGTCAAGTACGAACTTAGGTCGAATTATGAGAGGATGGCGGCATGGGACTGCGGGAGATGAAGAAGCAGCAGACGCGCGAGAGCATCTCGAACCAGGCGACCCGCCTGTTCCTGCGGCACGGCTTCGACCGCGTGACGATCGCCGACGTCGCCGCGGCGGCGCAGGTGGCGAAGATGACCGTCACCAACTACTTCCCGCGGAAGGAGGACCTGGCCCTCGACCTGCACGAGGTGTTCGTCGCCCTCCTCGCGCGCACGGTCGCCGAGCGGAAGCCGGGCGAGTCCGCGCTGGCCGCGCTGCGCCGGGCCTTCCTGGAGGCCGTCCGGCGGCACGACGCCGTGATCGGCTTCGCCGGTCCCGACTTCGCCCGGATGATCACTGAGAGCCCGGCGCTGGTGGCGCGGCTCCGCGAGTTCCACGAGGAGCGGGAGGACGCCCTCGCCGCCGTCCTCGCCGAGGAGACCGGAGCGGGCCCGGGCGACGTACTCCCCCGCCTCGCCGCCGCGCAGCTCGGCGGCGTCCACCGCGTCCTGTTCGGCGAGGCCCTGCGCCGCACCGTGCGGGGCGAGACCCACGAGGAGATCGAGGCGGCCCTCGCGGAGACCGCGAAGACCGCCTTCGACCTGCTCGAACCGTCCCTGGGCACCTACGCGACGCGGCCGTCGCCCAAGGGCCGAAAAGCGCTCTAGGCGCCTTCCCGGATGACCAGGAGGAGGTCACCGGCCTGGACGGGCGTCGCCTCCGGGACGGCCAGCCGGGCGACGGCGCCCGCGACCGGAGCGGTGATCGCGGCCTCCATCTTCATGGCCTCGATCGTGGCGACCACGTCCCCTGCGGCGACCTCGTCGCCCTTGGCCACCCGCAGCGTCACCGAGCCGTCGAACGGGGCCGCGACGTGGCCGGGCTCGGCGGGATCGGCGCGCTCGACCGGCGGCGCATCGGACTTGACGGACTTGTCGCGGACGGAGAGTGTCCGGAGCTGGCCGTTCACCGAGCAGATGACCTGCCGGACGCCCGCCTCGTCGACGTCGCCGACGGCCTCCAGCCCGGCCAGGACGCGGACGCCGGGTTCGAGGTCGAACGCCACCTCGTGCCCGGCGCGCAGCCCGTACAGGAACGGGCCGGTCGGCAGGACGGAGAGGTCGCCGTAGGCGGCGCGGGCCTCGCGGTAGTCCTTCGCCGGGCCGGGGAAGAGGAGGCGGTCGAGCGTGTCACGAACCTCTGGGCCGGCCAGGGCCTTCTCCTCGGCGCCGTCCAGTTCGGCGCGGGCGGGCGTGAACTGGCGCCCCGCGAGCGCCTTGGCGCGGAACGGCTCGGGCCAGCCGCCGGGCGGATCGCCCAGTTCGCCGTTCAGGAACCCGATGACGCTGTCGGGGATGTCGTAGCGGTCCGGGTTCTCGGCGAAGTCGTCCGGGTCGGCGCCCGCCGCGACCAGGTGCAGCGCCAGGTCGCCGACGACCTTGCTGGACGGGGTGACCTTCACGAGCCGCCCGAGGATGGCGTCGGCGGCGGCGTAGAGGCGCTCGATCTCCTCGAAGCGGTCCCCGAGGCCGAGGGCGACGGCCTGCTGCCGCAGGTTGGACAGCTGCCCGCCCGGGATCTCGTGCCGGTAGACCCGTCCGGTCGGCGATGGGAGCCCCATCTCGAACGGTGCGTAGAGCCTCCGGACGGCCTCCCAGTACGGCTCCATGACGGTGAGCGCGTCCAGGTCGATCCCGGTGGCCTGCTCGGTGAAGTCGGTCGCGGCCACGATCGCCTGGAGCGGCGGCTGGCTCGTCGTGCCCGAGAGCGGCGCGGCGGCCCCGTCGACGGCGTCGACACCCGCCTCGATGGCGGCGATGTAGGTGCCGATCTGCCCGCCTGCCGTGTCGTGGGTGTGCAGGTGGACCGGCAGGTCGAACCGCTCGCGGAGGGCCCCGACGAGGGTGCGCGCGGCGGGCGCCCTGAGCAGGCCGGCCATGTCCTTGATGCAGAGGATGTGGACCCCCGCGTTGACGAGTTCCTCTGCCAGCCGCAGGTAGTAGTCGAGCGTGTAGAGCCGTTCGTCCGGGGAGGACAGGTCACCCGTGTAGCAGAGCGTGCCTTCCACCAGCGCGTGGGTCTGGAGGGCCGCGTCGATGGCCGGACGCATGCGGTCCACGTCGTTCAGGGCGTCGAACACACGGAAGATGTCGACTCCCGTACTGGCCGCCTCCTTCACGAAGGCCCGAGCCACCGAGTCGGGGTACGGCGTGTAACCGACGGTGTTGCGGCCACGCAGAAGCATTTGGATGCACAGGTTGGGTGCCGCCTCGCGGATCGCGGCCAGCCTGTCCCAGGGCGACTCGCCCAGGAACCGGAGCGCGACGTCATAGGTTGCACCGCCCCACGCCTCGACGGAGAGAAGCTGCGGCGTCATCCGGGCGAGGTAGGGCGCGGCTGCCAGCAGGTCATACGTGCGTACTCGCGTAGCCAGGAGCGACTGATGCGCGTCGCGGAACGTCGTGTCAGTGACGGCCAGGGCGTCCTGGTTGCGGAGTTGCTCGGCGAACGCGCGCGGGCCGAGCGCCAGCAGCCGGTCACGCGAACCCTCGGGGAACGGCCCGTCGAGGTCGAGCGGCGGCAGCTTCGTCGCCGGGTCCAGGTCGGTCGGCGCCTCGCCGTGCGGCTTGTTGACCGTGACGTCCGCCAGGTACCGGACGAGCCGCGTCGCGCGGTCGCCGCTGGAACGGGCCGTGAGCAGGTCGGGATGGTCTGCGATGTAGGACGTGGTGACGCCCCCCGCGCGGAAGTCGGGCTCGTCCAGCAGCGCCCGCAGGAACGGGATGTTGGACGCGACTCCCCTGATGCGGAACTCGGCGACGGCCCGGCGCGCCCGCCGCACCGCGTCCTCGAACGTCCGGCCGCGGCACGTCAGCTTCACCAGCAGCGAGTCGAAGTGCGGCGAGATGATCGCGCCTCCGTAGGCCGTACCGGTGTCGAGCCGCACGCCGGCGCCGCCCGGGGACCGGTACGCCGAGATCTTCCCGGTGTCGGGACGGAAGCCGTTCGCCGGGTCCTCGGTCGTGATGCGGCACTGCACGGCGAACCCGCTCACGCTGACCTCGTCCTGCGCGATGCCGAGGTCGTCGAGCGTCTCGCCGCCCGCGATGCGCAGCTGGCTCTGCACCAGGTCGACGCCCGTGACCTCCTCGGTGACGGTGTGCTCGACCTGGATGCGGGGGTTCATCTCGATGAAGACGTGCTCACCACGGTCGTTCACAAGGAACTCGACCGTTCCCGCGTTCTCGTAGCCGATCTCCTGGGCGAAGCTGACCGCGTCGTCGCACAGCCGCTGGACCGTCTCCGCGTCCAGCCCCGGCGCGGGCGCGATCTCGACGACCTTCTGGTGGCGGCGCTGCACCGAGCAGTCGCGCTCGCGCAGGTGGACGATGTGCCCGGCGCCGTCCGCGAGGACCTGCACCTCGATGTGGCGGGGACGGTCCACCGCCTGCTCCAGGAACACCGTCGGGTCGCCGAACGCGCTCTCGGCCTCGCGGCGCGCCGTGTCCACGGCGGCCTCCAGCTCCTCGCGGTGGTCGACGCGGCGCAGCCCGCGCCCGCCGCCGCCCGCCGCGGCCTTCACGAACAGCGGGAACCCGACCTCGTCGGCCGCCTCCAGTTCCCGTCCCGGCTCGGGCGTCGCCGAGCGCAGCACCGGAAGGCCCGCGCGCCGCGCCGCCGCGACCGCCTCGATCTTGTTGCCCGCCAGGCTCAGCACCCGCGACGGCGGGCCGACGAACTTGATCCCGTTGCGCTCGCACGCCGCCGCCAGCTCGGGGCTCTCCGACAGGAACCCGTACCCGGGGTAGACGGCGTCGGCGCCGACCCGCAGCGCCGTCTCCACGATCCCGTCCACGTCGAGGTAGGCGCGGACGGGATGGCCGAGCTCCCCGATCTCGTACGCCTCGTCCGCCTTCTGCCGGTGCAGGGACAGGCGGTCCTCGTGCGCGTACACGGCGACGCTGGCGATGCCGAGTTCGTACGCCGCGCGGAAGGCGCGCACGGCGATCTCGCCACGGTTGGCGACGAGCAGCTTACTGATCACGTGTGTCTCCCAGGAGAGGTGCGGGCGCGTCCGGCCGCGCCCGACGGCCTCCTGGGCTCCACGCTGAGCCGCTCCTGCCGGGACGAACCCGTGGGCGAACCGGATCCTCGGATACCTACCCAGTCGGGCGGTCCGGACGGCCCCGCCCGCCCACGAGAACAAAGGGACAGATGATACGTAAAGTGAAAAGAGGGGAAAGTTTCGCCCACCGTGGCGGCGTGCCGCGGGCGCGGGGCCGGATCCGGTCGCCGGCTAAACGGAACGATCACTCGGAATAGCCGGAAGGATCTTGCGGTTGCAACTACCGTGCGAGATCCCGCCAGCCGGGTAGCACTCATGTCAGCGACCCATGGAGGTGAACCGTGCCGAGCAGCATTCCCCGCACCCGTTCAACCAGTGAGCGCAAACACGTGAGAACCACGTCGCTCCGCGCCCTCGCGGTCGCCGCACAGTTGGAACGCAACCATGCCCCGGAGGGTCCACCGGGCAACGTGCAGGGCCGGGCGGAGAGCCGCCGCCGTAGGCGGACACCCGACCCGGCCTGACACCCCGCCCGGCCGCACCTCCGGTCAGGCATGAGAAAGCCCCCGCGACGCGGGGGCTTTCGTGCTTCCTGCGCCAGATCGGGCCCGGCCGTACGCGGAAGTCGCCGTGCTAGGCGCGGGCCATCTCGAAGAACTTGCGGACGGTGGCGCGCGTGCGCTCCGTGCCCACGCTCTCCACCATCGCGGTGAGGTGCTCCGCGCCGAGAACGGCCAGGAGCGCGTGCGCGGCGGCCTCTCCGTCCGGGACGGCGTCGCCGCGCTGGTCGAGCAGGATCGTCAGATGCCGGTGCCAGAAGCCGTAGGCGCCGATCCGGTACCGGGCGCCCGGCGAAGCGGTCTCGGACATGCGCACCAGCGAAAGATGGTCGAGCACGTAGTTCAGGTAGGCGTCCGCGAAGGCGTGCAGCCGCTCGGATGGGGCCACGACCGCGCCCTCCTCCCCCGGGCCCAGGGGAGACGGCCCGGACAGGATCGCATCCTGGAGTTCGCGTTCGCGTTCGTTCAGGAGCGCCACGGCGAGGCCCGCCTTGTCGCCGAACCGGCGGAAGAGCGTGCCCTTGCCGACGCCCGCCTCGGCGGCGACGGCGTCCATCGAAACCGCCTCCACCCCGTGCCGGGCGAAGAGCGCGGCTGCGGCGTCCAGCACCTTCACGCGGTTGCGAGCGGCGTCGGCGCGCTCCTTGGGCGGCGGGGTCCGCATCAACTCCAGATCGACGCGCCTCGTACCGGCCAGGCGACGGTCCATCATCGCCTCCTCCCCTGACATTCAACCGGACTATAGTCCTATTAGTTGCCCGCGGCCACCATCGCTTGATCACCCGCTTTGCCGACCGCATACCATCGTTGGCCATAGTCTTGCGGAACGGTCCTGGGACGATGCGGAACTACGGGGAGCGAGTGGTGTGACGGACAGGACGATGCCGGACGCCCATCCGCTGCTGTCGGGGGACCCGGATGAGCTCGGCGGTTACGAGATCCTGGGTCGCCTCGGCGAGGGCGGGCAAGGCGCGGTCTTCCTGGGGCGCCCGCGCGGCGAGGCCGGAAGCAGCCGCCCCGACGACCTCGTCGCGATCAAACTGCTGCACGGCAGGCTCGCGGGGGACGAGTCCGCCCGCGCGCGCTTCGTCCGCGAGTTGGAGGTGGCCAAGCGCGTCGCGCGCTTCTGCACCGCGCAGGTACTGGACGCCGACGTCGCAGGCGACCAGCCCTACATCGTCAGCGAGTACGTGCCCGGCCTGTCGCTGTTCCACATCGTGCGGGCGGAAGGCCCGCGCCGGGGCGGCGCCCTGGAGCGGCTCGCAGTGGGCACTCTCACCGCGCTCACGGCGATCCACCAAGCCGGGATCGTGCACCGCGACTTCAAACCGCGCAACGTCATGATGGGCCCGGACGGCCCACGCGTCATCGACTTCGGCGTGGCGCGCGCGCTGGGCGCCGCAGGCGAGACGCAGAACGTCGGCACCCCCGCCTACATGGCCCCAGAGCACTTCACCGGCGACCAGGTCGGCCCTGCGGCCGACATGTTCGCCTGGGGCACGACCATGGCGTTCGCCGCCACGGGACGACCCGCGTTCGGCAACGACGAGATGGCCACGGTCATGCAGCGGATCCTGACGGGCGAGCCGGATCTCGGCGACCTGCCGAGCCCGATGCGCGAACTCGTCCTCGCGTGCCTGGCCAAGGAGTCCTCGCTGCGCCCGACCGCCCGCGAGGCCCAGGAGCGGCTGGTCGGCGCGGCCAGCGGCGCGCCCGGCGGCGTGGTCGGCGGCGTGGTCGGCGGCGTGGTCGGCGGCGTGGTCGGCGGCGTGGCCGGCGGCGCGGCCGGGGCGGTGTTGCCGCGCGAGCAGACGGCCCCGCAGCCGCGGCCGTTCGCCGAGGAGACACCGCCTCCGAGCGGCCACGGCGGCCAGGAAAGCCACGGTCACGGTGCGCCGGCGATGCCGCCGCCGCTTCCTCCGGCACCGTCCAACGACCATGGGTCGGACGGCCGGGGACGCGGACGGCTCGCCATTCCGATCGCGGCGGCCGTGGCGGTGGCGTTGGTCATCGCGGGCGGCGCCGCATGGGCCGCGACACGGCCGAGCGGCGACAAGGGCCGGTCCACCTCGGCGTCCGACGAGAACCATGGCGTAGGGGGCGACACCGGCTCCGCGAACGGCGCGGCCGGCGGCCCCCAGAACCCGGCGAAGACGAAACCAGGACAGCCGAAACCTGGAAAGAGCGGGAGCCCCGCGAACCCCACAGCGTCCCCGAAACCGGGTTCGCCGAAGCAGCCCGGTGGGTCGACCCCCACCAGGGGCACCGGCGGCGGCACCTCGACGCCTCCCAAGGAACCGCCCAACAAGTACACGCCGCAGTCCGCGTGCAACAGCGGAGGCAAGGGGAGCGGGTACTACGTCCTGCGCTCCATGAACGTGTCCGGCGGCGTCGCCTACCTGCTCTACAGCAACTCGACCAAGTACAACTGCGCCGTCACCATCAAGTCGAAGCACGTCGGCACGAAGTCACCGGTATCCGCCTGGGTCCAGAAGAAGGGCGGAGGAGCCATCAGCGACAGCGGCTCGTTCGCCTGGTACGCGGGGCCGGTCTACGTGAGCGCGCCCGGGACGTGCGTCCGCTTCGGCGGCAACGGCGGTACGGCCCCCTACGGCAACTGCGGCTGACGCTCAGGGCCGGGCCTGCGGGAAACCCGGGCCCGGCATGAGCCGGGCCTGACATGAGCCGGGCCTGACATGAGCCGGGCCTGACATGAACAAGGCCACCCTCGCGCCTGGGGTGGCCTGTGTCTCCTGCGGAGGTCGGGTCGACGTTCGGGTGCACCGGTGCCGACCCGGCCGCTGCTGGATCAGTTACGGGAGGCGATGAGATGGTCGAAGTCGCCGTCCTTGGCTCCAAGGATGAGCGCTTCTATCTCGGGGCGGGTGTAGATGAGGGCCGGGCCCTCGGGATGGCGGGAGTTGCGCATCGCCACCTGCCCATCGGGCAGTTCGGCGATTTCCACACAGTTCCCCTGGGAATTGCTGCGCCGGGACTTCAGCCATCGTGCTCCGAGGAGCTCGGCGGCCGACATCCCGTTGTCGTAATCGGTCTGGAGCATCATGTCTCTCTGAGAAGATCACCGAGAAGCTCGACGGTGCGCTCCGGGGTCGCACTGTCGACACACAGGCGTTCCATCGCCTGCAGGTAGGTGTCGACGTCGTCGCGCTTGTCCAGGTACATCGCGCCGGTGAGGTTCTCGACGTAAACCACGTCCGGCAGATCCTGCTCGGGAAAGCGCAGGATCGTGAAGGCGCCACCCTCGGCCGCGTGGCCTCCGAACCTGAACGGCATGATCTGGATGGTGACGTTGGGCAGCTTCGACATCTCGATGAGGTGCTCGAACTGGCCCCGCATCACTTCCGGTCCGCCGATGGGGCGCCGCAGCGCCCCCTCGTCCACCACGGCCCACAGGCGCGGCGCTTCCGCGCCCGTGAGGCGTTCCTGACGCTGCAGGCGCAGCTCCACGCGCTGGTCGATCTCGTGTTCGGCGGCCCCGGCGTTGCCCAGGCGAATCACCGCGCGCGCATACCCCTCCGACTGCAGCAGTCCCGGGACGAACTGCAGTTCATATGTGCGGATCAACGCCGCCGACTCCTCCAGGCCCACATAGGTCTGGAACCAGCCGGGCAACACGTCGTTGTACCGGTGCCACCAACCGGGGGTGTTGGCCTCCCGCGCAAGCTGTAGCAGCGCCTCGCGTTCCGTCTTGTCGCCGACGCCGTACAACGTGAGCAGGTCGTCCACGTCTCGTTCTTTGAAGCTGACCCTGCCGAGCTCAAGACGGCTGATCTTCGACTCCGACGCGCGGATGACGTAGCCGGCGTCCTGACGGGTCACGCCCTTCTGCTCGCGCAGACGGCGAAGCTGCGACCCGAGCAGGATCCGACGAACCGTCGACCCGCTTCCCGGCGTCTCTGGAGTCACGCCCAACCTCCCGGCTATTCGGCGGACAGCGAACCTAGTGTGCCACTGGCCTCAGCGTCCTGCGGTTACCTCCGATCTCCCGCGTGCGATCCGCGTCGGCCCACACCCTCATGACGCGGATGCACGTGCATTGGGCCTTGCATTCGCACGCTACGATGCGCAGGATAACGCACGAGACTTCCGAGCCACGGCTGCACAACGAGATCACTCTGCGGGGTCCGGTGGAATGACGTCACGCCACGCGCACGACGACACGCGGTGGGAGCTCGGCCCTCTCGCGGGGCCGGACGACCCACGGGCCCAGGCTGGGCACTCGACGCCCGTCCCGGAGGCCTTCGACCTGCCGCCGCGCCTGGACACCGCCGTCACGGCGCTGACGGAGCTCCGGGGCTCCACCGTCTCGTTCCTCGTCGAGCCCGATCCGGAATCGGTCACCGAGGCCCGGCACTTCGCGATCTCCAGGCTGGCCGAGTGGAGCCTGTCGGAGCTCGCCGACGACGTCGGCCTCGTCGTCTCCGAGCTGGTCACCAACGCGCTGCGGCACAGCGGGAAGGCCGCCGGCGGGCGGCCGGGCGACGACGTGCACCGCGAGGGCGTGTACGACGACCCGGCCGACCCGCTCGGCTCCGCGCCGACGGCCATCCGGCTCCGCCTCGGGCACGAGGGGCCGTGGCTGCTCTGCGGGATCATGGACGCGAGCCGGACGGCGCCCCGCCGCAAGGAACCCGACTACATCGCCGAGACCGGACGCGGCCTGCACCTCGTCGAGTCGTTCAGCGTCCGGTGGGGGTGGCGCGCCCTCGCGCACGGAAAGGTCGTCTGGGCCCTCTTCCGGTCCCCCTGACGGACACGATCGAATCCACGGGCGTAACAGCGCGCGACCGGGGTAACAAAACAGTTCCCCCGACGAGGCCCTAGAACTTCTCCAGGGTTGGACGAGGCGAGGGGCAGAGAGGAGCACCGGTGGACTTCGCCGTCGAGCATCGCGTCGAGAAGGGCCTCACGGTCGTCAAGATCAGCGGTGAGATCGACGTCTTCACCAGCCCCCGCCTGCGCGAGTCCCTGCTGGAGATCATCGACAGCGGCGGCTCGCACCTGGTCATCGACCTCGGCGAGGTGACCTTCCTGGACTCCACCGGCCTCGGCGTGCTCGTCGGGATCTACCACCGGCTGCGGGCACGTGACGGCTCGATGTCGTTCATGGGCGTCAACGACCGGGTGCGGCGCGTCTTCCACGTCACCCAGCTCACCAAGATCTTCGTCCTGCACCGGTCGCTGGAGGACGCGATCGCGGCGCACGAGGCTGCCGCGCCCTGAGCCCCCGCGCTCGCTCCTCCCTCTTCGCCCGCCCTCGCCCCCTTTCTCTGGTGCGAGTTATCCACAGTTTCCGTCGGCGCTCCCCGCGCCGGGCGCACCCGGTACGGTGAGACCGAGATCAAGCCCGCCGCCTGGGAGGCCTCCCGACGCGCGCGGTGCTGTCCGGCCCATCGAACGGACGGGAGCGCTCCGTGGCAGAACAGCCGCTGCATGAGCACACGCTCGGCAATGGCCTGCGCGTGGTGGTCTGCGAAGACCACGTCGTACCACTGGCCGCCGTGAACATCTGGTACGGGGTGGGCTCGCGGCACGAGCGGGCCGGCCGCACCGGCCTCGCGCACCTCTTCGAGCACCTGATGTTCCAGGGTTCGGCGAACGTCGCCGAGGGCGAGCACGCCGCCCTGCTGGAGAGCGCTGGCGCCGCGTTCAACGCCAGCACGTCCTTCGAGCGCACGAACTACTACGAGACGGTGCCGGTCAGCCACCTGGAGCTCGCGCTCTGGCTGGAGGCCGACCGGATGGGCACGCTCCCCGCCGCGCTGACCCAGGCCAACCTCGACAACCAGCGCGACGTGGTGAAGAACGAGCGGCGGCAGCGCTACGACAACCAGCCCTACGGGACGGCCTTCGAGCGCCTGTGCGCGCTGACGTTCCCAGAGGGGCACCCCTACGCGCACACCCCGATCGGCTCCATGGAAGACCTGGACGCCACCACCCTCGACGACTGCACCGACTTCTTCGCCACCTGGTACGCGCCGGGCAACGCCGTCCTGTCCGTCGTGGGCGACGTCGACCCGGAGAAGACGCTGGAGGCGGTCGAGCGCTACTTCGGCGGCCTGCCGGCCGGCCCGGAGCAGCCCGCCGCGCGGCCCGGCGGGCTCGACCCGCTGACCGGCGTCCGCGGCGAGACGCTCGACGAGGAGGTCCCCTCCCCCGCCTACTTCGCGATGTTCCCGCTCCCCACCGACGGCGGCGACGACATCGAGGCAGCCGAGCTCGCGGTCGAGATCCTCGGCGGCGGCTCCGGCTCCCGCCTCTACGACCGGATGGTGCGGCGCGACCAGATCGCCACCGAGGTGTGGGCCGGGGTCACCCGGCTCGCGTCCGGCCAGTCCCTGGCGATCGTGGACGCCGTCGGCCCGCAGCCCGAGAAGATCGCGGCCGTGCTGGACGAGGAGCTCGAACGGTTCGCCGCGCACGGCCCCGACGCCGACGAGACCGCCCGCGCCACCGCCCAGGCCGAGCGCGGCTTCCTGGAGCAGACCGAGACGGTGACGGGCCTCGCCAACGCGCTGTCGCAGAACGCGACGCAGTTCGGCGACCCGTCCCGGACCTTCACCGCCCCCGGCCGCGCCGCCGCGGTCACCGGGGACGCGATCAAGGAGATGGCGGGCCGCTGGCTGGCCCCGGGCGCCCGCACCGCCCTGACCTACGGAGGCACCTCGTGAGCAGCGGCCTTGCACTGCAGCCCCGCCCCGTCCCCGGGCCCGTCCCGGCCTGGGCGTTCCCGGCCGGCACCGCGGGCCGCGTCCCGGCCGGCCCCGCGACGCTGCGCTGCGACCTGCCCGGCCGCCGGCTCGCCGCCGTCCGCCTCGTCCTGCACGCGGGGGCGGGCCGCGAGCCGTCCGGCCTCGACGGCGTCGCGACGCTGGCCTCCCGCGCGCTGCTGGAGGGCACCGAGCCCGGCGGCGGCACCGCGCTGACCGCCGCGTTCGAGCGGCTCGGCGCCAGCCTCTACGCGCACGCCGACCTGACCGCCCTGCGCATCGCGCTGGACGTCCCGACCACGCGGCTCGGCGCGGCCCTCGACCTGTTCTCCTCGGTGGTGCGCCGCCCGGCCCTCGACGACGCCGACGTCCGGCGCCTCGTCCGCGAACGCCTGGAGGAGATCGCCCAGGAGGACGCCGACCCCGGCACCCGCGCCATGCGCGAGCTGCGCGCCGTCCTCTTCCCGGCGGAGGCCCGCGCCTCCCGCCCGACGGGCGGCACCCCCGACTCGGTCGGCGCGCTGCAGGGCTCGCACGTCCGCGACTTCTACGGTTCCGTGGTCCCCGCCGAGGCGACCGCGGTCGTCGCCGGCGACCTCGCCGGCACGGACGCCGATGGCGCCCTGGCCGCCGCCCTGGAAGGCTGGGCGGGCTCCGCCGCGCCGCTCCCGACCGCCGACCGGGTCCTGCCCGAGTCCGCCGCCCGCATCGTCGTGGTCGACCGCCCCGGCTCCGTGCAGACCTACCTCAGCTTCGGCCACGGCGTCCCCGACCGCTCCCACCACGACTGGCCGTCCCTGATGGTCGCGTCGCACGTCCTGGGCGGCGGCCTCACGTCCCGCCTCAACGCCGTGCTGCGCGAGGAGAAGGGCTACACCTACGGCATGCGCGCCGGCCTGCTCCGCATGCGGCACTGCGGCGTGTTCATCGCCCAGGGCGCCGTCCACACCGAGGTCACCGCCGACGCGGTCGCCGACGCCCTCACCGAGCTGCGCGGCGTCGTGTCCCGCGGCATCGACGCCGAGGAGCACGGCTCGTCCGTCCGCGCCCTGGCCGACCGCGCCCCCGCCGAGTACGAGACGGCCCGCGCCGTCGCCGCCGAGCTGGCCGACGTGTCCGCCAACGGCCTGGGCGCCGACTACCCGAGCGCCTATCTGGCCGCGGTCCGGGCCTCCACCCCCGACGGCGTGGCCCGCGCCTACCGCAAGCACATCGACCCCGAGGCCCTCACCATCATCGCCGTAGGCGACGCCGCCCAAATCCGCGAGCCGCTGGAAAAACTCGCCTACGCACCCGTCACAGTCACCTCCAAGGAGACCTGACCCCGCCCCCCGCAGGGCGCAACGCGCGTGCAGCGAATACCGCACCGCGCGCGATAGGGACGCGCCGTGCCGACTCCCCAGCCGCACACACCGTCCCCTAAGACGACCGGATAGGCCGCCCCGGCACACCCCTCGAGACGACAGCGCACGCACGCGGTCCCAACCGCGCGCAGCACCCTGCGCCAAAGGTGCCTGCCAGGCTGGGGAGGGCCCCGAACGAACCCGCGCACCTCCACGAACTGACGCAGCACGCCCGCGCCGACGCCCACCTACGCCGTCCCCGCGCCGAGACGACGGGCGTCGGCCCGGCGCACCCCTTGAAGCGACAGCGCACGCACGCGCCCTTAATCGCGCGCAGCAACCCTGAGGCAAGACACTCCACCAGGCTGTGGGGCCCTACGAACCAACCTGCGCGGCTCCGTGGACCGCACTCTCGTGCCGACGGCCGTCTACGTCGTCTCGGGCCGCGGCGACCTGATGGGTCGGCTTGGTGTTTCTTCTTGGGGCGACTGGGCGTGCGTTCAGGGGCGCGTGGCGGTCCTGTGTCAAGACTTCTCGGCAGGCTGGGGAGGGCCTTGCGAACGCGCTTGCGCGGCTTCTTGGGTTGCGCTTGCGTGCTGGCGCCTGTCTAGCGCGTCGAGGCGATCGGTGGGAAATTGGGGGATTGGTCCCGGCGGGGTGAACCGGTGGCATGGTTGAGGGGGTCTAAGTTTCTGGTGCGCGCGGCCCGGGTCGCGCGGGTGGTGGGCGCGGGGTATGTCGCCTCGCGGCGGGAGAGGGGAACGGCCGGTGTCCTACGGGCAGATGGCGGGCGGTGGACCGTCCGTCGACACGATCCTTGCTGAGCCGAACTGCAAACCCGGCGGGGTCGTGGCGGGCAAGGTGCACCTGCGCGGCGGCGCCGGGCCCGCGGAGATCCGGCAGGTCACGCTGGCGCTGATGCCGCGCATGCGGCACCACGGCGGCGAGACCGCGGGGCCCGAGGTGTACCGGGGCGCGCTGACCCGCGGATTCCGGTTGGACGCGGGAGGGCAGCGCGACCTGGCGTTCTCCATCCCGCTGCCCTACGAGCTGCCGTTCACGACGGTTCTCGGCCACGAGCTGCCCGGCTTCACCATCGGGATGTGCACCGAGATCGACGTGGCGGGGCAGCCCGACCCGGGCGACATCGACCCGATCTCGGTGGAGCCGCTGGAGTCGCAGCAGTGGGTCCTCGCCTCGATCGCCCGGCTCGGCTTCCAGATCACCAACGTGACGTTCGAGTCGTCCAAGCTGCGGGGCGTGTCCCAGCAGCTGCCGTTCCACCAGGAGATCCACCTCAATCCGCCGCCGTCGCACCAGGGGCGGATCGAGAAGGTCGGGCTGGCCTTCGTCGCCAGCCCGCGCGCCATGGCCTTCGTCCTGCGCGCCGAGGACCGCGACACCCCGCAGGACGAGTCGTTCGGTGTGTTCCAGGTGCCGCACGCCGAGGCCGCGGAGACCGACTGGAACGCCAAGATCGGCCAGTGGCTGGAGGCGGCGGTGGCGCTGCCCCGGTCGTCGCGGCCCGGCCCGGCGGCTCATGGTTCCCCGCCGCCGCCCGGGCAGGCGCCGCTGCCGCCGCCCGGCGGGCACTCGGCCTTCCCGCCGCCTCCGCCGCAGGCCGCGGCGGCCTACGGCGGGCCCGCCGAGTACGGGTCGCACGGCAACAACCAGTTTCCGCCTCCCGCGCCTGCTCCTGGTCAGCGGCAGCCCGCGCCGGTGGCCGATCCGGGTTACGCGCCGAGCCCGCCCGGCATGCCCCCGGCGCCCGGGCACGGTTTCCCGCCGCCCGCGCATTCGCCGATGCCCGGTCATGGGATGCCATCACACGGGATGCCCTCACATGGGATGCCGTCACACGGGACCCCGCCCCATGGCACGCCGCCTCCTGCGCCTCAGCATGGAATGCCCTCGCATGGCGCGCCGCCTCCTGCGCCTGCGCATGGGATGCCTTCTCACGGGGCGCCGCCTCCGGCGCCGCCGGGACCTGTGCCGTATGCGCCCGCCGCGCATGGGGGGCCGCCTCCGCCTGCGCCGCCGGGGCCCGCGCCGTATCCGCCGCCCGCGCACGTCCACCACGGTCCGCCCGGTTACCACGGGCACCGCCACCTCGGGCACGGCGTCGCCGCGGCCGGGCTCGTCGGCGGTGTCGCGGCGGCGGGGGTCGCCGGGGGCATGGCCATGGGGGCCCTGGACGCGGCCGGATACGCGCAGAACGTCGCGGGCTACGTCGCCGGCGCCCCCGTGGACGCCTTCGGCAACGCGCTCGCCGGCTACGCGGGCAACGTCGCCGGCAACGTGATCGCGGACGCGGCGGGCGGCATCGCCGGAGACATCGCGGGTGACGTGGCCGGGGAGCTCGCGGGCGGCGCCGCCGAGATCCTCGGCGGCCTCCTGGGCGGCCTCTTCGGCTGATCTTCCGGGGGTAGCCGGGGAGACGATGGGTAAAGGAAAAAAGGGCGTTTCGGACGGGATCCGCTGCGCACTCGGCCAACCCGGCCGGGGGTGGTTATCGTCGTGAGCGCAGCCTGCCTCCGAGGAGTCACATGACCACCGTGGTCCTGGTTCTGCTCTGCCTCGCGATCGCCGGACGCGAGCTCTACCTGGCGTCCGACAAGCGGCTTCCGCAAGCCCAGGCGGAACTGCGCAACCTGCGGAAACAGCTGAACGATCTCGCGCGGGACCACGACGTGCTCAAGCGGGTGGTGGACGAGGCGACCGAGCCGGTCGGCATCCCCATCCCGCCGCCGCAGCCCGAGGCGCCGGCGTCCGACGTCGCGGAGAGGCTGGAGACCGTCACCGGGCGGGTGGAGCGGCTGGAGAAGCAGTTCGGCGACCTGTCGGACGAACTCTCGGGCATCGACCTCGACCGCGACTCCCAGCACGCGCTCGCGCGGACCCTCGACGCGGTGGAGCAGGACGTCCAGGAGCTGCACCGCGAGATGCTCGACCGGCTCGACCGTGAGGAGGGCGTGGTCACCGGGGCGCTGCTGAGCGAGGAGGGGGAGAGCGAGGCGCTGCTCGCGGAGGCCTACGAGCAGTGCGCCGCCGAGTGCGGGCTGCGCGTCCGGTTGCGCGACCAGCGGTCGGAGCAGGCCACCGGCACCTACTGGGGCACCGTCTACCAGATGTCCGGGCGGCGCCCCGACGTCCTCGCCGAAGACCTGTTCTCCTACGTGCGCGGCCTCTACGACCCGAAGGACGCGGCCGCGGTGACCGTGCTGCTCACCGAGCTGGCGTCGCTGCGGGGCGGCGGCGTCGCGCGGTTCGGGCCGTTCGTCGCGGTCAGCACGCAGAGCGCGGTGCTGTGCGGGGTGCTGCCGGACGAGGGCGCGCCGCCGACCGAGCCGTGGCGGCTCGTCGAGCACATCCGCGAGCTGCCCGCCGACCGGCAGCGCGACCTCACCTGGCTGCGTTCGGACGAGTGATCAGGGGCGGACGAACCGGGGGGCTCCGTCCGTGCGGTCCACGCTGAACGCCAGCAGGCATCGCGGGACGCGTGCCGCGTCGATCTGGAGGCACAGGCCGAGCCCGAGGTCCGGGTCGACGACCACCACGCGCCGCAGGGCCCGCAGCGCCCGGCGCGCCCGGACGCGGGTCTCCGGACGGCCCGCCTCGTGCACCGTGCCGGTGACCACCCGGCCCGCGTAGCGCCAGAGCGCCGCCGAGTCCAGCACGCGCACGCCCGCCGACGTCAGGTTCGCGACGATCACGACGCCGCTGTCGTCGTCCTCGGACGCGGACGGGGCCGGCAGCGTCCCCTCCCCCGGCAGGTCGCGCGGCGCCCGGGGCCCGCCGACCGCGCGGTGGTAGCGCAGCGGGTCGAGCGTGTCGATGACGAACGCCCCCGCGTACGGACGGGAGGCGCGGGGCGGGCGCGCCAGGCCGTGCGACGGCGTCCGCACGGCCCGGACGCCGAGGCGGGCGCTGAGGTCGAGCACGATGCCCGCGTCGTCCAGCCACACCGGCACGCCGAGCTTGGCCGCGGCCGTCCGGTCGAGGGCGTCCATGGTCCGCCACAGCTCGTCGGTCCGGCGCGACAGCGTCGAGGCCATGCCGAGTCCGGGGAACGCGCTCTCCAGGACGGCCAGCGTCGCCTGCCACGTGGTGCTGCCGACGAACTCCGCCACGAACGCGTCCGCCATCGCCTTGCGACGTTCGGGGTCGGTCATGGGGCCGGGCGGCTGCGGAGGCGCCCACTGCGGCGCCGGGATGTCCGGCACGGTCACCGAGGGCGGCGCGGCGGCCAGCCCCTTGCCCGGCAGGAACGGCTCGTCGTCACTTCGGGCGTGCCGCCCCGTGGGCGCGGGGCCGGTCTCCTGGGGCGTCCAGGGCTCGCCCGGCGACGCTTCGCCCACGCCGAATCCAGGGGGCGTCTCGCGTGTCACCCAGAGGGACTCCTCCTGGGACGCCGGTGTCTCGACGGGCGGCGGGGCCGGGGGCGGCACCGGCGGGTGGGGGGTCCAGGGCTCGTGCTCGGGTTCCGGCGGGGGCTGGACGGGCACCCAGTCGGACGGCGCCTCGTCCGGCGCCGGTTCCGGGGCGGCGCCCTTGCCCGCCACGTGGACGTCTTCGGGGTAGGGGCCTGGGCGGGGGGTCGTCTCGGGGCCGGCCTCCTCGGGTCCGGGGTCTTCGGGCTGTGGGGTGCGACGGTCACGCGGGCCGAATCTCACGATGTCGATCCTGCGCTCAGAGCAAGGTCGTAGGCAAGCTCATCGGGAGCCGAAGAGCGTGGCGCACAGGGAGCGGAGGCGGTCCGGGCCGTCCTCGGCGGGCAGCACGGTGAGGACCGGGTCCGGGCCCGGGTCGTGGCGCAGCCGCACGGGCACCTCGCGCCGTGCCGGCTCGTCGGCGCCCTGAGCGGCGGCGATGTCGCGGAGGCCGACGGAGACGACGTCGGGGATCTCGACGACGAGGGGCTGCTCGCCGGCGGGCAGCTCGTCCAGCCAGAGGTCGAGGACGTGGTGGGCGAGACCGTTCAGGAGGCGTCCCCAGGGTTCGATGAGGCCCGGCGGGACGTGCTCGGTCTGCAGTTCGGGGAGGCCGAACCTGGCGAGCCCCCTGGTGGTGATGTAGGAACCGTCCCGGCCGGTGGTGTGCGGCAGGAGCATCCAGTCGGTGAGCCGGACCGCGCCTCCCGGCCCCGGGAGGGAGCGGAAGAGCCGGTCGTGCGCGAGGACCTGCGGGGTGAAGACGTCGATCACCGGGGCGGACGCGGCGGCGCCGACGGCGCCCGCGACGGCGCGTGCCGCCCACTCGTGGGCGGGCGGCCGCCCCGGCCGGTACGCGGCGCGGACGGCGAGGACGTGCGCCGCGGCGGCGACCGCCTCCACCTCGGCCGGGGAGCCGCCGTACACGGCGAGCAGGTCGGCGGGGAGCGGCGGGAAGCCGTCGGCCGGGCGCTGGTCGAGGGTGAGCATGGGGCTGCCGAGCATGCCGAGGACGAGGTCGCGGAGCGGTGGCGCGGTGCGCCGCAGCAGTTCCTCGCGGGCGAGGGCCGCGGGGTCGCGGAGCGGCTCGGCGAGCGCGACGGCGTAGGTGCCGTAGAGCGTCTCGGGGACCGGCAGCGTCAGCTTCTCACCCAACTCATCTCCCGGCGGCCTCGGCGAACGGCGACCCTTCGATCAGAACGAAGCGGACGTTGGAAAGTATCTGGCGCGAACGGGACAGTTACCTCACACGGCCGGGAGCCGCGCCCACGACCACGCCGTCAGCGCCGGGGCACCCGCTGCTCGAACCAGACGACCTTGCCTCCCGCGGTGCGGTGGGTGCCCCAGCGGGCGGCCAGGTGGCCGACGAGCTGGAGGCCGCGGCCCGACTCGTCGGTGGCCTCGGTGTGCCGCAGGTGCGGCATGTCGGCGCCGTCGTCGTGGACCTCGCAGAGCAGGCCGCGTCCCCTGATCAGGCGGAGGCCCACGGATCCCGCGCCGTGCACGAGGGCGTTGGTGACGAGCTCGCTGACGAGCAGCCGGGCGGTCTCGGCGAGGTCGTGCAGGCCCCAGTCGGCGAGACGGGCGCCGACCTGCGCGCGGATCCACGGGACGCTGCCGGGCACGGCTTCGAGCTGCCAGGTGACGACGTCGTCGAGGGGGATGCCGTCGAACCCGACCGCGACGATGGCGATGTCGTCGGCGGGGGTGGGCCCGGCGAGCCGGTCGAGCAGGTCGTCGCAGGTGCCGTCGAGGTCGGCGGTCGATTCGGCCAGGCGGGCGCGCAGCTCCTCCAGGCCCGCGTCGAGGTCGCGGTCGCGGCGTTCGAGGAGGCCGTCGGTGCACAGCACGAGGCGGGACCCGTCCTCGACCTTGAACTCCACCGTCTCGAACGGTTCGCCGCCGACCCCGATGGGCACGCCCGGCGGGACGGGCAGCACGCGGCTCTCCCCGTCCGCCGTGCGGAGGACGGGCGGGACGTGCCCGGCGCTGGCGACCGTGCAGCGCCGCTCGACCGGGTCGTAGACGGCGATCAGGCAGGTGGCGAGGTAGTCCTCGCCGAGCCGGCGGGCGAGGCCGTCGAGCTGGCGCAGCAGCCGGTCGGGCCGCATCTCCTCGGCGGCCAGGGTGCGGACGGCGGTGCGCAGCTGGCCCATGATCGCGGCGGAGGTGAGGCCGTGCCCCATGACGTCGCCGACGACGATGCCGAGCCGGCAGCCGGGCAGCGGGATGGCGTCGAACCAGTCGCCGCCGACCTGGGCGGCCTGTTCGGCGGGCCGGTAGCGGTAGCGGACGCGGGCCCCGGCGACGTCGGGCGGGTCGTCGGGGAGCATGCTGCGCTGGAGCTCCTCGGCGACCTGGACCTCGCGCCGGTACAGCCGCCCGTTGTCGACGCAGAGCGCCGCGCGCCGGGCCAGCTCGTCGACCATGGCGAGGTCGAGCTGGTCGAACCCGTGCCGGTCGGGCTTGCGCAGCAGCATGAACGTACCGAGCACGCGCCCCCGGGCGATCAGCGGGACGACCAGCAGCGCGCGTCCGGTGAACAGGGGACGCAGGTCGCGGGCGCCGAACGCGGCGGCGAGCCGGGCGGCCCGCGCGTCGTCGACGCGGGGGATGTGCACGGGCCGCCCGGTGCGCATGGCCTGGACGAACGGGGTGCGGGACGGCACGGAGAGCGGCTCGCCCTCGGGGACGGCCTCGTCCCAGCGTCCGGCCTCGTCGTTGTGGGCGACGGCGACGCGGCGCATCGGCGTGGTCTCGTCGACCTCGTCGGCGGGCGGCGCGGAGTCGGTGACGACGCTTTCGAGCAGTTCGACGGCGGCGAGGTCGGCGAGCCGCGGCACGAGGACCTCGGCGAGCGTCCGGGCGGCCTGCAGGTGGTCGAGCGAGCTGCCGATCTGCTCGCCGGCCGCGCCGAGGAAGGCGAGGGGCTCCAGCGCGTGGGAGAGGTCGCGGCGGGCGCGCGGCGGCCGGTCCGCGGGGGCGCGCGTCAGCGGCCGGGGCAGGGGGACGGTCGGCGCGGGGGCCGGGGCGGCCTCGGTGTGCGGGACGATGGGCAGCCGGATGGTCAGGCCCAGCGACACCGCGGGGCAGCCGAGGCCGAGGACCTGCGAGGCGATCTTCCCGAAGACGAGGGGGTCGAGCGCGGGCAGGAGTTCGGCGAGGCGGTCGGCGAACGGGCCCGCGAACGGGTCGGGCCCGTCCGGGGACGGGCCGGCGAGCGCGGGCTCGACCCGCAGCAGCCGGACGGCGGCCGGGCGGAGCGCGGCGGCGCCGGCCGGGCCGGGCACGCCCGGCGGGGCGAGCAGGAGGTCGCCGACGGTGATGCCGATCCCGTCGCGGCGGAGCCTGCGCAGGTCGGCGGCCAGGGCCAGGACCCGGACGCCGTGGTCGCCCGGGGCGCCCTCGACGGGGTAGATCCACCAGCCGATCTCGGCGGGCTCGCCGTTGTCGGCCCGTCGCAGGGTGCAGGCGCCGCACCAGACCTGCCCGAAGGCCTCCGGCTCGAAGGCGCCGCGGTGCTCCCTGGGGAGCCGGAGAAGCTCGCCGGGCGGGCGGCCGAGGGCCTGCGGGCGCGCGGCGCCGAACAGGTCGGCGGCGGTATCGTCCCAGTGGCTGATGCGGCCGCGGTCGTTCACCGTGACGGCGGTCATCCTCGTGACGCCCAGCAGATCCGCGATCACCATGCGGTCCCCCTCCCCCGAGTGGAACGACGCGCGCAAGCCTCCCGGCAACACACGGTGAAAGAGAAACTACAGGCTGTGCGGGCGGTTCGCTCGGTATCCGCCGAACCTCTCCGGGTGAGCGCTCACTCATTTGTCGCGGACCGTGCTAACGTCCAGCGGGGAAGCGAGGTGGAACGGGTTGGCGACACGGACGGAGCCCATGCGGGACCGGATCCTGGCCGCGGCGGTCACGGTGATCCGGTCGCGCGGGATCGTGGCCGCGACGACCAAGGAGATCGCGCGCACCGCGGGCGTGTCCGAGGGCAGCCTCTACAACCACTTCGCGAACAAGACCGCGCTGTTCGCGGCGGCTCTGGCCGAGGTCACCGGAACCGCGCGCTCCGCGATGGCGGAGCTCGCCGGATCGGTCGGGCAGAACTCGGTGGAGGAGAACCTCACCCGGCTGGCGGCGGAGATGATCCGCTTCTACGGCGAGTTGCTGCCGATGACCGGGCCCGTCCTGGCCGACCCGGAGCTGATCGCGTGGCTGCGGAGCGACGGCCCGGGAAAGGCACAGAACGCGACCGCCGCCAAGTCGCGTGCCTGGACCAAAGGTGGCCACACCGGCGAGCCGCCGCCTCCCGGGGCGCCCGGCGGCCCCCCGGCGGGGCCGCCCGGCGGGCCGGCGGCGGGTCCGGTGATGGGCCACGCGGCCCTCATCGGTTATCTGGAGGCCGAGCGGAAGGCCGGACGGCTGGCGGACGGCGCGCCCTCGCCGTTCATCGCCGCGGCCCTGCTGGGAGGCTGCCAGCAGCACGCCTTCCTGACCCGGCTCGCGGGCGCGGACGCGGTGGCGGCGGGCGCCGGGCTCCCGGCCGCGCCGGAGGAGTTCGCGGCCCGGCTGGTCGAGGCCGTCCTGGCGGGCCATCTCACCACGCCCTGACCGAAAGCGGGCATCAGGCACCAACGCCCCGTTGACACCCATTGCCCCTCGGCAGACGATCGCGCAGCCCCCGTTGTGATCCCTGCCAGGAGGCGCAATGTCGCGCACACCGTTACCGCCGCGCACCCTTTTCCGGCACCGCACACTGACGCGGCGCGGGCGGCGGCGAACACTCGCCCCCGCCCTCGCCGCCGCCGCGCTCCTGATCGGGACGTTCGCGGCCTCCCCGGCGCACGCGGCCCCGAAGGCGTCCCCGTCCGGCGCCGCCGTGGACGTCTACGCCGCCGAGCTCACCGCCGACCAGGTGCGGCTGCTGAACCGCTCCGCGCTCGACCGGGAGGACGTCCGCTTCTCCAAGAGCGCGCGGAAGGACCGCGTCCACGTCGAGGCGGTCATGAGCGGCACCGAGGCGGCGGCGCTGAACGCGCGGGGCCTCGCCCTCTCGGTCAGGAAGGTGAACGGCAAGGACGCCCGGCAGCGGGCCTTGGCCGCGCCCAAGGTCTTCCGTCCCTACAGCGGCCCCGGGAACATCCGCGAGGAGCTTCTCAAGGTGGCCGCCGACCATCCGTCCATCGCCATGGCGGTGGACGTCGGGACGTCCGGCCAGGGGCAGCCGATCACGGCGGTGCGCGTCAGCAAGGACGTGCGCGGCCTCAGGGACGGCCGGCGCCCCGTCGTCGTCTACCAGGCGGCCCAGCACGCCCGGGAGTGGATCACTCCGGAGATGGTCCGCCGGCTGCTGCACCACTACGTGGACGGATACGGCGCGGACGCCGCGGTCACGAAGATCATTGACACCACGGACCTGTGGTTCGTCCCGGTCGTGAACGTGGACGGCTACGACCTGACGTTCAAGGACGGTTTCCGGCTCTGGCGCAAGAACACCCGCGACAACGACGGCGACGGCCGGATCACCGGCGCCGACGGCGTCGACCTCAACCGCAACTTCCCCTACAAGTGGGGCTACGACAACGAGGGCTCCTCGGACCAGCCCGCGAACCAGACCTACCGCGGCAAGGCGCCGGGATCCGAGCCCGAGACGAAGGCGCAGCTCGGCCTGTACGAGCGGCTCCGCCCCACCTACCTGGTCAACTACCACTCGGCCGCCCAGCTGCTCCTGCACGGCGTCGGCTGGCAGGCGCTCACCCGCAGCCCGGACGACGCGATCCACGACGCGCTGCTCGGCGACATCGACCATCCGGCCGTCCCCGGCTACACGCCCGAGCTCGGCGCCCAGCTCTACACCACGAACGGCGACACCGACGGCCAGGCCGACAACGTGTACGGGTCCCTGTCGATCACGCCGGAGATGGCGACCTGCACCACCGCCGCGAACGAGGATCCGGACGACGCGTGGGAGCCGGGCGGCTGCGCCAGCGACTTCGAGTTCCCGGACGACGAGGCGCTGATCGCCCGCGAGTTCCAGAAGAACCTGCCGTTCGCGCTGTCGGTCGGCAAGTCGGCGCGCACCCCCGACGAACCCGTCTCCCCGGTGGGACGCACCGCGCCGGACTTCGAGACGGACGCGTTCGGCGCGTCCTACGGCCCCTCCCAGGAGGTCGCCGCGGTGATCCGCAGGTCGCTGCGGGCCAAGGAGCTGCGCTACCGGATCGACGGCGGCCGGGTCCGGCGCGCCCACGTGCGCGAATGGCGCGGCGGCGAGCGCTTCGGCGGCGAGAACGACCTCTACTACGCCGAGTTCCGCGGCGAGGTCGCGGGGCAGCGGCCCGGGGACAGGGTCGAGGCGTGGTTCACCGGCAGGAAGGGCCACAAGCAGGTGGAGAGCAAGCACTTCACCTACACAGTGCGCGACCAGCAGAAGGCCGATGTCCTGGTCATCGCGGACGAGGACTACACGGGTATCAACCCGACCTATCCGGCCGGAACGAACAAGCCCCGGTACGCCCCCCAGTACGCCGACCTCGTCAAGGCCGCCAAGCACCGGCCGCTCGTCTGGGACATCGACCGGGACGGCGTCCCGCACGACCTCGGCGTCATGAAGCACTTCAAGGCGGTCGTCTGGTACCTCGGTGACAACCGGCTCACGCAGGACGCGGCCGACGACCCGGTGAAGACCTTCCTCGGCGACGCCCGCGACTCGCAGGTCGCCGACCGGGAGAAGGACCTGCTGCTGTCCGTCCGCTCCTACCTGAACGAGGGCGGGAAACTGCTCCACACCGGTGAGACGACCGGCTACTACGGCCCGATCAGCCGGCTCAACGGCGGCGGCATCTACTACGGGCTGAAGGGCCACCCCGAGAAGCCCTGCGTCGTCACGGGCAACTTCCGGGACGACTGCGAACTGCTGTCGGACGACTTCTTCCAGTACTACCTGGGCGCCTATGACAGGCAGCGCGTCGGCTCCCCCACCGGATTCGCCGGGACGGCCCCGCCGCTCGAAGGCGTCACGTCCAAGCTCACCGGCACCCCGGCCAACCCGGTGAACGAGGCCGGCGGGTTCCAGGTCACCTCGACCGTCCTGCCCAAGGCCGGCTTCCCCCAGTTCACCAGCTGGAAGGCCGGCGACTACACCGGCGCCGCCGCACCCACCGAACCCGTCGAGGGCCAGTGGTACGTCGCGGGACCGCACCAGGACGGCGCCTACCGGCGCCTGACCCGCACGATCGATCTGTCCTCGGTCACCGCCGCCCAGGCCCCGGCCCTGCAGGCCCAGCTCTCCTACAGCACCGAGACGGGCTTCGACAACGTCATCGTCGAGGCGCACACCACCGGCGCCGAGGACTGGACCACCCTGCCCGACAAGAACGGCCGGACGAGCACGGCCGTCCCTGAACAGTGCGAGCAGGGCTACCTCATCGACATGCATCCGTTCCTCGGCCACTACCTCACCCGGGGCAACCCCTGTGGGGGCACCGGGACGTCCGGTGCCTGGAACGCCTTCACGGGCAATTCCGACGGCTGGGTCCCCGCCGCGTTCGACCTGGCCGCCTACGCGGGCAAGAAGGTCGAAGTGTCGATCTCCTACGTCAGCGACCCCGCCACCGGCGGGACCGGTTTGTTCATCGACGACACCAGGCTCACCACCACCGGCGGCCCGCTCGACGCCGAAGGCTTCGAGACCGGCCTCGGCCCCTGGGCCGTCCAGGGCGCCCCGGCCGGGAGCCCCGGCAACGGCACCGAGTTCGTCCGGTCGCAGGCCCTGATCGACTCCGTCTCCGCGGTGGCGACCAGGGACAGCGTCCTCCTCGGCTTCGGCCTGGAGCAGACCCCGGAGGCACGCGCCCTGGCCGTGAAGGCCCTGAACCACCTGCTCGACTGACCCCTCACCCCGGTCTCCCGGGACCCGCCGCGCGCGGGCTCCCGGGGGATCGGGCTCTATACCGGCCGATCAGCACCACTTTGACCAAGAAACGACCTGATGTGATGGAGGCCACATAGAACCCTGGCAACCATTTGGCTCGTTCCATGCGTCTTACAGGACAGGAAGACCCACCGGCGGATCGAAGCGCTCGATCGGGCGACGCCCGCGACGTCCCGGCAACGGGGTCGCTCTGGCACAGCCGAAGCGCGCCGAACCCTCGGCCCACCCTCCAAGCGAGGCCGAGGCCACACCGAACCCGCCGGGAACGGTGGCACGTACCACTCGACGGGGGGCGTTCAACCGCCCGGCCCGCGCGTGCCCCCGACCACGCGCCAGGCAACCGTCCCCGTCCACCGGGGACACAACCACGGGGAGCGACGATGACCGCTGTCACCACGCCCGTCCACCGCAACGCCAAGGGCGACAACGGCCGCGACGCCAACGGCAACGCCACGTCCGACGACGCGCTCCGCTACGAGCGCGACGTTCTGCCGCTCGCAGACCCCCTCTACATCAGCGCCGTCCGCATGACCCGCAACAGCGCCGACGCAGAGGACCTCGTCCAAGAGACGCTGACCAAGGCCTACGTGAACTTCCACCAGTTCCAGGAAGGCACGAACCTCAAGGCGTGGCTGCACCGCATCCTCACCAACAACTTCATCAACACCTACCGCAAGAAGCAGCGCGAGCCCCAGCGCGCCGGCTCCGAAGAACTCGAGGAGTGGCAGATCGCGCAGGCCGAAGCCCACGCCTCCGGCTTCCGGTCCGCCGAATCCGAGGCCCTCGACCGCATCCCCGACTCCCAGGTCGTCGCCGCCCTCCGCGCCCTCCCCAAGGACTTCCGCGACGCCGTCTACCTCGCCGACGTCGAGGGCTACCCCTACAAGGAGATCGCCGACCTGATGGGCACCCCCATCGGCACCGTCATGTCCCGCCTCCACCGCGGCCGCAAGCAACTCCGCGAATCGCTGAGCCTCGCTGCCTAGCGTTTTTCTCCTCCTTCGGGCCTGGCGGCCCTCCATCGTCGAGAAACGCGGGCGATCGCTGGCATCGCTCCGGCTCGCCTTGCGGCTCGCTGCGCGATCAGGTTCTCGCTCCGCTTGAACCTGCCTTCGGACGCGATCGCAACCATTGAGGTCATTGCGTGGTTGCGGCGGTGGCTGAGGTCAGTGGGTGTCTATTTTGGTGCCCTCCTTCCGGCCTGCCGCAGCCGCAGCGTCGCCACGGTCATGGTCGCGATCGTCGAGGTTGTTGTGGGTGGGGGTTGCTTCGGGGTTAGAGGGTGTGCGTTTGCCTGCACGATCTGTTATGGGTCGGATACGTTGTGCGACGTCCCTCGGAAACTCGGGAGTCGTGTATGCCGAACCTGTTCAGCGCGGTCGTCGTCGGGGCGGTCGTCGCCCTGATCCCCGCCGCGCCACCTGGGGCGGAGACGTCGTTGCGGCTTTCCGTCACGCATCCGGGCGGGGGTACGTCCGGGAGTAGGACGGTCACGCTGCGTTGCGATCCGCCGGGGGGCGAGCACCCCGAAGCCCAGCGGGCCTGCCTGGAGCTGGAGGGGTCGGGCGGGCGGTTCGAGCACCGGCCGGACGGCCGCATGTGCACCGCCGTCCACGCCCCTGTCATCGCCCGCGCCGAAGGACGGTGGAAGGGCAGACCCGCGCGCTTCAAGGCCGAGTACGGCAACGACTGCGCGATGCAGTCGCGCACCGGAACCGTCTTCGCGTTCTGACCCGGCGCAGGTCGGCGGCCGATTCGCAAACCGTCCGAATAGGGCTGCCGACCGTGGGTAGGGCGCGCACACACAGGCCACGCGAGGCGTTGGCTATTCGGGAGGATGTGCGCGCTATGTCATCGAGGGTCAGCGACGTGATGACGGCGGCGCCCCAGTCTCTGCCGCTCGACGCGACGCTCTACGAGGCGGCTCGCATCATGCGGGACGAGGGCATCGGCGACGTGCTGGTCACCTACGCGGGACGGCTCTGCGGACTGGTGACCGACCGTGACATCGTGATCCGCGCGGTGGCCGAGAGCCGCGACACCTCGCTCACCCCGCTCGGCGACGTCTGCACGGCCGAACTGACCACCGTCCACCCCGAGGACGACACCGACACCGTGGCGCGGCTGATGAGCGAGCACGCCGTCCGGCGGCTGCCGGTCGTGGACGCCGAGCACCACCCCGTCGGGATCGTGTGCATCGGCGACCTGGCCCTGGCGAACGGCGACTCCGGGCCCCTTCCCGAGATCAGCAAGGCGCCGCCCAACAACTAGGACACCCCATGAGGCACCAGGGCCGCACGGCCGAGCAGGGCCCGCCTGCGCATCCTCCGGGGCAGGCTACTCTCGGAAAGGTGACGTCCACCGAAACGGTCCTGACGGACCAGCTCGCGCTTGAGATCGCCCGGCTGGGCATGGTCGGAGAGTCCTCCGACGTGGGCACCCTGCACCGGGTGACCGAGCTCGCGGCGCGCGCCGTGCCGGGGTGCGCGGGCGCGGCGAGCGTGCGGTGGGCGCTGCCGAGCCCTCATGGTCTGCCCGACCGGGCGAGCGGCATGCCGGACATGCCCCTCCAGGACGGGCGCGCCGGCGCGGAGGAGAACCGGCCCGAACCGCTGGCCGCCGCGGCCAGCCATCCCGACCTGGCCGAGGTGACCGACCGGCAGCTGTCCCGCGGGCACGGGCCGCTGTTCGACGTGGTGGCCGACCGCCGGGCGCTGACCGCCGACGACATCCTCGCCGAGACCCGCTGGCCCGAGGCGATGTCGGACATGCTGCGCCGCGGGGTGCGCTGCTTCGCCACGACCCCGCACCAGAGCCCGCGGGTCCTCGTCACCCTCACCCTGTACGGGGTGACGCCGAAGGCGCTCGGGCCCGAGCGGCACGCGATCACGTCCCTGCTGGTAGCGCAGGGCACCGCGGCCTTCTCGAACAGCCAGCAGTACGACGACGTGCACCGCACCGCCGTCCAGCTCCAGGCCGCCGTCGAGGCGCGGGCGGTCGTCGACCAGGCCAAGGGAATTCTCATGCACGCGCTCGGCTGCGACGCCGACGAGGCATTCGCCGAGATGCGTCGCATCTCACAGACGCGCCACGTGAAGCTCACCGCGCTCGCCCAGCGTATCGTCGGTCACCAGGGCCTGCCCTAGGTGCGGGCGGGGAGCATAGGCTGCGTGAAGCGGCCCCGTAGAACGGTGTCCGGCCCGGGTCGGGCGGGAGCCGCCTGGTTCCACCGTGGTGACGCGGGCGAAAGGAGACCAGATGCACGATCGGCCTGACCAGCTCGAGCCCGAGACCCTCCTGCGGGAGATCTCGGATCTCGAGGGACGCATCGGCGAGCTGCGCCAGGCCGCCGGCGTGCCCGAGCCCGACCTGCGCGCCACGCTGGACGCGGCGCTGGTCGAGCTGGAGCTGGCGCTGACCGTGCTGCGCACGATGGGCGGCGAGCAGTCCGGCGAGCCCGGCGGGTCGGCCGCCGCCGAGAACGAGCGGCGCGTGCTGCGCACCGTCTTCCAGGACGCCCCCGTGCCGCTGTTCCTGCTCGACCGGACGACGAACGTCCGCCGGGTCAACCGGCAGGCGGCCATGCTGCTCGGCACGTCGGCGGGATACGTGTCGGGCAAGCAGTTCACGGCGTTCTGCGACATGGCGACCCGGGCGGCGGTCCGGTCGCAGCTGGCGGCGGCGATCCGGACGGGGCAGCGGCGCCGCGTCAGCGTCCGGTTCCTCGGCCGGGACCATCCGATCGACGCCGTGCTGACGGTGGCGCGGGTGTGGATCCGCGGCGAGCCCGACCCGATGGTCGTGGTGGCCGCCGGGCCGACGACCACGCCCGCCGACGACGGCGGGGCCGCGGCGTCCAGGGCCCAGGCGGCGGGCGCCGCCCGGGTGCGGGCCGCCGACGGCGGGCAGGGCGACGACGAGGCCGTCGCCACGATCGTGCACCGGATGGACGTCCTCGCCACCGCCAGCGAGCTGCTGCTGGACGAGCCGGTCTTCAACGAGACGGTGGCCGTGCGGCGCTGCGCCCGGCTGCTGGCCGCGGAACTGGCGGACTGGGCGTTCATCGACCTGACCGGCCCCGGCGGCGGACCGCAGGGGGGCGCGCAGGGCGGTGCGACCAGGGCGGGCGCGGCGCCCGCGCTGCGCCGCCAGGTCGTGATGGGCCCGGAGGACGAGCGGTCCGTCGAGGCCGCGAGGATGCTGGAAGAGGTCGACCCCGCCGAGGACACGCTTCCCCACGACGTCTTCGTCACCCGGCAGAGCGCGCTGCGCCCGCACGTGGAGAACCTCGACGTGCTCGGCATGTGCCCGGACGGGCTGCCGGTGTGCGGCAAGATCGGCGTGACGTCGGTGCTCAGCGTCCCCATCGAGGACGGCGACCGCGCCATCGGCACGATCACGCTGGCGGCCAGCGGCGAGTACGGCCCGTTCGACCTCATGGACCTCGGGGTCGTGCAGCGGCTCGGCCGCTACCTGGCCCTGGTGATCCGTGCCGCGCGGCTCTACCGGCGCCGCGCCGAGGTGGCCGACACGCTCCAGGCCGGGTTGCTGCCGAAGACGCTCCCCTCCATTCCCGGGGTGAGCGTGGCCGCCCGGTACCTGACGTCCACCCACGGCTCGGAAGTGGGCGGCGACTTCTACGACGTGTTCCGCACCGAGAACGGGTGGGGGCTGGTCCTCGGCGACGTGTGCGGCAAGGGCGAGGACGCGGCGGCCGTGACGTCGACCGCCCGGCACTGCGTCCGGCTCGCGTCGCGGTGGAAGGCCCGTCCCGGCGACGTGCTCGCGACCGTGAACGAGGCCCTGCTGGACGAGGACCGCTTCGTCACCGCCGTGATGGCGAACCTGACGCTGGAGACCGAGCGGATCATCGTGTCGCTCGGCACCGCGGGCCACCCGCCGGCGATCGTCGTCCGCGCCGACGGGGTGATCAGGTCGGCGTCGCGCGGCGGCGTCCCGCTCGGCCTGTTCGAGGACTTCGAGGCCGGGCTCGACACGATCGACCTCGCCGTCGGCGACACGCTGATCCTGCATTCGGACGGGGTCCTGGAGGCGTGCGACATGACGCGGCAGGAGTTCGGCCAGGAGCGGCTGCTGGAGGCGCTCGCCGGGCACGCGGGGAAGCCGCCGGAGGAGATGCTCGGCGGAGTGGAGCGGGCGCTGCTCGACTTCTGCGACGGCGACCTGCGCGACGACGTGTCCATGCTCGCGCTGCGGGTGGAGCCGCCGACTCTCGACTAGAACGTTTCAGCCGCGCGACTGATGGGCGTTTTGCCGGGGTAAACGGCATCCATGAGCGTCGACCCCTCGGACAAGCCCCGCAACGAGACGGAACACGAACGTCTGGACCGGCAACTGATGGAGCTCCTCCAGGGCTTCCGTGTCGCGACCACCGGCGTGCAGGTGCTGTTCGCCTTCCTGCTGACCGTCCCGTTCTCGGCGAGCTTCGACACGAAGGTCAGTGAGCTGGGCCGCGCGCTGTTCTACGTCGCGCTGTTCGGGGCGGGGTTCGCGTCCGTCTGCTTCATCGCGCCCGTCATCCAGCACCGGATCCTGTTCCGGCTCGGGCAGAAGGCGCTGCTGATCCGGCGCGCGAACCGGTTCGGGATCGCCGGCGCCTTCGCGCTGGGCGTCTCGATGACCGCGGCGACGACACTGGTCGTCCAGTCCCTGTCGGATGAGGCCGCCGCCACCGCCGCCACGGTCGTGGTCGCGGTGCTCCTTTGCGGGTGGGCGTGGTTCGTCCAGCCGTACCTGACGCGGCGGCGCGCGGAGAGTCGCGCGTCGGAGGCCGGGGACTCCTGACGAGCGGCCGTCCCGGTTCCGGCCGGTGCGGCCGCGAACGTGAAGGAACCCTCGGAGCGCGCATGGCACGCTCCGAGGATTCAGGTGCCGGCCGTCAGTCGAGGGAGCCCTCAGTCAACGGCATCGTGGGAGAAGAAGCAGCGGTCGTACGGCAGCCCGACCTTGCAGTCTTCGGGGTTCCGTACGTCGACCAGCCTCGTCACGGTGAACCCGTTGCCCGTCACCACCACGTAGTGGTGCGAGCGGATCAGCTCGGTGTAGAGGATCGTCCCGGTCGGATCCTTGACGGCGACGGAGCACCCCGGCTGTTCGAGGTGCTTGGTGATGACACCGTCCTTCGGCGTCGAGAATCCCTTGGCCAGGGACTCGATCTTTGTCCCGTCCGGGCAGGTGCCCCAGTCCTTCACGTGGCCGGGGTGCGCGCCGCGGCCGGCCTTGGAGCCGTCCGCCATCGCCAGGAAGCCGCCCACTGCCGCCGCCAGGAGGCAGGCGAGTAAGGCCCAGCGATACTTCTTGAAGAAAACCATGAGAGTTCCCTCGAATGCGTTGAGGTCTGCTCTGCGGTCCGATATCCGCAGCGATGCATACCTTTCCGCTGTCTCGCCGAGAAGCCAAATCGATGGCGAGACCGGAGAATCCCTCTTGAGGGAGCGAAGAGTGCGCACGCGTCACGAGAGGAACGAGGCCGTCCCTGCCGATGCCGATGGACTCGCCCGGGCCGGGCATGAAGATCGAAAAAGTCGGACCACCGGGGGCGGCCCGGAGCGGGCCCGCCCCCCGGCGGGCCCGCTCGGAGGCGGCGTCAGTAGGCGCGGCCGAAGATGACGCGCTTGCCGTAGGCGGACGGACGGCCGCACTTCACGCAGACGCCGGTCTCCTCGGGCGCGTCGGTGGCGATGACGCGCGGGGTCGCGGCGGTCTCGGCCTTGATGTCGTCCTCGCAGCCGGTGTCGCCGCAGTGGAACGCGCGGGCCCAGCCGGTGGCGACCTGCGCGACGAACGCGTCCCAGCCGTCCACGACGACGGTGTTGTCCTCGCGGAACTTCTCGGCCCTGGCCAGCAGGAACGACTGGAAGTCGGCGAGCATCCCGGGCAGCACCTCGGGCACCTTGTCGAGCGGGATCTGCTCCTTGCCCTGCCCCTCGACGGTCGGGAGCCGCCGGACGACGGTGGCGACGCCGTTCTCGATGTCGCGCTTGCCGAGCTCGATGCGGATCGGTACGCCGCGCATCTCCCACTCGTTGAACTTGAAGCCGGGTGTCAGCTGCGGGCGGTTGTCGTCGACGTGCACCCGGATGCCCATCGACTTGATCGCCGCACCGAGCCGGCGGGCCTCCGCGGCGGCCTGCTCGCCCTGCTCCTTGCGGCCGATCGGCACGACCACGACCTGGTAGGGCGCGAGCCGCGGCGGCAGCACCAGGCCCTTGTCGTCCCCGTGCGTCATGATCACGCCGCCGATCATGCGGGTGCTCATGCCCCAGGACGTGGTGTGGGCGAGGGTGAGCCTGCCCTCCTCGTCCTGGTACTGGATCTCGAACGCCTTGGCGAAGTTCGTGCCGAGGTAGTGGGACGTGCCGGACTGCAGGGCCCGGCCGTCGCGCATCATGGCCTCGATCGTGTAGGTGCGGACGGCGCCGGCGAACCGCTCGCCGGGCGTCTTCTCACCCGACACGACCGGGATCGCCGCCAGTTCCCGCGCGAGGCTCGCGTAGGCGTCCAGCGCCCACATCGTCTCGCGCATCGCGTCGTCCTCGTCGGCGTGGGCGGTGTGGCCCTCCTGCCAGAGGAACTCGGTGGTGCGCAGGAACATCCGGGGCCGCATCTCCCACCGGACGACGTTGGCCCACTGGTTCAGCAGCAGCGGCAGGTCGCGGTGCGAGTCGATCCACTTGGCCATGTACTCGCCGATGACCGTCTCGGAGGTCGGCCGCACGATCAGCGGCTCCTCCAGGTCCTTGCCGCCGGCGTGCGTGACGACGGCCAGCTCCGGGGAGAAGCCCTCGACGTGCTCGGCCTCGCGCTTGAGGTAGGACTCCGGGATGAACATCGGGAAGCAGGCGTTGTCGTGCCCGGCGTCCTTGATGCGCCGGTCCAGGTCGGCCTGGAGCAGCTCCCACACCCGGTAACCGTACGGGCGGATGACCATCGTGCCGCGAACCGGTCCGCGGTCGACGAGCTGGGCCTGCACCACCAGCTCGTTGTACCAGGCGGAGAAATCCTCGCTCTGCGGCGTCACACCTTCTCGACTCACGGCCACAAGGGTACTGACCATCGGCGTTGGTCATGTCACCTTCGCCGCGGAGGCCGCCGTCGCCGATGCGGACGCGCTCCCGCGTCCCCCCGGACGGTGTGCCGCCGGACGGAGTGAGGGGCCCGGCGTGGCCGGGCCCCTCGGGTGTGCCGTTCCGGTGGTCCTATGCCTGGTGGCGGGCCACCGTTCCGGCGTCGGTGTGCAGCTGGGCGTTGCTCCGCGGCACGCCGTGGGTGGTGATGTCGCCGCCCTTGAGACGGACGGTGATCGAGAAGTCGCGGGGCACCTTGAGCGTGACCGTCAGGTGGCCCTCCTCCCTGGCCGGAACCGGGGTGGGGGCTCCGACGGTGACGCGGCCACCGTCGAGCGTCACCGGTTCGTTGACGACGGCGGCGGCGATGCTGCCGTGGTCGGCCGAACAGGTGACGTCACCGGCCACGTCCGGGCCCGGCGAGGCCCCGCCGGAGCGGATCGCCACCGGGAAGAGCTCCAGGTTGAGTTCGCGACCGAACCGCACCAGTTCGGCGCGGGCGGCCTCGACCTCGTACACGGCGCCGACGGCCTCGATCCAGGCATCGACCTCGTCGCGGTCCTCTTCGGCATGGATGACGACGTCGACGCCCATGCCCAGCACCAGGAGCCGGCCGATGCCGTCGAGGTAGTCGCGGTCTGCGGTGAGGGAACGTTCCATGACGCACTCCTTGGGGATCTGGTTTTTCGCGTCCTTCATGCCGGCTGGCGACACATGGAAGATCGTCCAGATTTCCCGCACCTCCGCAAACCGCGGCCTCGTCCCTGAGATCGCGGTCTGGTGAGGCGTCCGACGAGCAGGGCCGGCGTCGCGGCCCTGGCGGTGGCCGTCGAAGTACTCCACGGGATGAGCCCGCTTAGGCGAGCGCCGCGCCGGGCCGGGTAATTCGATTGACGGCGCGGCGGGGGGTTCTCGACACTCGGCGGCATGGGACACGTCGAGGTGGGCCACGTCGGCCATGTGCTGCCGGACGGACGGATGCTGCTCGACGACGTCTCCTTCCGGGTCGGCGACGGTGTCACGGCCGCCCTCGTGGGGCCGAACGGCGCGGGCAAGACGACGCTCCTGCGCCTGATCGCGGGCGACCTGGCGCCGCAGTCCGGGACCGTCGCGCACAGCGGCGGCGTCGGGGTCATGCGCCAGTTCATCGGCAGCGTGCGGGACGGGTCGAGCGTGCACGACCTCCTGCTGTCGCTGGCGCCGCCCCGGGTGCGGGAGGCGGCGGCCGCGGTGGAGGCGGCCGAGCTGGTGATGATGGAGCGCGACGACGAGCCCGCCCAGCTCCGCTACGCCACGGCCCTCGCGGGCTGGGGCGACGCGGGCGGCTACGAGGCCGAGGTGCTGTGGGACGCGTGCTGCGTCGCGGCCCTCGGCGTCCCCTACGACTCGTGCCGGTGGCGCGAGGTCCGCACCCTGTCGGGCGGCGAGCAGAAGCGGCTCGCGCTCGAAGCCCTGCTCCGCGGCCCCGACGAGGTCCTCCTCCTGGACGAGCCCGACAACTACCTGGACGTCCCGGGCAAGCGGTGGCTGGAGGAGCGGCTGCGGGAGACGCCGAAGACCGTCCTCCTGGTGTCGCACGACCGCGAGCTGCTCGACCGGTCCGCCGACCGGATCGTCACCGTCGAGGCGGCCCGGGTGTGGATCCACGGCGGCCGGTTCGCCACCTACGCCGCCGCCCGCCGCGACCGCAACGAGCGCCTGGAGGAGCTGCGGCGCCGCTGGGACGAGGAGCACGCGAAGCTCAAGGAACTGGTCAACACCCTGCGGACCAAGGCGACGGTGAACGACGGTTTCGCGTCCCGCTACCGCGCGGCGCAGACCCGGCTGCGCAAGTTCGAGGAGGCGGGGCCGCCCGAGGTCCCGCCCCGCGACCAGAACCTGAAGATGCGCCTGCGCGGCGGCAGGACCGGCAAGCGCGCGGTGGTCTGCGAGGACCTCGAACTGACGGGCCTGATGAAGCCGTTCGCCACCGAGGTCTGGTACGGCGAGCGCGTCGCCGTCCTGGGCTCGAACGGCTCCGGGAAGTCGCACTTCCTGCGCCTTCTCGCGGCCGTCGCGGAGGCGCTTCCGCGCGGGGCGACGCCGGTGAAGCCCGTCGCGCACACCGGCGTGGCCCGCCTGGGGGCGCGGGTGGTGCCGGGCCTGTTCGCGCAGACCCACGCCCGTCCCGACCTGGCCGGGCGCACCCCGTGCGAGATCGTCATGACCGAGCACGCGCGGCTGCGGAACGACGCGATGAGCGCGCTCACGCGCTACGAGCTGAACGTGTGCGCCGAGCAGCCCTTCGAGACCCTGTCCGGGGGCCAGCAGGCCCGGCTCCAGATCCTGCTCCTGGAACTCGGCGGCGCCACCCTGCTCCTGCTGGACGAGCCGACCGACAACCTCGACCTGGCCAGCGCCGAAGCGCTCCAGGAGGGGCTGGAGTCCTACGAGGGCACGGTCGTCGCGGTCACCCACGACCGCTGGTTCGCCCGCGCGTTCGACCGCCACCTCGTCTTCGGGTCCGACGGCTCGGTCTACGAGTCGGCGGAACCCGTCTGGGACGAGACCCGCGTGGCCCGCCCCCGCTGAGCCACGCGGGCACCCTCATGAGAGGCGTGTCAGAGCGGCCTACCCCTGTGGGTAGGCGCGCCCGCAGTCATCGGCGCTCTGGATTTGGAAGCCCTGTCCGGAGGTCTCGGCGTGGCTCGTGATCTGGTCGAAGTTCCTCACGAACTGGGTGTAGACGGTTTTGTCGTTCATGATCCTGATGGAGTTCTCGTCGTTGTTCTCCAGGGAGTCGTGGTTCAGGTTGGCGCTGCCGGTGAACACGACCGTGGCCAGCTTCGTGGTGTTCGGGTAGCCCGCCTCGATCATCATGTCCTTGGTGTGGACGTAGTTCGGGGCGTCGTCCTCGTTCTGCTTGTACGCCCACATCCGCACCGGGGCGCCTTCGTTCATGGCCTTCGCCAGCGGTTCGCAGACCGATTTGTGGATCTTGCGGGCGACGACGTCGACGCTGCACCCCTCGCGGGCCTTCTTGACCAGCTCCTTGGCGATCGCGCTCCTGGTGACCGACCAGTTCGCGATGCGGATCTTGCCGGGGCAGCTGGTCGCCTGCAGGGTGTGCACGGTGGTGTCGTTCGCGGCCGGGTCGCCGTCCACGACCGCCCGCGGGTAGAAGTAGCTCTTGATGTTGCCGGTGATCACCGGCGGGTTGTCGTTGTAGTAGTCGGGCCGCCCCTCCATCCTCTGGAGGTCCTCGAAGTAGCCGGCGTAGCGGTTGTACAGGTTGGCGTCCCCGACGTGCGTGTACCAGCTGTTCCAGGCGTCGCTGCCGGAGGATCTCCTCATGTTCGCCGAGCCCGTGGAGACCACGTTGGACGCGCCTTTGGTACCGGAGAACAGGACGAACTTGTTGTGCATCGCGTTCGTCCCCTGACAGGAGGGGTACGGGGGAGCACCGAGCACCTGTCGGCAGTAACGCGCCCAGGTCTCGTCATTCCCGTCCTCGTCGAGAGCCGTCTTGAGCTGGGTGAACACCTCGTGTTCGGCCTCGGGCGCCCCGCCGTCGACCAGGAGCTGGACCTTCACGCCACGCGCCTTCGACGCGAGGAGCAGCGCCTGGGCGATGACCGGCTCCTCGAACCGGAACGCGGTGAACATGATCGTCGAACCCTGGTCGGCGTTCTGGATCAGGTCCAGCAGGTGGGTGAGGATCTCGTTGCCGGGCGGGGTGTTGAAGGTGGCCGTGTCACTGAGGACGCTGGCGGATCGTCCGGGGTCCGCGGGTGCGGCGGCGGACGCGGGGGCGGTCAGGGCGGCGCCCGCCAGGAGCGCGGCGGTGGTGAGTGTGAGACCTCGGGAGCGCATGGGTGTGGGGGGCCCTTCTGTTCATGCGGGGTTCCGTCGGTTTGCCTGCGCGGGGTCCGGTGGCGCGGCGCGCGGCGGCGCGGGCTCCGGTGGTCCTGATTCTGGTCCGCCGTCCTGCGCGGGTGTGAGTGCTGATTCGGCCGCCGGGCGGCGGTTTCAGGACAACCCGTGGCGCTTGGCGGGGTGGGCGAACGTCTCGCGGTAGGCGGTGGGGGTGACCCCGACGTCCTGCCGGAAGCGCGCGCGCAGCGCGGCGGCCGAGGGGAACCCGGAGCGCCGGGCGACCTCGTCGACCGGCATGTCGCTGGTCTCCAGAAGCTGCTGCGCGCGGATGACGCGCTGGTGGACGAGCCACTGCGCGGGCGCGGAGCCGGTGATCTCACGGAACCGGCGGTCGTAGTTGCGCCTGCTCATGTGCGCCCGGCGCGCCAGGACGGACACGGGCAGCGCCGCGTCCAGGCGTTCGAGCGCCCAGGCGATCGTCTCGGCCACCGGGTCGGTGTCGTCGAGGTCGGGGACAGGCGCCTCGATGTACTGGGCCTGGCCGCCGGGCCGGTGCGGCGGCACCACCATGGCCCGGGCGACCCGGTTGGCGTTCGAGGGGCCCAGCATGGAGCGGATCAGGTGCAGCCCGAGATCCATGCCCGCGGCACCGCCGCCCGCGGTCAGCACGTCCCCGTCGTCGATGTAGAGGACCGACGCGTCGACCCGGACCGCCGGGTGGAGTTCGGCCAGCCGCGCCGCGACCGACCAGTGCGTGGTCGCCGGGCGGCCGTCCAGCAGGCCGGCGGCCGCGAGCACGAACGCTCCGCTGCACAGGCCCGCCACCCGCGCGCCCCGCGCGTGCGCGGCGCGCAGGGCGTCCAGCACCGGCCCGGGAGGGCGCTCGGCCGTCGGCTGGGGCAGGTTCGGGACGACGATCAGGTCCGCGGCCCGGACCGCCTCCAGGTCGTGCGGGACGGCGCACGACAGTCCCCCGCCGATGATCGCGGCGCCGGGCTCGCCCGCGACGATCCGCAGGTCCATGCCGGGCAGTGCGCCGTAGTGCGCGGCGATGTCGAACACTCCGCAGGCGAAGGACATGCTTCCCATCAGCGCGCCGTCGAAGACCACCACGACCAGCCGCCGCGGGACGCTCGCCGCCTCCGCCCGGCCCGGGTCGCCGAAGGCCTCGATCAGCGGACCGGTGCTCGCCATCGTCTCCGCCCTACTCGCGACCGCGGGCGCGGCGCCGTCACGCAGTGGAGCCGCCCGGCCTGGATATCACAGCATCCGGCGGCCGGAAAGGCCGGGATGCGGGGCCACCGGGGCGCCCTGGACCGCGGGACGGGCGGGCCGGGGCCGCGTGCGGTCCCCGGCCCCTGGCGCGCTCAGCAGTGGTGGACGTGGCCCTTGATGACCTTCACGTAGTTGGCGGTGACCCAGTCCTTGGGGCTGCTGTAGCCCATCCGGTACCAGACCCGGGTGTGCCCGACCTTCTGCCCGCGCGTCCAGCACTTGATCTGGAATCTCTGGCCGGGCTTCAGCCAGTAGACCCGCTTGGAGTGCGTGGTCGGCCGGGACCGGACCGCCAGCCGGTGCCGGCTGGTCACCTTGCCCGTGGCGTACTGGTCGAGGGCGGGCTGGGCGGCGTGCGCCGCCGGGCCCGCCGCCTCGGCCGTGCTCGGAGCCGACGCCAGTGCGGTCCCGCTGGCGACCCCGATCCCGACAATGCCCGCGAATGCCACGGTTACGCATTTGTAGGTCTGTTTCACGAACTCTCCCCCCGAGAGCGTTCTGATCAGTACAACGGCCTCATGCCCCTGCGTAATGACAAACTAACTCTAAGTAATGACAACAGGGCGTCGGTTCCCCCGTCCCGCGCTCCCCGGACGGTCCCGGCGGGGAGTCCCATGTGAGCAGGGACGAGAGCCCTGTCCTACTTCGGGGGCCGACGGATAAAGTGCCCGGGTGCGGGTGGTGGTCACTGGTGCGGCGGGGTTCATCGGGAGCCATGTCGTGGACGCGTTCTCGGGGGCGGGGCACGAGGTGCTGGCCGTCGACGCGCCCGGGCGTTCGCTGAGTCCCGGCGTCGCGCGGCGGACGTGGGCGAAGGTCGCGACCAGGCCGGGGGTCGTCGCCGCCGAGATCGACCTGGCACTGGACGATCTCTCCGCCGTCTCCGAGGCGGACGTCGTCGTGCATCTGGCGGGACGTCCCGGGGTGCGCGACTCGTGGGGGCCGGGCAGGGCGCTCGTCGAGCGGGACAACGTGGCGGCGACGCGGCGGTTGCTGGCGGCCTGCGTGCAGCGGCCGCCCCGGCTGCGGCCGAAGGTCGTCGTCGCGTCCAGTTCGTCGGTGTACGGATCGGCGGGACCGCGGCCGAACCGGGAGGACGATCCGCTGAAGCCGGCGAGCCCGTACGCGGTGAGCAAGGCGAAGGCGGAGCGGCTCGCGCGGACGGCGGCCGCGAGCGGGCTGCGGACGGTGCTGCTCCGGTACTTCTCGGTCTACGGGCCCCGGCAGCGGCCCGACATGGCGTTCCACCGGTTCGTCGAGGCGGCGCTCGACGGGCGGCCGCTGCCGGTGTTCGGGGACGGGCGCAGCTCCAGGAGCTTCACGCACGTGCGGGACGTCGTCGCGGCCACGCTGGCGGCGGCGGCCGAGGACCTGGCGCCCGGCGTCGCCGTCAACGTGGGGCACGCCGAGCACGTCGCGGTCCGCGACGCGATCGCGATGCTCACCGGGGCGCTGGGCGTCCCGGCGCAGATCCGGCGCGAGACGCCCGTGGCCGGGGACGCGACGCGCACCTGGGCCGACACGGCCCGCGCCCGGGAGCTGCTCGGCTGGACGGCCGCGACGGGCCTGGCCGAGGGGCTCGCGGACCAGATCGCCTGGCACCGCGGGCTGCGGAACGTGCCGGAGGGGGCGGCGATCGGATGAGGCACCAGGGGCCCATGCGGCACAGGGCGGCGTACGTCGCGTTCGACCGGTTCCCGTCCAGCAAGGGGTCGGCGGTCCACATCGCGCAGATGGCCGACGAGCTGTTCACGCGGTTCGAGGGCGGGCTGCTCGCCGCGATCGGCGGCGGCGACCTGCCGCGCTACCAGCGGGAGGGGACGCGGGAGGTCGCGCGGTTCGACGCGGCGATCCCCAACCTGATCGACCGGGCCGAGGCGTTCTCCGGCTGGGTCGCGGCCCACCTGCGGCCGCACTGGGAGACGCTGGAGGTCTGCCATGTGCGCGACCCGTGGAGCGCGCTTCCGGCGGTCGCGGACGGGCGGCGCCACACGGTCGTGTACGAGGTCAACGGACTGCCGTCCATCGAGATGAGTCACACCTGGCCGTGGGCCGCGCCCGCCACGCTCGGCAAGATCCGCGAGCTGGAGCGGTTCTGCCTGGAGCGCAGCGACGCGGTCGTGGTGCCGTCGCGGGTGATCGGCGATGCCGTCCGGGGCCTCGGGGTGCCGGAGGGCCGCATCCACCTGGTCCCGAACGGCGCCGACGTCCGCGACAGGCCGGAACGCCCCGCGGGCGCGCCGGAGCGGTACCTCGTCTACGTGGGCGCGCTGCAGCCGTGGCAGGGCCTGGACGTGCTGATGCGCGCGTTCGCGCGGCTCGCCGACCTGCCCGGCCTGCGGCTGGTGGTCTGCGCGTCCGTCCCGGAGCGGCGGGCCAAGCCGGTGCGGCGGCTGGCCGAGCGCCTCGGCGTCGCCGAGCGGGTCGACTGGCGTTTCGCGCTGCCGCACCACGAGGTCGCCGCGTGGCTGGCGCACGCCGAGGTGTCGGTGGCGCCGCTGACGGGCTGCGCCCGCAACCTGGACCAGGGGTGCGCGCCGCTGAAGGTGATCGAGTCGATGGCGGCGGGCGTCCCGGTGGTCGCCTCGGACCTGCCCGCCGTCCGCGAGCTGATGGCGGACGGGCGGCACGGGCGGCTGGTCCCGGCGGACCGTCCCGCCGAGCTGGCCCGGGCCGTCCGGATCCTGCTGGAGTACCCGGAGGAGGCCGCGGCGATGGGGCGGAGAGGCCGCGCGCACATCGAGGAGAGCCTGACGTGGGCGCGGTCGCGCGCCCGGCTGGCCGAGGTCTACCGCACGCTGACACGGGGTCGATAGGTGGTCCGTCATGTTCTGGCGTAAACAGAAGGCCGCCATCGAGCGGTTCCATCCCCTGCACAGGGCGCTGACCTTGGAGCAGGGCTTCTCCGTCTCGCTGCGGCGCGACGACTGGGAGCCGGTGATCCAGAGCCTCGCGCAGCACGGGGCGCACGTGCGGCGGCGCCGGTGGCGGCTGCACGGGCGGGTCCCGGGCGTGCTCGTGCCGCTGCTGCGGGTGCTGTCGGCGGACATGCCGCCCGACGGGGTGCTGTCGGTGTCCGCGGACATGCGCGGGTCGCGCGTCCCGGACAAGAACGGCCCGGTGCAGGACCTCCCCTCCCGGCCCCCGATCTCGGGGCTCAAGCAGTGGTACGCGATCGACCCGTGGCTGCGGATCCGGGCGGAGCTGCGCGACGGCAGCGTCGTCGAGCTCTCGGTCACCGACCGGGTGCGGAACCGCAAGTACCGCAAGAGGAACGCGCGCGGCAAGGTCAAGTTCAAGAGCAAGTCGAAGACGGTGCAGCTCGTGCGGGTCACCCGGCGGCTGGCCAAGGACGCGGCCGTCCGGCGGCCCTCCTCGCCGCCGCCGCGCTGGGTCCGGGTGCAGGTGAAGCAGGGCAGGCGGCTGGTGATCCGCGCCAGCGGGAAGTTCCCGGGGCCGGTGGAGGAAAGGATCCTCGTGGACCGGATCCTGCAGGTGTCGACGGAGCCGTTCCGGTGGACGCCGCCCGGCACGGCCGCGAGGGGGACCACATGAACCGCTGCACCGTGACCACCGGGTTCTTCGTGCTCGGACGCTGCGGCCGGTCCGCGGTGGCGGCGTGCCCGCAGTGCGGCCGGCCCGTCTGCGGCGCGCACGCCGGGCCGAACGCGCTGTGCCCCGAATGCGCGGCGGCGCAGGGCTACCGGACGCAGGACCCGCACCACCCGGCCTGGACCCACGGGTACCGGCGCGAGTACTACCGCGGCAGCTCGCAGAGCTACAACGACGGCTACTGGTACTCCTCGTTCGACGAGTACGACCGCGGCGCGTTCAACCCGGGCGACGACTACTCCTACGGCGGCGACTGGGGACCGGACGACGACACCGGCTTCGTGGACAGCTGATGCGGCCCCGCGTCCTGTGGATCACCGAGCACTACCCGCCGAGCCGGGGCGGCATGGCGCAGTCGTGCGACCGGATCGTGCGGGGCCTGCGCGGCGCGGGGGCCGAGGTCGACGTCGCCCACCTGACCCGGCGGTCGCGGCCGTGGGGCGTGTCGCGCGAGCACGGCGGGCGGCTCGTCACCGCCCCGCTCGGGGACGACTCCGAGCACGCGCTGCGCCGCCTGTGGACGACGATCACCGCCGAGAACCTGACGGGGTACAGCCACGTCGTGGCGTTCGGCGGCGTTTACGCGATGCTCGCCGCGCCCGTCCTGTCCGCGCTGCTCGGCGCGCCGCTGGTGACGCTGCTGCGCGGCAACGACATCGACGTGGGCGCCTTCTCGATGCGGCGGCGCGGCGTGCTGGCGGACGCGCTGCGCGCCTCTTCGCGCGTGTGCGTCGTCGCGCGCTCGCACGCGCCGCTGGTGTCGGCGCTGGCCCCGGACGCGGCGGTCGCGTTCGTCGCCAACAGCGTCGACACCGCGCAGTGGCGGGTGCTGCCGTCCGAGCGGGAGCGGGGCCGGGCGTGGCGGGAGGAGAACGTCGCTCCCGGGCGCCGGACGATCGGGCTCATCGGCCAGCTCAAGGTCAAGAAGGGCGTCGGCTTCTTCCTGGAGGCCCTGGCGGCGTCGCGCCGCACCGGCGCCTTCCACCTGCTGCTCGTCGGCGAGGTCGAGGACTCCGTGCGGGACTGGCTCGCGGAGCGCGACGTCCCGCACTCGTTCCTGCCGTTCCTGGAGCGGTACGACCTTCCGGCCGTCTACGCGAGCTGCGACCTGGTCGCGCTCCCCTCGTTCTACGACGGGATGCCGAACGTGGCGCTGGAGGCGGCGGCGCTCGGCGTGCCGCTGATCGCGTCGGACGCCGGCGGGCTGGCGGACGTGGCCGACGACGAGATCGGGTTCACCTTCCCGGCGGGCGACCCGCACGCGTGCCGCGCGGCGGTCGACCGGGCCGCGCGGGCGGGCGGGGAGGAGCTGGCGAAGCTCGGCGCGGCGGGCGCCGAACGGATCCGGCGCGACTTCACCCCGGCCGCCGAGACCGCGGGCTACCTGGCCGTCCTCGACGAGACGCGTTGATCGTCTGCTACGCGGCCGGGGACGGGCTGGGGCATCTGACGCGGCTCCGGGCCGTCCTGCACACCCTCGGGCGGGAAGGGCCGGTCACCGTCGTGACCGGGTCGCGGTTCGCGGCCGACCCGCGCGTGGCGGGCGGCTGGGACGTCGTGGAGACCGCCGAGCCGGCGGCCCCGCCGCCGGACGAGGTGATCGTGGACGCGTTCCCCGCCGGGCTGAGGGGTGAGCTGACCGGATTCCCCGCGGGGACGAGGACGACGCATCTGGCGCGGCTGCTGCGCTGGGACGCCTACCGGCCCCTGCTCCCCGCGAGGCCGCCCCGCTTCGACCGGACGTTCGTCCTGGAGGAACTCGACCCCGCCCACCTCGCCTACCTGCGCGCGGTGTCGGACGAGGTCGTACCGCTGGCGCTGGCCGATCCCCCGTCGGAACCGGTCGATGTGGACGGCTGGCTCATCGTCCACAGCGGCCCCGACGCGGAGACGCTCCAGCTCGTCGCCTACGCGCAGGACATGGCGTCGCTGGAACGGGTCCGCCCGCCGATGACGCTGGTGTCGCCCGCGAGGCCGGACGACCTGCCTCCGCACGTCGTCCACCTGGACGTCTATCCCGCCTGTGTGCCGGGCCCGAACGTCGAGCGGATCGTCACCGCGGCTGGGTTCAACGCCGTCCGGCAGTACGCGCCCTGGCGGGAACGGCACCGGATGATGCCGTTCCCGCGCAGCCTGGACGACCAGTACACGCGCGCGGCCCGCGCCAGAGGCGGGTCGCCGCGCTAGAAGTAGGTGGAGGTCAGGTTGCCGGTCGGCCAGGTCTTCACCGCGTTCGCCGCCTTGTGCAGCAGCGAGTCGATGTCGCCGTAGTTCGCGGCGGAGCCCTCCTGGCGCTGGTCGAACAGGACCGCCCACGAAAGGCCGTCGTACCGCCGGACCAGCAGCGTGTACGTCCCGGCCAGGCTCCCGTTGTGCCAGGTGTTGCGGCCGCCGGTCACCGGGCGCACCTGCCATCCGCAGCCGTAGTACCAGCCGTCGGCGTTGACGCCGATCTCCGGCTTGGCGAACGCCCGGCTGATGGAGGTCGACGACAGGACGGACGTCGCGCCGTCGTAGAGGCCCGCGAAGCGGGTGAGGTCCATGGCGGTGGCCAGCCAGCCGCCGTGCGCGTCCATGTTCTCCAGGTTGAACGCGCCGTACGGGAAGGGCACCTTGGTGCCGCTGTTGTCGAACACGGTGGCGCCGGTGTAGGTCGAGTAGTACGGGACCTCGCCGGTGGCCTTGGTGCGCGACTTGCCGAGGCGCATCCGCGTGATGCCCCGGGGCGCGAGCACGGTCTGCCGGACGTAGTCCTCGTACTTCTTCCCGGTGACCTTCTCGATGATCCGGCCGAGCAGCATGTACCCGTAGTTGGAGTAGGCGTAGTGCGTACCGGGCGCGTGGTCCAGCGGACGCCGCGACGTGTACTTCATGATGCTCGCCTGCGACACCGGCAGCGCGAGGCCGAGCTCCTTGGCGATCGCCGCGTCCCGGAACATCGGGTCGGGCGAGATGTCGCGGTCCCAGCCGCCGAGGTGCTGGAGCAGCCGCAGCACCGTGACGTCCTTGAGGCGCGGGTCGGCCGTCGTGGACAGCCCCAGCAGCGTCGCCACCCGGTCGGTGAGCTTCAGCTTCCCGTCCTGCACGAGCCGGAGCACCGCCGTCGCCGTGACCGGCTTGGAGATGCTGGCGATCCGGAACGGCGAGGTTGGCTGCGTCTTGAACGCGCCGGCCTCGGCGTAGGTGTAGCCGCGCGACAGGACGAGCTTGCCCTTGCGGACGACGGCGAGCTGCCCGCAGGGGATCGACCGCGCCTGCATGAAGCTCTTGATGGTGGCGTCGAAGCCGCCGAGGCCGGCGAGCGCCTTGCCGGTCACCCCCCACGTGCGGGCGGCGGCCGCCGCCTGCGCCGTCTTGGACGGCCCCGACCCGCCGCCGGCGCAGCCCGCGAGCAGCGCCGGCGCGGCCACCAGGCCCGCCGCCTTGCCGAAGTTCCGCCTGCTCAGCTCCGCCACCGCGGCCCCCTGAAGATCGATTGTCCGGAATGCGGTGATCATGCACCCTAATGCATTCGATCTTCAGTGGCGGGGAGAACCCGGAGGCCGGAGCCCCGGACGAGGCCTGCGCGGGGCCTGCGCGGGGCCTGCGCGGGGGCTGTGCGGGGGCTGTGCGGGGGCTACGCGGGCAGGCGGACGTCGAACTCGATCTCGACCTCGTCGGCGAGCCGGAGCGCCCCGAAGAACGCCGAGTAGGGCTTGATGCCCCAGCGGCTCTGCTCGACGGTGACGCCGCCGCGCACCCGGTCGCCGTCCCGCGATGCCGCGAGCCGCACCGGCTTGACCCGGCCCATGATGGTCAGGTCGCCCTCGACTCCGTCCTCGCCGACCGCGGTGGAGGCGAACACGATCCGGGGATACCGCCGGACGTCCAGGACCTTCCGCAGGTTCTTCACGATCTCGGCGCGGTCCTGGTCGGTGAGGGGCTTCACGCCGCCGGCGCCCTCCCGCACCTCCAGCCCCTCCACCTCGACGGTCACCTCGACCGACGAGGCGTCCAGGGGCTCGCGCGCCTCGACCGCCGCCGACCAGCGCGTGGCCTCGATGGTGAGGTCGTGCCCCGCGCGCCGGCCGAGCCCGCTGCGCCCCGTCCGGACGAGCAGCCGCCCGTCCTCCGGTCCGAGCTCGAACGTTCCGTCCATACACCCCACCCTGCCACGCGGGTCAGAGGCACTCCACCTCGGGCTGCGGGCGGTACTCGGTGTGGAACCTCTCGCGGCGCACCTCGCGCCCGTCGGCCAGCAGCGTCCGCCACACGTCGACCTCGAAGCCCTCCCGGCCCGTCATGGGAATGCACTCGCCGCCGCGGCCGGCCTCCGACTCGAACGGCCTGAACCCGTACCGCTCGGACGTCCGCGACCGCACCTCGTACCTGCGCCGGCCCCACAGGTTCACCGTCACCGACGCCGCCGAGTAGGCCACCTGGATCCGCACCGGCTCGCCGGTGTCGTTCCTCCAGGTGAAGTCGAGCTGCGGATAGAACACCGCCGCCTCGCGCCCCTCCGGGTACTCCGGCATCCACAGGGTGTGGGCGCGCGCCTTCCGGATGTCCAGCCCGGCCAGGAACACCGCGTTGTACAGCGTCGTGGACACCTGGCAGATGCCGCCGCCCACGTCGTCCGCCAGCCGGGAGCCCATGATCGCGGGCGCGGGCACGTATCCGCGGCCCCTGGTGCGGGGCCCGACGGCGTCGTTGAACGAGAACGTCGCACCGGGCTCGACGACCCGTCCGTCCAGGGTCCGGGCGGCGAGCTCGATGTTGTGGACGCGGGGCTCGCCCGGCGCGAACCGCGTGGTGAACGTGCTCATCAGGCGGTCGGGCGGCAGCTCCCCGGGCCCGCCCCGCCCGGGCCCGTCGCGGTACGGCACGCTGAGCGCCGCCGACACCCCCGAGAGCCGCGGGCCCTCCAGGTAGACGCCCAGCAGCAGACCCGCCGACGCGGCGGTGCCCGCCGCGATGGGCCACCACCGCCGGACGCCGCGCCGCAGCCACTCGCGGGGCCCCCGCCCCTCCCGACGGCGCCCAGGCCCGATCCGCCCCACCGACCACACCCCCCGAGGATCCCAACGGGATCTTTCACGGACCCTGCCGCTTCCCCGCGGCGGGCGCCCGCGCCTTTACCCGAACAGAACGAACGTCCGAACAACACCGGCCCTGCGGGACGGCGGGCGCGGGGGGCGCGCCGGGCGCCGTCAGCGGGCGCGGGCCCCGGCGCGCATGCGCTCGGGGTCGATCTCCCGGCCGGGACGCCGGCGCAGGTACTCGGCCTCCAGCTCGTTCATGCGCCGCGTGTGCTCGCCGTAGGCCTGGTCGGCGGCGTGCCGCAGCGCGTCCAGCCTCGTGTCGTACAGGTGGCCGAGCTCACGGAACAGGTCGTCGTCGCTGAGGTCGCCGGGCGCGACTCCCAGGTCACGGCTCGTCATCGTGTGATCTCCTCCTTCGTGGGCGTCCCGTGCCCTACCCGGCCATCGGGGCATGAACCGTGAACACCCGGAGCGCGCGGGGGTGCTTGCCGAAGCGCACCGCGCGCGGCAGCGACGCCACCTCCCCGTCGCGCGCCAGCCGCAGCTCACCGCCCGGGGAGACGACCTCCATGCCGGTGGTCCGCCATGAGCGGTACCCGGGCGTGACGCGCAGATGGCCAACGATGATCGCGGCGACCGCGCGGACCCGGGGCGCCCGGCTCCCCGTGGTGACCATGCGGACGTCGAGCTTCCCGTCGTCGAGGCGCTCGCGCCAGGTGGGCGCGGCGCCCCACGAGCCGAAGACGCCGTTGCCGACGAACGCCAGCCACACCCGCCGGCGCCTGCCGTCCACCATCAGCTCGACCGGCTCGGAGTGCCGCAGCGTGCGGACGGCGGCGACCGCGAGCGCGGGCCACTTCCCGATCCGCCCCTCCAGCCGGACGCGCCGCTCCACCACCTCGGTGTAGGCGCCGATGCTCGCGGTGTTGAGGAACACCTGCTCCGCCTCGTCCCCCGCCTTGGCGGACACCGGGGTCACGTAGGAGACGTCGGCGCGGCCGACCCGGCCCTCCCGGTAGGCCCTGATCGCCTGCGCCGCGGTCTCCACGCCGACCGCGCGGGAGAAGTGGTCGAACGTCCCGCCGGGGACGACCAGGAGCGGGACGTCGCGGCCCAGCGCGGCCCGCGCGGCCGCGCTCACGGTGCCGTCACCGCCGACCACGGCCAGCACGTCGGCCCGCTCGGCGGCCTCGGCGCACGCCTTGTCGACGTCCGCGCCCGGCTCCAGCCGGACGATCTCCGCCGCGGGCAGCTCGGCCTCGATCAGCGCGAGCGCGAGCTCCGAGCGCCTCGGGAGGATCCTCGCGTCCGTCTCGGCCGCGGGGCCCGAGCCCAGGTTGACGACGGCCACCACGCCCCGGCCGTCCCGGGCGACGCGCACGTCCCCGCCCCCGGCCGGGGCCAGGCGCGCCACCGGGGGCCGGGCAGGCCACACCATCCGCGTCCCGATCCCGGCGAGCGCGCCGATCCCGAGCCCGGCGAGGACGTCGCCCGGATAGTGGGCGCCGGTGTAGATGCGGGAGAAGGCCACCGCCGCCGCCGTGGCCGCGACCGGGACCGCCACCGCCGCCGGCGCCTCCAGCGCCACGCCGGTCGCGAACGCGGCGGCCGAGGCGGAGTGCCCGGAGGGGAAGGCGTGCGAGGTCGGCAGCTTCCACCGGATCCGGATCGGGGGGACGAGGTCGACGACGGGGCGCTTGCGGCGGAAGGCCTGCTTGCCGGCGATGTTCACCGCGGGGCTCGCCACGGCGATCGCGATGGCCCCGCGCAGCGCCGCGCGCCGCAGCCGGGGCCGTCCCGCGATCCCCATCGCGCCGGCCGCCGAGAACCACAGCACCCCGTGGTCGGCGAACCGCGACAGCCGCGGCAGGACGTACTCCAGCCCGCGCAGCCGCGCCGCCGCGACCTGATCGAACGCCCACCGGTCCATCCGGCCCAGCCTGCGCAGGAGGGGGACGCGCTGCGGCCAGGCCCGGTGCTCCTGGGCCTGCCGCGACCGGCGCCGGGTGACGGACCGTGACGGCACATGAGTGCGCCGTGAATGGTTGACGCGCATGTTCCGTGGTATCCCCAGGGAGGCCGACATGATTCCGTAAAGATCTCAAATCGGGGGTCACATGCGGGCGAACGTCACTCTGGACTCAGCGACTGCAATAGGCTTCGCGGCATGAGTCACCCGGAACGGCTCGGAACCCCGGGTGGCGAGTCGGTCGGGACGATCGCGGAGCCTCCTCACGTGAACGGGACCCTGGCCGACTACGCCGCACGATACGGGCTTAGGCAGAGCGCTGCGCGCCCCCCGCTGCGCAAGTACATCCAGGATGTGTGGGCTCGCCGGAACTTCATCTGGGCGTTCGCATCCGCCAAGAACATCTCGATGTACACCGACTCCCGACTGGGTCAGGTGTGGCAACTTCTGACCCCGCTGCTCAATGCCGGGGTCTACTTCCTGATCTTCGGTCTGCTGCTGAACACCAAGCGCGGAGTGCCCGACTTCATTCCCTTCCTGGTGACGGGCGTGTTCCTGTTCGGGTTCACGCAGCGGTCGGTCACGTCGGGGTCCAAGTCGGTCGGCGACAACCTGTCGCTGATCAGGGCCCTGCACTTCCCGCGCGCCACGCTGCCCCTGGCGATCGCGATCGTGGAGCTGCAGCAGCTGCTGCTCGCCCTGGTCGTGCTGTTCGTGATCGTGTTCGCCTTCGGCGAGCCGCTCAGCCTCCAGATGCTGCTGTTCGTCCCGGTGATGGCGCTCCAGCTGATGTTCAACGTGGGCATCAGCATGGTCATGGCGCGGCTCGGGGCGTTCAACCGCGACATCACGCAGCTGCTGCCGTTCGTCATGCGGACCTGGCTCTACATGTCCGGCGTGATCTTCAGCCTGCCGTCGCTGATGAAGCCGGGCAGCCGGCTGGCCGACTACCCGTGGCTGGGCGAGCTGCTGCAGCTGAACCCGGCGTACGTGTACGTGGAACTGAGCCGGCACGTCCTGCTCGGCGAGTACCGGAACTATGTCGGAGGGCTCGCGCACGCCACCTCGACGGGGCAGCTGTGGCTCTACGCGATCGTCTGGGCCGCGGTGATGCTGGTGGGCGGATTCCTGTTCTTCTACCGTGCCGAGGAGCGTTACGGCCGTGGCTGACACGAAGGTCCGCGGGACCGCCGCCATCGACCCGACCCGGGAACCGATCGTCGTCGTCGACGACCTGCACATCGTCTACCGGGTGTACGGCGCGGGCGGCAAGGGCAACGCCGCGAGCGCGTTCTCGCGCGTCCTGCGCCGCAAGCACCGCCCGTCGATGACCGAGGTCCACGCGATCAAGGGCCTGTCGTTCGTCGCGTACCGGGGCGAGGCCGTCGGCATCATCGGCACCAACGGATCCGGCAAGTCGACGCTGCTGAAGGCGATCGCGGGGCTGCTGCCCCCGCACAGCGGCGGCGTCTACACCGACGGGCAGCCGTCCCTGCTGGGCGTGAACGCGGCCCTGATGAAGGACCTCACCGGCGAGCGCAACATCGTGCTCGGCTGCCTCGCCATGGGCATGACCCCGGCGGAGACCCGGTCCAAGTACAAGGAGGTCGTCGAGTTCGCCGGGCTGAAGGAGGGCTTCATCCAGTACCCCATGCGGACGTACTCCTCCGGCATGGGCGCCCGCCTCCGGTTCGCGATCGCCGCGGCCAAGACCCACGACGTGCTGCTGATCGACGAGGCGCTCGCCACCGGCGACGCCAAGTTCCGGACCAAGAGCAAGCGCCGCATCGACGAGCTGCGCAAGGACGCCGGCGCGGTGTTCCTCGTCGCGCACCAGCTCGACACGGTCAAGGAGATGTGCGACCGCGTCATCTGGATCGACGAGGGCCGCATGCACATGGACGGCGACCCCGAAGAGGTCGTCGCCGCCTACATCGAGGCGACCGGCAAGTAGCGCGCCCCGCCACGTGCCCCGCACCGGAAGGTGACGGCGCGGGGCGGCATGGACCCGGCAAGGCCGTACGCCCCCTGGTAGAGATGGGGTGTCACGATGATCCTGATGGAGGAGGTCGCCATGCCCGGCAAGCCCCCGCTCCCGCACGAGCACCTGCCCGAGGTCCCCTCGTTCGCGGTGGCCAGCGACGACATCGCCGAGGGCGAGCGGCTCGCCGACCGGCACGTGTTCGACGACTGGGGTTTCAGCGGTGGCAACGAGTCGCCGCACCTGCGCTGGTCCGGGTTCCCGGACGCGACGAAGAGCTTCGCGGTGACCTGCTACGACCCGGACGCGCCGACCGGCAGCGGTTTCTGGCACTGGTCGCTGTTCGACATCCCCGCGAGCGTCACGGAGCTGCCCACGGGTGCCGGGACCGAGGACGCCAAGGTCGGCGTGCACGCCCGCAACGACTACGGGGTCAGGGCGTTCGGCGGCGCCGCCCCGCCGCCCGGCGACCCGCACCGCTACGTCTTCACCGTCCACGCGCTGGACGTGGAGTCGCTCGGCCTGGGCCCGGACACGTCCCCGGCCGTCGTGGGCTTCAACATCACCGCCCACACTCTGGCGCGCGCCACGATCGTCGCCGAGTTCGGCGTCTGACGCCGCCCGCACTCCGAGGCCGTCCCGGGTTCCGGGACGGCCTCGCGCGTCTCACCCCGGTCTGTGGCCCGGCTTGAGGCGCCGGAACCCGGGGTGGACGCCACTGCCGAGCCCCTGCTGCTCGGCCACGCGCTCCAGTAGCGCCTTCACCTCCAGGCGCTCGTCCGGCGACAGCGCCTGGCACATCTCCCTCTCGTGCGCCGCGCTCGCCTCCGCGAGCCTGGCGAGCAGGACGAAGCCCCGGTCGGTCAGGTACAGCGCGTAGAGGCGCCGGTCCTCGGGGTTGCGGCGGCGCTCGATGAGCCCCCGCTGCTCCAGTTCGTCCGCGAACGGGACGAAGCGGCTCGGCGGCATGCCGAGCTGGTCGGCGAGCTCCCGCTGGCTGCGGCCGGGGGCGGCGGCCAGCATGCGCAGCAGCCCGGCCTGCGGCGGGGTCAGGTCCAGTTCCGCGATCCGCTCGGCGAACCGGCCGGCCCCGTGCGCGCCCAGCTGGGCCAGCAGGAACGCCACCCCGACCTGGACCGGCAGGCGGAGCTCCTCATCGTTCGTACCCATGAGTACATCATAGCCGCTTGACAATCGTTCTAATATGTAATCATTATCGAGTGTATAGCGATGAACCGACCGAGGAGAGCTCATGACCACCGCATCCGTTCCGGAGCGTTCCGCCCCGTCCCGCCGCCGGCCGCAGTCCGGGCCGCCACTGCTCGTCCCCGTCCTGTCCTTCGCCGCGCTGACCGTCGGATACGTGATCGCCAACCGCGCCACCCCGCATCCGGACGCGACGGGCGCCGAGGTGCTGCGGTACGCCAGGGAGCACGGCACCGCGATCAGGGCGGGCTCGTGGCTGCTGCTGGCCTCGGCGATCCCGCTGGCGCTGCTGGCCGCCGTCCTGTACCGCAGGCTGCGCGCCCTCGGCATCACCGCGCCGGGCTCGGCGATCACGATGGCGGGCGGGGTGCTGGCCTCGGTCGCGCTGACGCTGAGCGCGATGGCCGCCTGGACGGGCGGGCGGCTGCCGGACGACGCGAGCCCCGCGCTCGCCCGCGCGCTCGCCGACCTGTCCTTCCTGGCCGGCGGGCCCTTCTACGGCGCGGGCTTCGCGATGCTCGTGGCCGGGGTCTCGGTGACCGGCCTGCTCGCCGGGCTGCTGCCGCGACCGCTGACCTGGACCGGCCTGGCGCTGGCCGCCGCCGGGATGCTGTCCACGCTGGCGCTGCTGGCCGACGGGTTCGCGCCGCTGCTGCCGGTCATCCGGTTCGGCGGCCTCCTGTGGCTGGTGGCCGCGGCCGTCCTGCTGCCCCGCACCCGCCACGGGCGGGCGTGAGCGGCCGCACGAGGCCGTCCCGGGACGCTCCCCGGGACGGCCTCAGTCTGTTCCGATGAGGACGTCCCCTACGGCCGTACGGCGGTAGAGGACGGAACGGCCGCTGCGCTCGCGCGTGACGAGCCCGGACTCCCGCAGTACCGCGAGGTGGTCGCCGATCCCGCCGACGCTCATCCGCAGGTGGGCGCTCAGCCAGCTCGTCGTGGCGGGCTCGGCGAGCAGGCGCAGCAGGTCGGCCCGCGTGCGGCCCACCAGCCTGGCCAGAGCGTCCTCGTCGCGCGGCTCCCGGCTCTCCCAGAGCGCCGCCACTCCCCTGGCCCGGTACATCAGCGTGTACGGCCAGTCCTGTTCGAGCGCCGCGCCGAGTTCGGCGAAGACGACGGGCACGAACGTCAGCCCGGCGCCGCCGAGGCGGTAGGTCGCGTCGCCGTGGATGTCGGCCTCGATCACGCCGTCGCGCCAGCGCACCTTGCGGGACAGGCCGTCCAGCGCCGCCGCCCAGCCGTAGGCGGCCAGACGTCCCGCGCGGTGGACGATGTCGCGTTCCAGGATCGAGCGCAGCACGGGCCAGTCCGGCTCCAGGAGGGCGCGCCAGGCCGTCTCCAGGCCCGCGGCGAGCCTCTCGACGACGTCGGGGGCCTCCAGCACGTCCCGGACGGCCGCGTCCGGCTCCGGCAGCCCCGCGAGGTTGCGGGCGATCTCGCGGCGCGCCTGGGCGAGCGGCGTCGCCCTGACGGTCACCAGCTGATCGGCGACCGTCAGGTTCGGGCGGGCGGGCGGCGGGACGACGAAGTCGGCCATGTACCCGTGCGGGCGGCGCAGGAAGGCCAGCGCGCGCAGGGCCGGATCACCGGCCACCCGCCGGTACGCCGGGCGGACCCGCTCCGCCCAGGGGCCGAGCGGCCCGACCGGCATCCGCCCGGCGACCACGCCGAGCGCGCTGTGCACCTCGATCAGCGGGGCGACCCCGAAGCGGCTGGCCGCGAGGTCGCCGGGCCCCACCACGATGCGGTACATGTTTCGCTCCTCCCCGAAACATTGTCCAGGACGGGACCGGCGGCCGCAGAGTCGCCGCCATGTCCGCTCCTGCAACGGCCTCCGCGCGGTACCGCGACGTCTTCGGCGTCGCCGAGTTCCGGACGCTGTTCTCCCTCCAGACGCTCCAGGTGGGCGGCGACTCGGTCCGCACGATCGCGTTGTCGGTCCAGACGTTCGAACGCACGGGCTCACCGGTCGCGGCGGCGCTCGTCTTCGCCGCCGGGATGCTCCCGTACGTGATCGGCGGGGCCCTGCTGCTCTCGCTCGCCGACCGCGTCCCGGCCCGGCGGCTGCTCACCGGCTACCACCTGCTGCGCCTCGCGGTCACGGCCATCCTCGCGGTGGGCGGGCTCCCGCTACCGATGATCATGGCGCTGCTCGTCGCGGCGGGGCTGTTCGCCCCGGTCGGCAGCGCGGCGGTCCAGGCCCGGCTGCCCGTCCTGCTCCCCGGGGACGGCTACGTGCTCGGACGGTCCCTGTTCTCGATGACCAGCGCGGGCGCCCAGATCGCCGGCCAGGCCGCCGGCGGGCTGCTGCTGTCGGTGCTCGCCCCTTCCGGGACGCTCTGGCTCGCCGCCGCCGGTGCGGCGCTGGCCGCGGGGCTCGCTCGCTTCCGCCTCCCCGACGCTCCCGCCCCGGCCCGGGCCGTCTCCACGGGGACGGCGCGGGCGACATGGCGGACCAACCGGTTCCTGCTGGGCCGCCGCACGACGCGCGGGCTGCTCCTGGCCGGATGGCTGCCGATCTCCCTGTCGGTGGCGGCGGAGGGTGTCGCGGTCCCCTATGCGGGGGAGCTGGGGCGCCCTGACGCGGCCGGGCTGCTGCTGTCGGCCGCCGCGGCCGGGATGTTCGCGGGCAACCTGGTCGCGGGCCGCTGGGTCCGCCCGGACCTGCGGGACCGCCTCGCGCTGCCGCTGGCAGCACTGACCGGCGCGCCGCTCCTGCTGTTCGCGTTCGGGCCGGGCCTGCCGGCGGCGTGCGCGCTGATGGCGGTGGGGACGTTCGGGCTGGGCTACGAGCTGCCCGTCCAGCGGCGGCTCGTGGACGCCGTGCCCGAGGACGTCCGCGGGCAGGCGATCGGCCTGTACGGCAGCGGCCTCATGACCGGCCAGGCGGCCGGCATCGGCGCGGCGGGCGCCCTGGGCGAGGTGATGGCGCCCGGTCAGGTCATGGTGCTGTGCGGCGCCGCGACGCTGATCGCCTGCCTCTTCCTCCACCGGCCCCTTCGCTGAGGGGGGTGTGGCGTGTTCGCCCTGCGGCGGGCGAACACGCCACGGCGGTCACTTCTGCCAGGGGAACCGATCGGCGAAGGCCGGCTTGAGGTCGTCCAGCCAGACGGCCTCAGGGTCGTACTGCGCGAAGAACGGCTTGCCGACGAGATCGGAGTCGCGGCACTGGATGAAGTGCAGCGCCATGGCCTTCTGGCCCGCGATCTCCACGACCCCGTCCATGCAGACCTTGCCGGGCGTGGCCGACATGGACGGGCCGCGGACGGTCCGCGCCAGCCCGGAGACGTTCGCGTAGGCGTCGCGGAAGATCTCGTGCGCCCGGACGAGCGGCACGGCGAAGTAGTCCTGCGGCCCCGTGTCGCGCTCGACGAACATGTAGTACGGGACGAGACCCATACGGGTCTGCGTGCGCCACATGCTCTCCCAGGCGGCGGCGTCGTCGTTGATCGTCCGGATCAGCGGCGCCTGGGTGCGGATGATCGCGCCGGTGTCGCGGATGCGGCGGCACGCCTCGGCGACCATGAGCGGTTCGAGCTCGCGCGGGTGGGTGAAGTGCGCCATGAAGGCCAGGTTCTTGCCCGAGGCCACGACCTGCTCGAACAGCCGCAGCATGTCGTCGGCGTCGGGGTCGGTGACGAACTTCTGCGGCCAGTAGGCCAGCGACTTGGTCCCGATCCGGATGGATTCGAGCTGGTCGAGGTCGAGCAGCGGCTCGACGTAGCGGCGCAGCACCGGCTCGCCCATGATCATGGCGTCGCCGCCGGTGAACAGGACGCTCGTCACCTCGGGGTGCGCGAGGATGTACTCGCGGAGCGCGGTGGGCTCGTCACCGGCCATCTTCAGGTCGGCCTCGCCGACGAACTGGGCCCACCGGAAGCAGTAGGTGCAGTAGGCGTGGCATGTCTGGCCCTGTTTGGGGAAGTACAGCACCGTCTCGTCGTACTTGTGCTGCATCCCGGGGATCTTGCCGTCCCCGAAGCTCGGGATGTTGAGCTCCATCTGGCCCGCCGGATGGGGGTTGAGCTTCATCCGCACCCGGTGGGCGGCGGCCTCGATCTCCGCCTTGGGCGCCTCGCGGCTCAGCAGGTCCGACAGGTGCGCCACGTCCTCGGCGGGGAGCATGTCCTCCTGCGGGAAGACGAGGCGGTAGATCGGGTCGTCGGGCGCGGCCGACCAGTCGATGAGCTCGTCGATCACGTAGGCGTTCGTCCGGAACGGCAGCACCGTCGCCACCGCTCGGGTCGCGAGCCGCTGCGCGGGTGTCAGCCCCGCGCGAGCCGTGAGCTCGTCGAGGTGCTTCGCCGTGAAGGCGCGGAACTTGCGACCGGTCGATCGCATTGCGGGAGCCGCGTCGTTCACCAGTGTCACGTGTTGGTTCTCCTTGCTGTCAGCGGGGAAGCGCGCCCGGGCGCGCCGTCACGAACCGTGATCAGGACTGCTCGGGCCACCCCCATTCAACCGTTTGGGGTGGCTTCATGCCGAATTAATACCCCCTGTGCGTCACTGACAAAGCCAAGGTCAGGACGATCCCGGCAAATAACCTCGTCATCATCGTTGACGCCCCATGTCTTGTCCAACGACTACGGGACGTCAACTTCTCCGTCAGCCCCCGTTAAGTCCTGGGCCAGCGGATACTCGGTTAGGGCCGCCCCAGGTCACACACCTGCGGCCGGTTCGGAAATACTGGGGGCGGGTAGGACCGATCGGCGCACCGGAGCGTGCGGGCGTGAGGGGGCCGGGTGAACTCTGACCAGCGGGGCGGGCCGGGTGCCGTCCCCATGCACCTGATCGTCCTCGCCGGGCTGGCGTCCGTCACCTACGCCAGCTTCGTGCTGGAGAACCTCCTCAGCCCCAAGCTGGACTTCTTCAACGGCTATGTGAGCGAACTCTCGGCCTCCGACCAGCCGTTCCACTTCGTCTACAGCGCCGGCGACCTCATCACCGGCGTGCTGTCGATCCTCGTGGCGGCCGGGACGCTCCGCCGGCTCACCCGCAAGCCCCTCGCGACCGCCGGGTGGGTCTTCCTCGGGCTGTTCGGCGTGTGCGCCATCGGCGACGCATCCTTCCCGCTGGACTGCGCGCCGAGCCTGGAGACCTGGTGCGCCCTTCGGGAACGCTCCGAGAACGTGTCGTTCTCCCACGAGTTCCACTCGGTGACCAGCAGCGCCGTGATCGTCTGCGGGGTGGCGGCTCTGCTGCTGCTGTCCCTGGCCGCGCGCCGGTACGGCTGGTGGCCCGCGCTGGCCCGCTGGGGCTGGCTGCTGGCGCTCGCCGAGTCGGTGGCCGCGCTCGGGACGCTGGTGGCGATGTACGTGGGGCAGTGGCTCGGGATCGTCCAGCGCGTCCAGATCGGCATCCTGTGCCTGGGGCTGCTGACCATCGCGTGGGCGCTGTACTCCGACCGGCGGGAGGCGGCGCGCGAGGCACGGGGCGTGTCGGACGCGCGGGAGGGGGCGTGCCTGTGAGCCGCACGGACGGGGGCGCCGGCCGCGGCCCCGGCGAGATCGTGAACGTGGGCCGCGAGCAGGTGCACGTCGTCGAGTCGGGCCCGGCGGACGGCCCGCCGCTGCTGCTCAGCTCGGGCCTGGGCGGCGCCTGGTTCGACTGGGAGCCGTCCGTCGCGCTGCTCCGCGAGGAGCACCGGGTGATCGCCTACGACCGTCCGGGCCTCGGCCTCAGCCCCGCCGCGGCCGCGCCGCCGTCGCTGCGCCGCGACACCGCCGTCATGGGGGCGCTGGCGGAGCGGGCCGGCCGGCCGGTGACCGTCCTCGCCCACTCGATGGCCGCGTTCGCCGCCGAGGCGCTGGCCAGGACGCGCCAGGGGCTCGTGCGGGGCATGGTGCTGCTCGACCCGAGCTACGAGGGCGAGGCGTGGGTGCCCGTGCGGCTGGCCGCCGCGCTGGCCCCGCTCGCCGCGGCGGCGGGCGCCGTGCTCGGCGCGACCCGGCTGGCGAGGACCGCCGGGCCGTTCGGCCGCCGGATGGTCCTCAGGCGCACCAGCCGCCGCGACGAGGCCGTCCCCGAGGAGGTCGTGCGGTCGGTGTACGGGCGCGGGACGGTGCTCGGCGCGGTCCTCGCGGAGGAGCTGGCCTACCGGGAGATGGCCGCCGACCTGGCGGGGCTGCGCGAGCGGCGCCCCTTTCCGCCCGTCCCGCTGGCCGTCGTGACCGCACTGGGCGACGTGGACGGCGACGACCGCAAGCGCGCATGGGCCGAGGCGCACGAGCGGCTCGCCGAGATGACCCCGCTCGGCAGGCGGATCGAGCTTCCGGACGCCCTGCACATGGTCCCCCTCGACCGCCCCGACGCGGTGGCCGACGCGGTCGCCGGCCTCCGCCGGATGGAGGGGGCCGCATGAGACGCCTTCCCGCCGCCGTTCTCGTCCTCCTGCTCGCCGTGACGATGTCCGGCTGCAAGGTCATGCAGAGGATCTCGGACGGGGCGTACCGCAACGCCGTCTCCGACGGGGTCGTCGACGAGCTGGACGCGCAGGGCATCAAGCTTCGGGAGCGCCCGGACTGCGAGTCCCCGGGGCGCGAGACCGACTCCGTGGTGCGCGTCGACTGCACGGCCCGCACCACGACCGGGGAGCCGGTCGTGGTGGAGGGGGTCGCCCACGACGCCGACACCGAACGCCCACTCGAGGCCTACGTGGTCACCGTCGGCGGGCGGGAGGTGCTCCGCAAGGAGTGCCTCGGCCTCGGCTGCGAGCACCCGAACGGCTGACCGGGCAAGAATCCGCATACGGAACGGAAAAACCAAACACGCAGCGCATACACACCCGTACCGTCGGTGACGTAGCGGGTGTGAAGATTCCCAGCGTGAAGATGCCGCGCCTCAGGATCGGCCGCAGGCAGGCCCTGGTCCTCGGGTCCGCAGCACTCCTCGTGATCGCCGTTGTGGGCGGCGGCGCGTTCCTTCTGCTGTCGGGCGGCCAGGAGTTGCAGTACAAGACGCAGGCCGCGCTGCGCAAGGCGCTTCCCGTGACCGCCACCGCCGAGCTGCACAAGCACGGCGTGCGGCTGGGGGCGCCGCTGCGGTGCGCGGACCTGCCCGGCTGGACGAAGAAGAAGATGCGGGTGTCCTGCACCGGCATGACCTCGGACGAGAAGCCGGTCGAGGTCTTCGGCAGCGGTGAGCTGGAGACGCGCAAGAACTACTACACGATCCTCGTGAACGGACGGCCGGTCGTGGAGAACGCGTCATGCCTGGGCGCCGACTGCCGCAAACAGGAGGGTTAGGGCCTGTCTCGAAGTCGCCTCGCCACGCGCGCGAACGCGTGACCTGGCCGGTGGAGCGAGGCCGGAGGCGAGCGGAGCCGGGCAGATCGCGAAGCGATGCCGCGTTCGCCCAGGCCAGGTCACGCAGCGAGCCGTCAGGCGAGCGAAGTGGGCCGGGACTGTGAAACACGGGTTAGATCCGCGGGCAGTGAGGATCGCCACTCCGGGCGTGGGGCGCCAAGGCAGGCGAAAGGACGCCATACGATGCGATGAGCTGCGTTCTTGCGGCCCACCGTGTTTCCTTTAGTCCTCCTGGAGCGGCCATGACCGGCACCGGCGAGCCGTCGCGGCCCGTGACGCCTCGCCCGGCGGAGCCGGGCCCGCCGGAGTCCGGCTCCGCGCCGACCAGGAGCGCCGCTCCGCGCCAGGCGCCGCGCCGCCCGGCGACGGTGCGTCCGCTGCCGATCGCGGTGGACACGATGGGCGGCGACCACGCCCCCGAGGAGATCATCGCGGGGGCGGTGGCCGCGGTCCGCGAGCACGGCGTCCGGCTGGTGCTGGTCGGGCGGGCGCCGCGGATCCGCCGGGAGCTCGACCTGCACGGCGTCCTCGGCACGATCCCCATCGTGCACGCCGACGAGGCCCTGGACATGGGCGAGGGCGCGCTCGCGAGCTGGCGCAAGCCCCGCTCGTCCATCGCGATCGCCTGCCACCTGATCAAGCAGGGGCGGGCGTCGGCGCTGGTGTCGGCGGGCAGCACCGCCGGGGTCGTGGCGACGTCGCGGCTGCGGCTCAAGGGCCAGCAGGGCGTGATGCGGCCGGCGATCGCGGTGGCGCTGCCGACGCGGCCGCACCCCACGATCCTGCTGGACGCGGGCGCCACCGCCGACGTCAAGCCGGAGGGGCTCGTCCAGTTCGCCGCGCTCGGCACCGCGTACGCGCAGATCCTGCTCGGGGCCGACCGCCCGTCCGTGGGCCTGCTCAACATCGGCACCGAGCCCGGCAAGGGCAACAAGCTCACCAAGCGGGCGCACGAGCTGCTCGCGACCGGCAGCCACGGCATCGAGTTCGCCGGGAACGTCGAGGGCCACGACCTGCTGAGCGGGCGCGTCGACGTCATCGTCGCCGACGGGTTCACCGGCAACATCGCGCTCAAGACCGTGGAGGGCACGGTCGCGACGGCGTTCGCGGAGATCCGCGACGCGATGACCTCCACCCCCGCCGCGCGGATGGGCGCCCTGCTCCAGCGGCGCCGCCTCCAGGACCTGCGCGACCGCCTCGACCCCGACACCTACGGCGGCGGCGTGCTGCTCGGCCTGAACGGGACGGTCGTGATCGCGCACGGGGCGTCCCGCGCCCGCGCCATCACCTCGGCCTGCGACCTGGCGCACCGGCTGGCCGCCGGGCGGATCGTCGAGCGGATCCGCGAGCAGGTCGCCGCGACCCGCACGTCCCGGTTCGGGCGCTGGACGCACGGCGAGCGCGACGGCGACAGGCCCGCCGAGAAGGCCGCGGACAGGCCCGGCGAGAAGGTCCCGGAGATCCCCTCCCCCGCCGCCGACACCGTCCCCGACCTCAACGAGCCGCCCGCCGCGCCCTAGCCCGAGCAAAACCGATTCCGGGCCTCGGCGCGTCGCCGATAACCTTGGAACATGCCCGATCCGCAACTCGTACTCGCCGCCCGGGTCCAGGCCGCGATCAGCGCCGCCTTCGGACCGTCGTACGCGGACACCGACCCGGTCATCCGGCCGTCGCAGTTCGCCGACCTTCAGGCCAACGTGGCGCTGCCGCTGGCCAAGAAGCTGGGCCGCAAGCCGCGAGAGGTGGCCGAGGAGATCACGGCGAACCTCGACACCGCGGGCGTCGTGTCGGACGTGCGGGTCAGCGGCCCCGGGTTCATCAACCTGACGCTCAGCGACGGGTGGATCGCCGGCGAGGCGCAGCGGGCCCTGGAGGACGAGCGGCTCGCCGTCCCCCTCGCGGACAAGCCGCAGAAGGTCGTCGTCGAGTACTCCTCCCCGAACGTGGCGAAGGAGATGCACGTCGGGCACCTGCGGACCACGATCGTCGGCGACGCGATCGCGCGGATCCTGGCGTTCCTCGGGCACGAGGTCGTCCGGGACAACCACGTCGGCGACTGGGGCACCCCGTTCGGCATGCTGATCGAGCACCTGCTCGACCTCGGGGAGGACGCCGCCGCGCGCGACGACTCGTCCGTCAGCGACCTGACCGCCTTCTACCAGGCCGCGCGGGAGAAGTTCGACGGCGACGAGGCGTTCGCCGACCGGTCCCGGCGCAGGGTCGTGGCGCTCCAGGCGGGCGACGCCGAGACCTTGCGGCTCTGGAACGTCCTCGTCGAGGTGTCGAAGCGGTACTTCAACTCCGTCTACGGGCGGCTCGGCGTCACCCTCACCGACGACGACATCAAGGGCGAGAGCTACTACAACGACCTGCTGGCCCCGACCGCCCGGGAGCTGGAGGACAAGGGCATCGCGGTGATCAGCGACGGGGCGCTGTGCGCGTTCCCGCCCGGGTTCACCGGCCGGGAGGGCGAGCCCCTCCCGGTGATCATCCGCAAGAGCGACGGCGGCTACAACTACTCCACCACCGACCTCGCCACGATCCGGTACCGGGTCGACACCGAGCACGTCGACCGGATGGTCTACGTGGTCGGGGCGCCGCAGGCGCTGCACTTCCAGATGGTGTTCGCTGTCGCGCGCATGGCGGGCTGGCTGAACGACGAGGTCAAGGCCGAGCACGCGCAGATCGGCAACGTCCTCGGCACCGACGGCAAGATCCTGCGGACCCGGGCGGGCGGCACCGTCAAGCTGTCGGAGCTGCTGGACGAGGCGGTCGAGCGGGCCGGCGCCGTGTTCGACGAGATCCAGCACGACGAGCCGTTCGACGACGCGACCCGGGCCGGGATCGTCCAGGCGGTCGGCATGGGCGCGGTGAAGTACGCCGACCTGTCGGTGGCGCGCGACAGCGAGTACACCTTCGACCTCGACCGGATGATCTCGTTCAACGGCAAGACCGGCCCGTACCTGCAGTACGCGACCGCGCGGATCCGGTCGATCTTCCGCAAGGGCGGCCTGGCCCCCGAGGACGCGACCGGCCCGATCACGCTCACCCACCCGGCCGAGCGCGCGCTGGCGCTGGAGCTGCTCGGGTTCGGCGCCGTGCTGAAGCAGGCCGGCGAGACCGCCGAGCCGCACCGGCTGGCGAGCTACGTCTACTCGGTCGCCGACGCCTACACGACGTTCTACGAGAACTGCCCGGTGCTGAAGGCGCCCGACGAGGAGACGAGGGCGTCGCGGCTGGCGCTGTGCGCGGCGACGCTGCGCACGCTCGTCACCGGCCTCGGCCTGCTCGGCGTCCCCACCCCCGAGCGCATGTGAGGCGGGCGCCGGCGGCGGCGCCGCGCGTCACGGCACGCTCGTGCCGTGGGGCGAGGGCTGACCGGCCCGGGGCTGAGCCTCGGGCCGCGGCTCGGCCTGTGCGGGGCCCTGCGCGGGCCCGGCCCGTTCGCGGGTGACCTGCTCCCGGACGGCCGGGACGATCTCCATGGCGAACACCTGGAGCTGCCCGGGATCGCCGCCGTACAGGAACGAGTCGACGCCGTGCCCGACGGCCAGCTCGGTCAGCTCGTAGATCCACTGGCGCGGCGGGCCGTGCAGGAAGCCCCGCGACTCCCGCCCGTCGACGTCCCCTTCGAGGACGTAGACGCGGCGGATCTCGCCGGGCTCCCGACCGGCCCTCAGCGCGGCCTCGTCGAGTCGGCGCTGCCCGTCCGCGAGCCGCTTCGGCGGGACGAGCGACGACGGCGCGATCCAGCCGTCGGCGACCCTCCCGGCCAGGTCGAGGCCGCGCGGCCCGGTGACGCCGAGCCAGATGCCGATCTGGTGCGCGGGCGCCGGGCCCGCCTGCGCCGCCGCGAACCGGTAGTGCTCGCCCGCGAACCGCAGCCCGTTCTGGTCGCTCCAGTGCAGCCGGATGAGCTGCACGGCCTCCTCCAGGGCGCGGCGCGACGCGGCACCGTCAAGGCGCGGCCCGCCGTAGGCCTCGACGCCGCCCGGCTCCATCCCCGCGCCGAGGCCGAGCTCGGCGCGGCCGCCGCTGAGCCGGTCCATCGTCGCGATCGCCTTGGCGAGCGCGGCGGGTTGTCGCAGCGGCAGGCACGCCACCGCGGGCAGCACCCGGATCCGGGACGTGCCGGCCAGCACGGCCGCCATCAGCGCGAGCGCGTCGGCGGTGTCGCGCCGGTACGGCCGGTCGCGGATCCCGAGCAGGTCGAGCCCGCACCGGTCCGCCTCCTGCGCGGTGCGGAGCAGCGGAGCGGAGGCGTCCGGGGTCAGGGACAGGCCGAACCGCAGCGGGCGCCTCGGCCGAGGCGGCGTCACTGCAGGTAGCCTTCGACCTCGTCCGGCGGCCGGACCTCGTCGCCGCCGGGGCCCTCACCGGCCTCCAGCCTGGCCCGGCGGCGGCGCAGCAGGTCCCAGCACTGGTCGAGCGCGACCTCCAGCCGCTCCAGCCGCCGGTGCTCCTCCTCGCGGTCGAGCTCGTCGCGCTGGTACCGCTCGCGGAGCCGCCGCTCCTCCCCCACATACTCGTCGATGCGGGCCAGGATGTCCTTCTCGTCCATCGGTGTCTCAGCGCTCGCGGCCGACGTCGGTGAGCCCGCTCAGGAACCCGCCGTCCGTCCGCGTCGAATGCTGGAGCGAATTGGTCTTCGGCTCCACGACGGGCGGCGGCGGCGCCGGCCGCGCGGCGGCCGTCCGCGCGGCCGGCGTCTTGCGGGCCGACGACGCGGACTTGGTCGTCCCCGATCTGGCCGACCCCTTCGCGGTGCCCGATTTCGTGCTCGCGGACGTCCGCGACGACGTCGACTTGCGGGCGGCGCTCGTCCGGGACTTGGGCGCGGCCGTCTTCCGGGCCGTGCCCGCCGTCTTGGCGGCGCCCGCCGTCTTCGCGGTGCCCGACGTCCTGGCGGTGCCCGTCGTCTTGGCCGCGCCCGCCGTCCGGGACGTGGCCGCCCTGGACGTCGTCTTGCGCGCCGTGGACGTCTTCGCGGCGCCCGTCCGGGCCGCCGCCGTCGTCCTCGACCGGCTCGACGCCGCCGTGGTGGACTTGCGGGCCGTGGTCCGGCTCGTGCCGGTCCGGCTCGCCGCCGTGGACCTGCGCGCCGTCGTGGCGCGGGTCCCCGTCGACTTGGCGGTGGTGGTGATGACCTTCGCCGCCGCGTCCATCGCCTTGGCGGCGTCGGACATGGCCTTGGTCGCGCTGGTCATCGCCTTGGTCATCGCCGTCATGGCCTTGGCCGACGAGGACGCCTTGGTCGCCACCGACTTCATCTGCGTCGCGGCGGTCTTGGCCTGGCTCGCGGCCTTGGTGACGCGGGTCGCGGCCGTCGACGACGACACCGAGCGGCTGGACGCCGCCGGCTTCCTCGCCGCGGTGCTCCTGGTCGTGGTCGTGCGGCTGGTCGTGGACCGCGACGGCGCCTTCGCCGCCGAGGTCCGTCTCGTCGCCGGCTTCTTCGCGGCGGTGGACTTGGTCGCTGATGTGCTCTTCGTACGGGCGGCCGACCCTCGGCTCGCCGTACGCGATGCGGTTCTGGTAGGCACTGATCTCCCCCCACTGTGATCAGTTACGGGGAGATCTATTCCACACTTCGTGACCCTCTACACACGCAGCGTCATATCAGCTCAGACGCCCACCGGATGCCAGACGGTCTTGGTCTCCAGAAACGCGGTCAGGCGTGCGGTTCCCGGCTCTTCGGACCAGTCGCCCGCGAGGCGAAGAACGCGCTTGAGGTTCCCGGCGGCCTTGTCCTCCAGCTCCTGGACGTGCTCGGGGAGCGCGCCGGTGAGGTCGATGGCGTTGACGTCCATGTGGGCGGCGAGCCAGGGTGCGATTTCGGTGCGGTGGCCGGTGAGGATGTTGACGACACCGCCTGGCAGGTCGGAGGTGGCGAGCACCTCGGCCAGGGTGATCGCGGGCAGCGGCGCCGGTTCGGAGGCGACCACGACGGTGGTGTTGCCGGACACGATGGCGGGGGCCAGGACGGACACTAGGCCGAGTAGGGGTGAGTCGGGTGCGATGGCGGCGACGACGCCGGTGGGTTCGGGTGTGGAGAAGTTGAAGAAGGGCCCGGAGACGGGGTTGGC
>NZ_JBEZJI010000053.1:0-64592 GCF_040649435.1 Actinomadura sp. NPDC048955
CCCCGCCGTGTCCGCACCCTCCAACGTGGTCAGATCCACCATCGAGATCGCCAGATCGATCGCCTCGGCCTTCGCCGACGTCTTGACCGACCGGGTGGCGAGCCGCGCCGCCCGCTCCTCCGCACCGACCTGGTCCACACCCGGCAGGCCGTGCAGGAAGGCGCGCAGCTCGGCGGCGCTGTTCAGAGTCTCCGTTGACACTCCCCAAGCATCGCCGAACGACGCCCCAGGCACAAAACGGGCGCTCAGCGCAACGGTTCGGTCGTCCAGCGGGCCGGGTCGGCGCCGAGCGGAGTGGTCCGGCGGTACAGGCCCGTCAGTCCGCCCCCGGCCTGGAGGCGGCGCAGCGGCTCCCCGGTCGCCTGGAGGCCGACGTCGAACCCCCGCACCCCGTAGACATTGAGGATCTGCGACTTCGACGCGGGCACCCGGCCGATCGTCGGCCCGGGGTGCGGCAGCCGCGTGTCGAACGCCGGATGCCCGTCGACGGTCGTGTTGGCGTCGGAGGACCGGCCGCGCGGACGGGCCGGGGTCAGGGAGATGATCAGCTCGCCGTCCCGCCCGGGGACGGCGAAGGAGAACATGGCGTCCGGAAGCGTGCCGGCCCAGACCCTCGTGATCTTCAACCCGCCCGGGAGCCCGGTGACGCGCACGGGGAACGCCGCCGGCCGTCCGCCGTCGAAGCCCACCCCCGCCGCGATGCGCTGGACGGTCGCCGAGTCGGCGACGGCGCGGTCGTTGACCGACAGCAGCGCCCAGGTCTTCGGGCGGTACTCCCACCGGAACTCCGCCGCCACCTGGGCCGACCCCGGGCCGCCGGGCTTGATCGACCAGTAGGCGGGGCGCCCGTTGACCGGCGCCGCCCTCGTCAGGCGCCCCTTGCGTCCTCCCGGCAGCCGCGGGACGCCCGGCCGCACCCCCGGCGGGAGCACGCTCAACTCGATCGCCATGCTCCCCGGCCCGCGCCCGGCGGACGCCGTGAACACCGTCGCACGCTGCTCGTCCTGCGTGACCCGCGTCCGCGCGTAGCCGGGGGGCAGCCACCCGAAGGCGGCCTTCTCCACCAGCGGGCTCGGATACTTGGCCGTGACCACCACCCCGCTCGAACGGTCACCGGACGACGGGAGCAGCGCGACCACCGCGACGGCCGCGGTGACGCCCACGGCGACGACGGCGGCGGCCGCCCTCCTCGTCCGCCGGATCCGCCGGGCCCGCGCCACCGCCGCCGCGACGTCCACGGCCGAGGCGGGGGCGGGGGCGTCCGCGAGGCGTTCCAGGCTCTCCTTGAGGTCGTTCATGCCGGCTTCTCCCCTTCCGCGAGATCCCATGCCGGCTCCAGTGCGCGCCGCAGCGCGTCCAGACCGCGCGCGGTCTGGCTCTTGACCGTCCCGGCCGAGCAGTCCAGGACGCCGGCGGCCTGCTCGATCGACAGGTCGCAGTAGAACCGCAGCACCACGGCGGCCCGCTGCCTCGGAGGCAGCGCCGCCAGCGCCGACCGCAGGTCGATCCGGCCCGCGTGGTCGGCGGACTCGGCGGCCTCGTCCGGCATCCGGTCGACGACCCGGACCCGCTGCCGCCAGCCGCCGCGCTGCTCGGCGAGGAACACCCTGACCAGCACCGTCCGCGCGTAGCCGTCGAGGTTCTCGGCCGCCGACGCCTTCCGCCAGTGCAGGTACAGGCGCGTGATCGCGGACTGGACGAGGTCGTCCGCCCGGTGCCAGTCCTGGCACAGCAGGTACGCGACCCTGCGTAACCACGCCATCCGCGACGTCACGTAGGCGGTGAACTCCTCGTCACGGCTCGCCGACCGCGCGCTCCTCGACTGCTCCACACCTTCCTGATGCGCCGGCCCCCGCGAAAGGTTGCACGCCCGCGCCCGGAACTCCTCACAGGGCGACCCGGGCCCAGACCCATTTGCCGCGCGGCTCGGTGGGGACCACGCCGCACTGCGCCGCCAGCTCCTCGACGATCAGCAGGCCGCGGCCGCCCATGCCGTAGTCGTAGCCCGGGTCGGGGGCCGGGGTCCGCGGCGGGGCGTCCGCGGACGGCGCCGGACGCCTGCACACCGGCCGCCGGTCGCAGGCGTCCCACACCTCCAGGAGGACCCCGCGCGCCTCCCGGGTGAACCGGACGCGGATCTCTCCGTCGCCCGCGTGCCGGACCGCGTTCGTCACCAGCTCGCTGGCGATCAGCGCCACGTCCCCGGTGATGCCAGCCATGCCCCAGGAGGCGAGCCGCAGCGACAGCTGCATCCGGACCTGGGCCGGGGCCGTCCACGCCGCCAGGAACGCCGTGTCCAGCCCGTGGTCGGCGACGGCGCGGGCGCTCACCCGGCCGCCCCGGCGCGGCCCCGCCCCTCCGGTAACGCCTCCGCCGGTTTCTCCAGCAGTTCGCCCGCGATATCCGCCATGGCCGGAATTGCCCTTCCGGTCAAGGGTCCGGCCGGGGTGATCTCCCGCGTCCGGGCCCGCCTCGTCTCGAAACTCGAGGATCGGTCACGGAGAGTGGACGAATGAACACCGTTCCCGGGACGTCCAGAACGTTTTCGAGTTAATTTTGAGAACGTCCCGCCCGTCCGTTAGAGGGGTTGCAGGCGTGACCAATGACGCGCTACGACAGGCCATGACCCGTGCGAGACTGACGGAGCGGGATCTCGCCGAAGCATGTCAGGTGGACGCGAAGACGGTGGCCCGGTGGGTGGCCGAGGAAGGTCGCACGCCACACCCGCGTCACCGCTGGGCGGCCTCGGACGCCTTGGGAGTTGATGAGGGCATGTTGTGGCCCGACGCCATCCGCAAGAACATGAAGATCGGAGCGGACCGCGAGGTCGTCGCGGTGTACCCCTACCGCTCCGCCTGCCCCAGAGCCGTCTGGCGCCGCCTCATCAGCGGAGCGACCAGGGAACTGACCTTCGCCGGCTACACCAACTACTTCCTCTGGCTGGAGATCCCCAATCTCGGGGCCGCGCTGCGCCGCAAGGCCGAACGCGGTTGCGAGATCCGATTCCTGCTCGGAGATCCCGAAAGCGAGACCACCCGGCGCCGCGAGGAACTCGAATCCGTTCCGCTCACCGTGAGCACGCGGATCAAGGTCACTCTCGACGAGCTGGCCAAGATCCTGAAAACCCCCGGCATCGACATGCGCTTCGGTGACGAGCACATCGCCATGAGCGTCTTCGTCTTCGACGACGAAATGCTGGTCACGCCGCATCTCGCCTTTCTCGTGGGCCATGACTCCCCCATGTTCCACATAAAGCGGCAGCAAGAAGACGGGTTGTACGACCGTTTCGCCTATCACGTCGCCGAGCTCTGGAACGGCGGGCGCGCCACCACCGAGCTCGCGGCCCAGTAGCGGCGGCGCCTCGTCACCGGCGGCGCTTCGTCACCGGCGGTGGCCGGCGCGGGCCTCGGCGGCGGCCTTCAGGTCGTCCAGCCAGGCGCGCAGCCCCTGCCCGAGGATCTCGGTGGCCAGGGGGACGTCCGCTTCGACCTGGTCGCCGGTCCAGGTCTCCTCGGTGTGCACGCGGACGCCTCCCCTGACCCTGGTGAAGGTCCACAGGTGGACGCCCTCGTCGATGCGGACCCCGTCGCCGATCGCGGGGCCGCTCCACAGGATGCAGCCGCCGTGCCGGAGCTGCCGGACGGTGGAGGTGATCGTCAGCGTCGTGGCGGGCGTCGTCGGGGTGGGGGGCGCGGGCGTGGTCCACCGGAACCGCGACCCTCTGCGGAGGGGGCCCGGGTCGAGGCGCTCCATGGACAGGACGGGCCGCTGCCAGTCCGGCCAGCGCTCCACGTCCGTCTGGAGCTCGAAGACGGTGCTCAGCGGCGCCTTGATCAGGATGTCGGTCCGGTAGCGGATGCGGGCGGCGGGGTCGACGCCCTCCCCGCGGCACTGCGGCTTGGCCCCGTCAGGCCGAGCCCCGCCATGGCGGGCAGCGGCGTGGACCGGAGCGGCGTGGGCGGCAATGACGGTTCCCGCGAGCAGTCCGGCGGCGGCGAGCGAGAGCGTGATCACGGTCGCGCGCGTCCGCCGGCCGGACGGGACCGGGAAGGGACGACTGGACATGGCGTTCCTTTCGATAGAAGCTCCTGCTTTCGTTAGAAGTTATAACCGCACGGGCCGCCGGGCGTCAACGGGTTCAGTGATACCTTCTAACTAATTCTTGGCGGTGTAGCTTCGGCGGCGGAGAGGGGCCCGTCATGGCGGCGGCGGAGACCGGGAGCCCGCGCGAGCGCTACCGGGCGCAGGTGCGTGCGGAGATCAAGGAACGCGCGTGGGAGCAGATCGCCGCGGCGGGCGCGTCCGCGCTCTCCCTCAACGCGATCGCCAAGCGGGTGGGCATGAGCGGGCCCGCGCTCTACCGCTACTACGCCGGGCGCGACGAGCTGATCACCGAGCTCGTCCGGGACGCGTACCGGAGCCTCGCCGGCACGCTGCGCTCCGCGTCCGAGGCGGGCGCCGGCCTGGCGGGCCTCGCGCACGCGGTGCGGAGCTGGGCCCTGGAAGACCCTCACCGGTACTTCCTCGTCTACGGCACCCCCGTGCCCGGCTACCACGCGCCGGACGACACCACGGCCGTCTCGGACGAGATCATGGCGATCCTGCTCGACGCCTGCGCGGCCTCCTTCCCGGAGGAGCCCGCCACGCCGTTCGGAGCGCATCTGGAGGGCCACCGCGACTGGGCGGGCGATCATCCGGCGCCGCCCGCGGCCCTGCACCGCGCCCTGACGTTCTGGACCCGCTGCCACGGCGTCCTGTCCCTGGAGCTCGCGGGCCATTTCGCCGGGATGGGCTTCGACCCGGCGGAGCTCTTCGCGGCCGAGGTGGACGGCCTGGCCACGCGCTGACCCGGCGGTCCGGACGCCCCGGGCCGCGACGCGAACCACCCCCGCGCCCTCGGTGCCGGAGAAAATGGCGCTAATATTGGTGCGAATATAGGCACCCGTCGAGTCCCGGCGGGCATCCGGAGGGGAGTCCCCGTTGGTGTCCCGAGGGAGCGGTCGTGCCGCCGATGACCAGAGCCCGGCCGACCGGCTGCGCGCGCTGATCCTCGCGGGCGAGATGGCCCCGGGGCAGCGGCTGGTGGAGGGCGATCTCGCCGAACTGCTCCAGGTGAAGCGGGCGGCCGTCCGCACGGCGCTGGTGGAGCTCACCGCCGAGAGACTCGTCGAGCGGATCAGGAACCGCGGGGCCCGGGTCCGCGTGATCACCGTCGCCGAGGCGATCGCGATGTACGAGTGCCGCATGGTGCTGGAGGGTCTGTGCGCGCGCAAGGCCGCGCAGAACGTCACCGAGGACGAGGCCGGGGAGTTGCGCGCGATCGGCGCGAGCATGGAGGCGGCCGTCCGGGACGGGGACCCGCTCCGGTACTCGCAGCTGAACGAGCGGCTGCACGCCCGGATCCGGGAGATCGCGGCCCAGCCGGTCGCGATGGAGATGCTGGAGGGCATGCACGCGCAGCTGGTCCGGCACCGCTTCCGGCTGGCCCTGCGCCCCGGGCGGCCGGGAGAGTCCCTGCCCCAGCATCTGCGGATCATCACGACCGTCGCCGGCGGGGACGCCGAGGCCGCCGAGGCGGCCATGCGCGAGCACGTCCTCGATGTGATCAGGGCCCTCGGCGAGGGCGACGAGCTGGCGCTGGGACCGCTCCCGGCCGAGTGAGGCCGCCGGCGGCCGGGCGCCTCAGCCGCGGGGGAACGCCGTCCCGTCGAACAGCTTGCGCGCCGTCCGCACGACGCCGCTGCGCCGTACCGCCGGCGGCTCGGCGGCCGGGTCGACGTCCACCTCGATCACCAGGTGCCCCGTCGGGTGCTCGACGTCCACGCGGGTGCCACCGGCCGGCCAGGACGCGGTGAGGTCGTGGCCGACGGCGCCGGGCAGGCGCACGGCGGTCACGGCGGAGATGGCGCCCAGCACGCCGATCGCGGTGTGCGGGCTGACGGGGATGAACGTCCGGGTGGCGAGCATGCCGCCGTCCCCCGGCTCGGCCACCAGCGTGGTCTTCGGGACGGACGACGAGGTGACGTCCCCCAGCCCCATCAGCGCACCGGCCCGGATCCGCAACCGGTCGACGCGTTCCAGCAGCCGCCGGTCGGCGGCCAGCGCATCGTGGGACTCGTGGCCGCTCAGGCCGAGCGACGCGGCGGCGACGACGACCACCGGCATGCCGTTGTCGACGCAGGTGACGGGAATCCCGTCGACCACGTCCCGCACGCTGCCCGTGGGGAGCAGCCGGCCGGTCGCCGACCCGACGGTGTCGGCGAACTCCAGCACGACCGGCGCCGCCGTCCCCGGGACGCCGGCGATCGCGGTGCCGCCGGCGTACCGCACGGCGCCTCCCGGGGTGGGGAAGCGCGTGCGGGCCACGCTGCCGGAGTTGACCATGCGGACGCGCACCACGGTCTCGGGGTCGCCGGCCGGAACGAGCCCCCGCTCCACGGCGAACTGCCCCACGCCCGCCAGGAGGTTGCCGCAGTTCTGCCGGTCGCTCACCACGGCCTCGTCCACGCCCACCTGGAGGAAGAGGTAGTCGACGTCGGCGCCGGGACTGGTGGAGCGCGAGACGACCGCGACCTTGCTGGTCAGGGAAGTCGCCCCGCCCAGCCCGTCGATCTGCCTGGGGTCGGGCGTGCCCATGACGCGCAGCAGCAGATCGTCCCGTTCCGCGGGGTCGGAGGGAAGGTCGCCGGCGAGGAAGTACGCGCCCTTGGACGTGCCCCCGCGCATGAGCATGCAGGGCACGCCGCCGTCCGCCGTTCCCGCCGTCACGAGGCGCTCCCGATCGCGCGGTCCTCGGCCGCGCGCTCCGCGGCGTACTCCTGGGCGGTGACATAGCGGACGCCGAGCCGGACGAGCGTGGCCCGCAACCCGTACCGGTCCAGGCCGAGTTCGCCCTCCCGGAAGGCGGCGCGTGCCGCCTCCTCCTTGTCCGCGCGAGCCTGGGACGCCTCCAGCGCCCGGTCGACCGCGGCCCGGGGGACGCACACCACCCCGTCGTCGTCGGCCAGGACGGCGTCCCCCGGGCGGATCGTCTGCCCGCCGATGACGACGGGCGTGTTGACGCACCCACCCGTGGCCTTGACGGATCCCTGCGCGCTGACCGCGGCGGACCACACGGGGAAGCCGAGGCGGTGCAGGTCGTCGACGTCGCGGACCCCGGTCGCGGTGACCAGCCCGCGCACCCCCCGCTTCATCAGCGCCGTGGCGAAGAGCTCCCCGAACAGGCCGTCCGCGCAGTGCGAGGTCGTCGCGACGACCAGGACGTCGCCGGGGCGGCACTGCTCGACGGCGGCGTGGACCATGAGGTTGTCGCCGGGCCAGCAGAGCGCGGTGACGGCCGTCCCGCCGATGCGCGAGCCGAGATGCACCGGCCGGATGCCCGGCCCGAGGTACCCGGCGCGGCCCAGCGCCTCGTGGACGGTGGCCACGCCGTGGGCGGCCAGCGCGTCGACCCGGTCCAGCGGGGCGCGCGGCGGGTCGGTGACGATCACGTTCTCCATCAGGACTCCTCCCGGATCCGGCCGCCGCTCATGCCAGCGCCCCCGTGACCTGCGGGTAGAGCCGCGTGTAGGCCTCGCCCATCGTGGCGTGCGGCAGGCCGAGGTTCGGCCCCGCGTTCCGCTTCAGCTGCACGCCGCGCCGCCGGGCCAGATCGGTGTAGTAGTCCCACATGTGCTGCTGGGCGGGCAGGCACTCCATCGCGGCGCGCTTGCGCTCGAACGTGGACGTGATGTCGAGCAGGACGTCGGGGCGGAACTCGCACATCTCCGGCTGGTGCGGTTCGAAGCAGAACACCGGCGGGGCGCCGAGAGGGTCGCCCGGCGCGTCGTACCCGATCGCCTGGGCGAGGACGCGCGCCTGCAGGGCCATGCGGGCGGCGGCCGGGTGGTCGCCGTTGTAGGGGTCCGCGAGCGTGTGGGTCAGGACGACGCTCGGGGCCACGTCGCGGTAGACGCGGACGAGGCGGTCGACCAGCTCGGGGGTCTCCCGCAGGGGGTAGTCGCCGGCGTCGAGGAAGACGACCTCGGCGCCGAGGGCCTTCGCGGCGTTCTCGGCCTCGGCGCGCCGGATCTCCTTGATCTCGTCCAGCCGCCTGCCCTCACGCCAGGCGCGGGCGGACTCGCCGCGCTCGCCGTAACTCAGGCAGACGACGGTGGCTCTCTCGCCCCGTTCGGCGGCCAGCGCGATCGCGCCTCCCGCGCGCCAGACGAAGTCGCCGGCGTGGGCGCTGACGACCAGAAGCGATGCCGGGCTCTCCGGCGGACGTGTGGACATGCTCTACCTCATCTCTGGGGGCTCCTCGCCCGCCGACCCGGGAGGACTCTTCGGGGGTGCGGCGGGGCGCCTCAAGTGGCGGGCCGACTTCAGCATGTGAGGTGCTCGACGGATTGTCAACAATCTGGGTGCACAAAATTGTTCGCCAGAATAGTTGACAGCGCGCCGGGGGCGCGCCAACCATAGGGCCACCCACCTTTACCCAGGTCAACGGAGGGAGTGGGCTATGACCGCAGTCGACATCGGCGCCGCCGATGAGGAGCTGGCGCCCTCTGCGCGCATCGATCCGATCACATTGGAGATCCTCTGGAGCCGGCTGATCGCCATCGCCGACGAGGCCGCGACGACGCTGAAACGAACGGCCTTCTCGCCCATCGTCACGGAGTCCAACGACTTCGCCTGCGTCGTCTTCGACGCCCGCGGCAACGCGATCGCCGAGAACACCATCGGCATCCCGAGTTTCAACATGACGATGGGCGTGACCCTCGCGGAGATGCTCGCCTGGCGCCCCGCCGACCAGTGGCGGCCCGGCGATGTGGCCTGCACGAACAACCCTTGGATCACCTCCGGGCACCTGCCCGACGTGACGGTCGTCGCCCCGGTCTTCCGGGAGGGCCGCCTCCTCGGCTGGACCGGCAGCATCGCCCACATGGCCGACATCAGCGGCGCCCTCTGGTCCGCCGACACCCGCTCGGTCTACGAGGAGGGCATGTTCATCCCGCCGATGCTGCTCATCGAGCAGGGCGAACTCAACGAGACGCTGCTGAGGATCCTGCGGGCGAACCTGCGCATGCCGGTCGAGGTGGTCGGGGACCTGATGGCGCAGGTCACCGCCGGCAGGACCGCCGCCCAGCGCCTGGTCGAGTTCGCCGACGAGACCGGCGTCGAGTCCCTCGACGAGATCTCCGGTGAGATCTGCCGGCTCTCCGAGCAGTCGATGCGCCGGGCGGTGGCCGCGATCCCCGACGGGACCTACCGCGCCGCCCACGACCTCGACGGGACGATGGACGGGGAGGCCGTCCATCTGGAGGTCGCCGTCACCGTCCAGGGCGACGCCATGACGGTCGACTACACCGGCACCTCTCCCGAGGTGACGCGAGCGCTCAACGTGGTCAAGCCCTACACCGACGCGTACACCTGCTATCCGCTCAAGTGCGTGCTCGACCCGAACACCCCGCGCGCCGAGGGCTCCTACCGCTGCATCACCGTCTCGGCCCCCGAGGGTTCGATCCTCAACCCGCGCTACCCCGCGCCGGTCAACGCCCGCCAGCTCGTCGGCCACTGCCTGGCCATCACCCTCTACAAGGCCCTGGCGCCCGTCATCCCCGACCGGGTGATCGCCGAATCGGGCAGCGCACCGTCGCTGCGCGCCGTGATCTCGGGCCCGCGCGACGAGTCCGGGAGGCAGTTCACCGCCATCCCGTTCATCAACGGAGGCATGGGGGCCCGCCCGGTCGCCGACGGCCTGTCCACGACGTGCTTCCCCTCCAACATCGAGGCCGGCTCCATGGAGGCCCTGGAAGCCACCGCTCCGCTGCGGATCCGGCGCAAGGAACTCCTCCCCGACTCCGGCGGCGCGGGCATGTTCCGCGGCGGGCTCGGGCAGAACGTCGAGATCGAGCTGCTCGCCCCCGGCGAGTGCACGCTCTCCCTCTTCGTGGAACACGTCCGCAACCGCCCCGAGGGCATCCTCGGCGGCCACCCGGGCGGGGCCTCCCGGGTGACGGTCAACGGCCGCGGCGACGGCTTCCCGCTCAAGGGACGCAGCAGGATCCGTCCGGGAGACCGGATCAACATCGACTATCCGGGCGGCGGCGGCTACGGCGACCCGGCCGAGCGCGACCGCGACGCCGTCCGGGCCGACGTCCATGCCGGACTCGTCTCGGAGACCGCGGCCCGGGAGGTCTACGGACTGTGAACGAGAACCAGGTACCCAGAATCGCCGGAGTCGACGTCGGCGGAACGTTCACCGACGTCGCCGTCCACGACCCCGTCCGCGGCGTGGTGGAGGTGCACAAGCTCCCCACCACCCCGGACGACCCGACCGACGCCATCATCGACGGACTGAACGCCCTCGGCGGGGCCCCGCTCGTCGTGCACGGCACGACCCTCGTCACCAACGCGCTGATCGAGCGCCGCGGCGCACCGACCGGACTGATCACCACCACCGGGTGGCGCGACGTCCTGGAGATCGCCAACGAGCTGCGCTACGACACCTTCGACCTGTTCCTGCGCCGCGCCGAGGCGCTGGTGCCCCGGCACCTGAGGCTGACGGTGGACGGGCGGATCGGGGCGGACGGCTCCGAGGTCGAGCCGCTCGACGAGGACGCGGTGCGCGAGGCCGGCCGCCGGCTCCTCGACCAGGGCGTGCGGGCGGTCGCCGTCGGGTTCATCAACTCCTACCGCAACGGGGTGCACGAGCGGCGCGCGGCCGAGATCCTGCGGGAGGCGTTCCCCGAGCTCACGGTCTGCGCCTCCGCCGACGTGGCGCCCGAGATCCGGGAGTACGAGCGGTTCTCCACCGCGGCCGCCAACGCCTTCGTGCAGCCGCTGGCCACCCGGTACCTGCGGCGGCTCGCCGACCGGCTCGGCACCCCACCGATGATCATGCTGTCCGACGGCGGCATCACCACGGCCCGCGCCGCCTCCGAACGGCCGATCGCCCTGGTCGAGTCCGGACCGGCCGCCGGCGCCATGGCCGCCGCCCACATGGCGACGACCTGCGGGTTCGAGGACGTGGTCGCGTTCGACATGGGCGGGACGACCGCGAAGGTCTCCCTGGTCCACGACGGCGCGCCCGCGCGCACCCACCTGATGGAGGTGGCCCGCGCCCACCGCTTCAAGCGGGGCAGCGGGTTCCCCGTCCGGGTCCCGACCGTCGACCTCATCGAGATCGGCGCCGGCGGCGGCAGCATCGCCTGGATCGACGACCTCGGGCTGCTCAAGGTCGGCCCGCGCAGTTCCGGCGCCGTCCCCGGCCCCGCCTGCTACGGCAAGGGCGGCACCGAGCCCACCGTCACCGACGCGGACCTGGAGCTCGGCTACCTCGCACCGGACAGCTTCCTCGGCGGCGCCATGACGCTGGACACCGCCGCCGCGGGACGGGCCCTCGACGCGCTGGCCGCCGGCCTGCGCACCGACAGGCGCGCCACGGCCGCCGGCATCGCCGACGTCGTCAACAACGCCATGGCGACCGCGGCCCGCCTCTACATCTCCGAGCAGGGGCGCGACCCGCGCCGCTACCGGATGGTCGCCTTCGGCGGGGCCGGGCCCGTGCACGCCTACGACGTCGCCCGGCTCCTCCACATCGGGGAGGTCGTCTTCCCGCGCGGGGCCGGTGTCGCGTCCGCGATCGGCATGCTGGTGGCGCCCCGTGCCGTCGAGTGCACGACGTCGCTGGTCGTCCCCCTCGACGAACCGGACTGGGACGCCGTGGACGCCGTCCTGAAGGACCTGGAGGGCCAGGCGCGCGCCCAGCTCGACGAGGCGGACGTCGACCCCGCGGACGTCAGGCTGGAGGCCGCGGCCGACATGCGGTACGTGGGCCAGGGATACGAGCTGACGGTGCCGATCCCGCTGGACGTCGTCCGCGGCCACGACACGGCCGGCCTGGTCGAGGCCTTCGAGACCGAGTACCGCACCCGGTTCGACCGGGTCCTCAAGGACATGCCCGCCCAGGTCATCTCCTGGCGGCTGCGCGCGCTCTCCTCGCCCGTGGTGAAGACCGTGGAACTGGCCACCGGCGCCACCGCGCACTCCACGGACCCCGTCGGCTCCCGCCCCGCGTACTTCGCGGAGATCGGCGACTACACGGACACACCGGTGTACCGCCGGGCGGCCCTCGCCCCGGGCGGCACCGTCAGCGGGCCCGCGCTGATCGAGGAGACCGAGTCGACGGTCGTCGTCGGCCCCTCCGGATCAGTCCGGGTCGACGACATGGGCAATCTCGTCATGACCATCACGAGCGGAGACGGCGAATGACCACCTCTCAGCGCCCCGAGCCGATCTATCCGACCGGCATCCTGCCGGACAAGTACACCGACACCGCGATGTACGAGGCGATCGGCAAGGCGACCGACCGGCGCACCCTGGTCGAGGAGTTCACCCTCCCCATCCGCACGGGGAAGGCGTGGCGCGTCGAGGCGGGCCAGGTCTGCCGGGTGTCGACGCCCGAAGGCCCGCAGGTCGGCGACTTCAACTTCTTCAACGCGGAGAACCCGCGCGAGCGGTTCTGGGCCGCGCGGACCCGCCAGATCCAGGGGACGCACGTCACGACCGGCGACCGCCTGTGGTCCTGCCTGCCCTACCTGCGGCCGATGCTGACGATCACCGGTGACAGCGTCGCCTACGGCGTCGACGAGTACGGCGGCGGCTGCCACGACCTGCTCGGCTCCCGCTGCGACCCGCACATGAAGAAGCTGCTGACCGGCGAGGACGTGGACGACCACTGCCACACGAACCTCGTCTCCGCCGTGGAGCCGTTCGGGCTGGGCGAGATGGACGTGCACGACGTGCTGAACGTCTTCCAGCTGACGGGGCTGGTCGACGGGAAGTACTACACCGCGGCGTCCCCCGCGAAGGCCGGCGACCACATCGAGTTCCTGGCCGAGATCCCCCTGCTGTGCGCGCTGTCGAACTGCCGCGGCGGCGACCTGTCCCAGCCCCGCTGGGGACCGGGCGCGCAGGACACCACCGAGCACTGCCGCCCCCTGCACATCGAGATCTTCGATCTCGAGCCGTCCCTGCTGGACGACTGGACCATGCCCGAGCCGTCCTCCTACGGCGGGCGCCGAGGACACAGCACCACCCGAACGAGGACCTCATGAACGTACTGCGACACTCTCCACGACGTGACCGCGCGCTGCTCCTGGCCGTCTCCGCGGCGGTGGCCCTGACGGCCTGCGGAGTCACCTCCGCCGAGGACGGCAAGGGACCCGACACCGGGGCGGCCCTCAAGATCGACGCGATAGCCGTCGACAAGAAGGCGCAGGCCGAACTGCCGGAGGCGATGAAGAAGTCCGGCACCCTGAAGGTGGCGAGCGAGCTCGACTGGCCGCCGTTCTCCTACAAGGACGACAGCGGTCAGACCACGGGCATCGACGTCCTCATGGTCCAGGCGATCGGCAGGAAACTCGGCCTGAGGACCAGCATCGCCGACCTGGGCGCCGACACCATCATCCCCAGCGTGCAGAACGGCCGCTACGACGTGGCGGTCAGCCAGCTCGTCACCACGCCCGAACGGCTCCGGGCGGTGAACTTCGTCGACTACATCCAGAACACGCTGGGGATCATCCAGCACAAGGACTACTCCCCCCAGGTCACCCCGGGCGACATGTGCGGGAAGACCTTCGTGGGCACCCAGGGGACCGGGCCGCTCGACTTCACCCGGCAGTACTCCGAGAAGGAGTGCGCCGCCAAGGGCAAGCCCAAGATGACGATCCACGTCTTCGACAAGAGCGCGGCCACGATCCTCGCCGTGGGCAACAAGCGCGGCGTCTTCCTCACCAACCGCGCGGTGGGCGAGTACGTGGCGGCCACCTCGGGCAACGGCCTGGTGATGGGCAAGGAGACGATTCCCGGGTCCCGAACCCTCTCGGGCATCGCCTACTCCAAGAAGCAGCCCGAGGTCGGAAAGGCCGTGCAGGCCGCACTGCTGTCCCTGATGAACGACGGCACCTACCAGAAGATCCTCGAAAGGTGGAAGGTCACCGACCAGGCCCTCAAGACGAGCGAGATCCGCAATGAAACAGGGTCCTGACGTCGCGCGGCCGTCCGCCTCCGGGGGCGGGCGGCCGAACCGCCCGCGCGCCCACGAGATCGTCCCGCCCCCCGATCCGAGCGAGGCGACACCGGTCGAGGCCGGCCGCGCCCGGGAACCGGGCAACTGGATCGCCTGGCTGCTCGTGGCCTTCGTGGCGGTGTGGCTGACCCACGCTTTGTTCACCAATCCCGGGTTCGAATGGGACGTCGTCGGCCAGTACCTCTTCGCGCCCGAGATCCTCAAGGGCACCGCCGTCACGGCGCAGCTCGTCGCCCTGTCGATGCTCATCGCGATCGCGCTGGGGATCGTCCTCGGCGTGATGCGCCTGTCGAACAACTCGGCGGCCTACCTCGCCTCGAGCGCCTACGTCTGGTTCTTCCGGGGCACGCCCGTCCTGGTCCAGCTGATCTTCTGGTACAACATCGCGACGCTCTACCCGCACTTCAAGCTGGGGATCCCCTTCGGGGGCCCGGAGTTCGCCTCCGTCGACAGCAACCGGGTGATGACGTCCTTCACCGCGGCCGTGATCGGGCTGAGCCTCAACGAGGCGGCGTACTACGCCGAGATCGTCCGCGCGGGCATCCTCTCGGTCGACCGGGGGCAGACCGTCGCCGCCAGGGCGCTCGGCTTCACCCCCGTCCAGGTCGTCCGGCGCATCGTGCTCCCGCAGGCGATGCGGGCGATCGTCCCTCCCACCGGCAACCAGATCATCGCCATGCTCAAGTACTCGGCCCTGGCGAGCGTCATCGCGGTGCCCGAACTCCTGCACTCAGCCCAGACCATCTACAACCGCACCTTCGGCACGATCCCCCTGCTCATCGTCGCCTCGATCTGGTACCTCGTCCTCGTCACGGTCCTCTCGATCGGCCAGCGCTACGTGGAGCGGTACTTCTCACGCGGTCACCTCGACGACGGCATCGACCGCTTCGCCGCCCTCAAGCGGCGCATGCCCGTTCTGCGGAAGCTCTAGGAGGAGGGCCGCATGGAGCAACCGATGGTGCGCGCCGACAACGTGCACAAGTCCTACGGCGCCACGCCCGTCCTCAACGGCGTGTCCCTGACGGTCGAACGCGGCGAGACGGTCTGCGTGATGGGGCCGTCCGGGTCCGGGAAGAGCACCTTCCTGCGCTGCATCCACAACCTGGAGACGATCGACGCCGGGCGCATCCGGGTCGACGGGGAACTCGTCGGCTACCGGGAGGGGAGGGGCGGACGCCTCCAGCACCTCGGCGGCAGGGAGGTCTGCCGCCAGCGGTCCCAGATCGGCATGGTCTTCCAGCACTTCAACCTCTTCCCGCACATGACCGTGCTGGAGAACGTCACCGCCGCCCAGATCCGGGTGAAGGGGGTCAGGCCGGGCGAAGCGGAGGCCACCGGCAGGAAGCTCCTCGCCGACGTGGGGCTCGCCAACAAGGCCGGCAGCTATCCCCGGCAGCTCTCGGGAGGGCAGCAGCAGCGCGTGGCGATCGCGCGCGCCCTCGCGATGGACCCCAAGGTGATGCTGTTCGACGAGCCCACCTCCGCGCTGGACCCCGAGCTCGTCGGCGAGGTCCTCGCGGTGATCCGCGACCTCGCCCGCACCGGCATGACGATGATCGTCGTCACCCACGAGACCGGGTTCGCCCGCGAGGCCGGCGACAGCCTCGTCTTCATGGACGAGGGCCGCGTCGTCGAGGTCGGCCCCGCGCGCGACGTGATCGCCGACCCCCTGCACGAGAGGACCCGCGGGTTCCTCTCGACGATCCTGTGAAAGGCGGCACGGCATGAAGGACCACGTCGACGTCGCGATCGTCCAGTTCGATCCGCGCCCGCTCGACCTGGCCGGCAACCTGGAGGCCATGGCCGCCGCCGTGCGGGCGGAGGCGGCCGCCCGGCCCACCGACCTCGTCGTCTTCCCCGAACTGGCCACCACCGGCTACCTCCCGCCGGACTACGGCGACGACTTCCGGCGCCGGCTGGCCGCCGCCGCCGACACCATCCCCGGCCGCACCACCGAGACGCTCGGCCGCGTCGCACGCGAGACCGGAACCCACGTCATCGTCGGCCTGGCCGAACGCGGGGGCGGCGAGGAGCTGTACAACACGCTCCTCCTCATCGGCCCGGACGGCGAGACCATCGGCGCGCACCGCAAGGTGCACCTGTGGGACCAGGAGCCGAAGTACTTCGCTTCCGGGCACCGGTTCGACGTCCTGGACACCGGCCTCGGCCGCGTCGGGCTGTCCGTCTGCCACGACTCGCGGTTCCCCGAGGCCACGCGCCTACAGGTCGTGGCGGGCGCCGAGATCCTGGTCTGCGTCTTCGCCTACGCCCCCGACCCGGGCGTCCCCGCGGACATCCTCGCCCACCGCGCGGTGACGCGCGCGTGGGAGAGCACCGCGTACTACGTGCTCGCCAACCGTCTGGGCAGCGAGCACGGCGCGGACTTCGCAGGCCTCAGCGTGGTCACCGGGCCCACGGGCCAGATCCTCACCGGCGCCCACGGCCCGCGGGATCCCGTGGTCCGCGCCCGCCTCCACCACCGGCCACTGGCCGATGCCCGCCGCACCGTGGACGTCGCCCGCGAGCGGCGGCCCGACATCTACGGCGACCTCTCCCCCACCTCACCGGAAACGTCAGCCATGAGCCAGCAGGAGCGCCCGTGACCGTCTTCACCTCATCGGACCGCGTGCGGGAGGTCCTCCGGCACTCCCTGCGGCCCTCCACCCGCCCGCCGGCGGACGTGATCTCCCTGGCGTCGGGCGAGCCGGACTTCGCGACGCCCGAGCACATCCGCACGGCGCACGCCGCTGCGGTCGAGGCGGGCGCCACCCACTACGCGGCCTGGAACGGCGCCCCCGACCTCCGGGAGGCCCTGGCCCGGCAGGCCGGCGGCCCCGGCCGGCCGGCGCGGGCGGCGGACCAGGTCCTCGTCACCCACGGCGGCAGCGGAGCCCTGGCCGCGGCGATCCTCGCCTGCGTCGACCCCGGCGACCGGGTCGTCATCCCCGTCCCGACCTACTCCCTCTACGCCGACCTGGTGCGGATGGCCGGGGGCGAGCCCGTCCTCGTGCCGCAGCGCGACGACCTGCACCTGGACCTGGACGCGGTGGCCGCGGCCGCTCCCGGCGCCCGGATGGTCGCGATCTGCAACCCGTGCAACCCGACCGGCGTCGTGTACTCGGCGGACGAGCTGACCGGGCTGCGGGACATCGCCGAGCGGCACGACCTGCTGGTCCTGGCCGACGAGGCGTACGACCAGATCGTCTACGACCCCCGGCGATTCACCTCCGTCCTGGACATCCCCGGCCTCGCCGAGCGGGTGCTGTACGTCCAGACGTTCTCCAAGACGTACGCGATGACGGGCTGGCGCATCGGATACCTCGTCGCACCGCCCGACGTGGTCGCCGCGGCCGCCGTCGTGCACACCCGCATGGCCGGTCCGCTCAACACCGCGGTGCAGCACGCGGCGCTGGCGGCTCTCACCGGGCCCCAGGAGACCGTGCGGCAGATGCTGGACGAGTACAGGGAGCGACGCGAGCTGGTGACGCGGCTGCTCGACGGCGTGCCCGGCACCCGGCTGCGGGCCCCCGACGGCACCTTCTACGCGTTCGTCGGGCACGACCCGCGGCTGACGTCGGTGCAGGTGGCCGCCACCGCCCGCGAGCGAGGGGTGGCGATCCGCCCGGGAAGCGAGTTCGGCGGTGAGGGCTCGGTCCGGCTGTCGTTCGCCACGGACCGGGAGACCCTGACCAAGGGGCTCCTCATCCTGCGCGACATGTTCGAGGACATGGCGATCGCCTGATCCGGCCGGAGGTTTCCGCTTCCGACCAGTGGAAACTTCGATCACATGAGCCAGCGAACCCACGAGCACGTCGACGAGCGGACGGCCCGCAAGGTGGCCGAGGAGGCCCGGGAGGCCGAATGGCGGCTGCCGAGCTTCGGCAAGCAGCTGTTCCTCGGCGACCTGCGCCTCGATCTGGTCCATCCGCATCCCCGGCCGTCGCGGGAGCAGCGGACGAAGGGCGAGGAGTTCCTCACCCGGCTCTCCGCGTTCTGCGCCGCCGAGGTCGACCCGGCGCGGATCGAGCGGGAGGCGCGCATCCCCGACGAGGTGGTGCGGGGCCTGCGCGACCTCGGCGCGCTCGGCATGAAGATCCCGGAGAAGTACGGGGGGCTCGGGCTCAGCCAGCTCTACTACGGCCGCGCGCTGATGGTGGCAGGGTCGGTCAGCCCGGCGCTCGGCGCGCTGCTGTCGGCGCACCAGTCGATCGGCGTCCCGCAGCCGGTCAAGATGTTCGGGACCCGGGAGCAGAAGGACGCCTGGCTGCCGCGCTGCGCCCGGGAGGTCAGCGCGTTCCTGCTCACCGAGCCCGACGTCGGCTCCGACCCGGCGCGGCTGCGGTCCACCGCCGTCCCGGACGGCGACGGCTACGTCCTCAACGGCGTCAAGCTGTGGACGACCAACGGCGTCGTCGCCGACCTCGTCGTGGTGATGGCGCGCGTGCCGAAGTCGGACGGGCACCGCGGCGGCATCTCCGCGTTCATCGTGGACATGGCCACGCCCGGCATCACCGTCGAGAACCGCAACGCGTTCATGGGGCTGCGCGGCATCGAGAACGGCGTCACGCGGTTCCACGACGTGCGCGTCCCGAAGGCGAACCTGATCGGCGCGGAGGGCGCGGGCCTGAAGATCGCGCTGACCACGCTCAACACCGGGCGGCTGTCGCTGCCCGCGATCTGCGCGGCGGGCGGCAAGTGGGCCGCCGGGATCGCGCGGCAGTGGTCGAGGGAGCGGGTGCAGTGGGGGCGGCCGGTCGGCGAGCACGAGGCCGTCGCGACCAAGATCGCGTTCATCGCGGCGACCGCGTACGCGATGGAGGCGATGCTCGACCTGTCCGGGCAGCTCGCCGACGACGAGCGCAACGACATCCGGATCGAGGCGGCCCTGGCCAAGCTGTGGTCGTCGGAGATGGCATGCCGCGTCGCCGACGAGCTGGTGCAGCTGCGCGGCGGCCGGGGCTACGAGACGGCCGAGTCGCTGGCGGCGCGCGGCGAGCGGGGCGTGCCCGCCGAGCAATTGCTCCGCGACCTGCGGATCAACCGGATCTTCGAGGGCTCCAGCGAGATCATGCATCTGCTGATCGCCCGCGAGGCCGTCGACGCGCACCTGTCGGTGGCCGGGGACATCATCGACCCGGACGCCTCCACCGGGCGCAAGGCGCGGGCCGCGGCGAAGGCGGGCGGGTTCTACGCGCGCTGGCTGCCGACGCTCGTCACCGGCGCCGGGCACCGCCCGAACGCCTACGCCGAGTTCGGCCCGCTGGCCCGGCACCTGCGCTACGTCGAGCGGGCGTCCCGCAAACTGGCCCGGTCGACCTTCTACGCGGCGGGACGCTGGCAGGGAGGCCTGGAGTACCGGCAGGGGTTCCTCGGCCGCATGGTCGACATCGGCGCCGAACTGTTCGCGATGAGCGCGGTCTGCGTCCGCGCCCACGCCGACGCCTCCGCGGAGGGGCCGCTCGGCAGCACGGGCGCGAACGGCATGGGGCCGGCCACGGCGCCCGGCAAGTCCGCCCTGCTGCTCGCCGACGCGTTCTGCCGCCAGGCGCGCGTCCGCGTCGAGGAGCTGTTCGAGGGGCTGTGGCGCAACACCGACGCGATGGACGTCAAGCTCGCGCGGGCCGTCCTCGCCGGCGACTTCGCCTGGGTGGAGGAGGGCGTCCTGGACCCGTCCATCCCGGGGCCGTGGATCGCGCCGTCCGAGCCGGGCCCGAGCGGCCGGGAGGACGTGCACCGGACCATCGGCTGACCCGGCGGGAGATCGGGCACGACACGCCCGGCGGGCCGCCGCCGCGAGAGGGCGTCCCGCCGTCCCGGGGCGTCCGGCTTCGGCGCGGGAGTAGACTGACCCGACCTTCGCGCCAGAGATCGAGCCGTCCCGACGGGGCGGGGGAACGGTCCGGCGAACGAGAAGCCGAACGCCAACGCACCCAGCGAGCGGGAAGTAATGCAGTCATCTGGTCAGAAGAAGTCCATCGCAGGCACCCTCCTCAGCCTCCTCGGCAGCGGCCCGAAGAAGGCCGGACCGGCCGCCGGGCCCGCCCCTGACGGGGACGTCGTCCAGCCCGCCGCCGGAGAGGGCGCGCTGGAGAACCATCTGGGCGGGGACGAGGCCCGCAACTACCGCGAGTACGAGTACCAGACCGTCGCCCCGCACGTCGGCCGCTCCATGCTGGAGGTCGGCTCCGGGCTCGGGCACTTCTCCGAGCAGTTCGCCGGGCGCCTCGACTACCTCGTCGTCAGCGACAACGACCCGTACTGCGTCGGCGAGCTTCGCAAGCGCTACGAGGGCAACGACGACGTCGAGGTCATCGACCTGGCCCTGCCCGCCGACATCACGATCCGGCGCAAGGTCGACACCGTCGTGATGATGAACGTCCTGGAGCACATCAAGGACGACGTCCAGGCGCTGCGCGACCTCGCCGCCGTCACCGAGCCCGGCGGCCGCATCGTCATCTGGGTGCCCGGCTACATGCAGCTCTACGGCGACTTCGACCGCAAGGTCGGGCACGTCACCCGGTACACGCCGGCCACGCTGGAGGCGTCGGTCCGGGAGGCCGGGCTCGTCCCCGAGGTGCTCAAGCCGATCAACTTCCTGGGCGGGATCGCCTGGTGGTTCGCGGTCCGCCGCGGCGGCGCCGGCTACCCCGACCCCAAGCTCGTCAAGATCTACGACCGGACGGTGGTGCCGCTCACCCGCACCATCGAACGCTTCGTCAAGCCGCCGTTCGGCCAGACGGTCATCTGCGTCGCGCGGGTCCCGCGCTAGCGCCGCGTTCCTCGCGCGGACGGGGACGGGTCACCACCGGTGGCCCGTCCCCGTCGCTTTTTTCTTGACGCCGAAACGGTATGTCCCGCCTCGCCGTCCCGGCCCGGGACCGCAAGACTGTGCAGTGGCCGGACGGGGTCCCGGTCCGCCTCTCCGGGCGGAGAAGCACCGCCTGCTTCCGCGGGCCGCGTCCCCGAAAGGCCAGCCACGAAAGTTCCCGTGTGGTCCGACGGTTCGCGGTGGGGAATCCGGGAGGGGAGGTTCCCCGCCGTGAATCAGGCGCCTCCGGGCGCGCGGCTCAGGCGCCGACCTTCGGGGTGGCGAACAGGGCCATCCGGTGCGCGGTCGCGGCGGCCTCGCCGCGGCTCGCCACCTCCAGCTTGCCGAGGATGTTCGACACGTGGACGCTGGCCGTCTTCACCGAGATGAACAGGGCCTCGGCGATGTCGCGGTTGCTGCGGCCCTCGGCGACCAGGCGCAGCACCTCGAACTCGCGGGGCGTCAGCCCGAGCGGCGCGGAGGCGTCGCCGCGGCGCGGCATCCGGGTGCGGCGCAGCAGGTCGGCGACCCGGTCCGCGAGCGGCCGGGCGCCCAGCGCCTCGGTGAGCTCGGCGGCCGTGCGCAGGGCCGCCGCGGCGGCCTCGTGGTCGCCGGCCGCGAGCGCGGCCTCCGCCGCGCGGGACAGGGCCCCCGCCCGGTGGTACGGACTGGCGAGCGCCTCCCACGCGGCCGCGGCCTCCTCCCAGGCGGCCCGGTCGAGGATGCCGCGCGCCCGGGACAGCTCGGCGGCGAACGTGAGGCAGTGCGCGTGCTGGAGCGGGCCGCTCGTCATCAGGGCGGCGGCGCGCTCCTCCAGGCGGCGCAGGTGGTCCTCGGCGGCGCCGCCGAGCTCGCCGCAGGCCGCCGCGCCGACGATGAGCGCGGGCCACGCGTAGCGGGCGTCGTCCGGCATGCCGCTGTGTTCGAGGACGGGCTCCAGCGCCGCCAGCGCGGCCTCGGGGCGTCCCTCGGCGAAGGCGATGTTCGCCTCCAGCCAGAGGGTGCTGAAGTAGTCCTGCGTCTTCATCCACTTCAGCTTGAGCTTCATGATCTCGCGTGACCTGGCCAGCCGCGCCCTGGCCGTCGCGGTGTCGCCGCGCACGAGCGCCACCCAGCCGGACAGGACGAGCAGCGAGGTGCGGGTCGTGATGGCGGGGTCCTGCTCCATGGCGTGGTTCATCACCGCCAGGGCCTCGTCCCACCGGCCGAGCGAGACCAGCGGCTCGGCCTCGTTGATGGACAGGAACGTGCCCTGCGTGCGGGCCACGCCCCACTGGCGGGCCAGCTCCGCGCCGTGCCCGGCGACGGCGGCGGCCTCCTCGTGCCGCCCGGCCCCCTCCAGGAAGTGCGATTTGATCACGTAGTAGCGCAGCAGCACCCGGTGGTTGCCGCTGCGCTCGGCGGTCTGCCCGACCTCGGTGAGGCGGTCCTCGTCCTCGTAGTCGGTGTGGGCGCAGAACAGCGTGATCAGCGCCTCGGTCTCGGCGACGGGGTCGCCGAGGGCGCGCGCGATGGACAGGGACTCCAGCGCCGCCTCGCGAGCCTCGTCCATGGAGGTGGTGATGCGCACGTAGTTGCCCAGCGTGGACAGGGCCCGGGCGCGCAGGATGGTCGGCGGGTCGGCCGGCAGCGCGTCCACCGCGGCGCGCAGGTCCTCGATGAAGCCGGGCCGCGCCACGTGGTAGAGCATGCGGCCGCGCTGTTCGAGCAGCGCCGCCCAGCGGGCGGTGTCGCGCTCGCCGTCGGCGGCCTCGACCTCCTTCAGCGCGGCGGTGGTCAGCTTGATGCCGCGGTCGAACTCGCCGGCCAGGTCGGCGGCGTTCGCGGCGTCCTCCAGGACCGAGACGTGGTCGGCGCCGATGCGCTCCGCCGCGTCCGGGACCTTGTCCCACAGCTGGAGGACGCGTTCGAGCATCGCCAGGCACTCGGCGTAGGCGACCGCCTTGCGGGCCTCCCTCGCGGCGCGCCAGGACGCGACCAGCGCCCACGTGCTGTCGTGGGCCTGCGTCCAGTGGTAGCTCAGCTCGACCCAGAGCCGCCCGGCCGGGACGAGCCCGGGCTCCTTCTCCAGGGCCTCGGCGTAGCGGGTGTGGAGGCGCGTGTACTCGCCCGGCAGCAGGTCGTCGTGGACGGCCTCGCGGATCAGGGCGTGCCGGAACGCGTAGCCGTCGCCGTCCACGACCAGGACGTTGGCGGCGACGGCGGGCCGCAGGACGCGGGTCAGCGCCGCGTCGTCGAGCCGCGACACCGCCGCCAGCAGCGCGTGCTCGATGCGGGTGCTGCCGCCGCTGGCGTCCCGCAGGACGTCCTGCGTCTCCTCGGGGAGCCGCTGGACGCCCGCCAGCAGCAGGTCGCGCAGCGACTCGGGCAGCTCGCACGCCAGCGTGCCGTCGTCGTCGAGCAGCGCCTCGATGAACAGGGGGTTGCCCTCGCTGCGGGCCTCGATCCGCTCGACGAGGCCGGGCGGCGGGGTCTGGCCGAGCAGCTCGGTGACGAGCGCGGCGACGTCGGCGCGGGCCAGCCGGCCGATCTCCGTCCGGCGGACGCGTTCGAGCCGCTCCAGCCCGGCGAGCAGCTGGCGCAGCGGATGGGTGCGGTGCAGCTCGTCCGACCGGTAGGTCAGGACGACCAGCAGCGGAGCCGCGCCGAGGTTGCGGATCAGGAAGGCCAGCAGGTCGCGGGTGGAACGGTCCGCCCAGTGGGCGTCCTCGATGACGAGCACGACCGGGCCGCGCTCGGCGAGCCGCTCCAGCAGCGTCAGCACGACCTCGAACAGCCGGGCCCGCTCCTCGCCGGAGGCGGCGTCGCTCTCCGGCTCCCCGAACTCGGGCAGCAGCCGCGCGAGGGCGCCGGTGTCGCCGCGCGGGACGAGCCCGGCGACGCCCTCGATGCCGATGTCGCGGACGAGCCCGCGCAGGACGGTGGTGAACGGCGCGAAGGGCAGGCCGTCGGAACCGAGCTCCAGGCAGCCGCCGACCAGCGTCCTGGCGTCGGCGTCCCGGGTGAACTCCCTGATCAGGCGGGTCTTGCCGAGCCCGGCGTCGCCGCCGAGCAGCACGGCGCCCGGCGCGGCGGCGAGAGCGTCCCGCAACCGCCGCAGCTCGGCCGACCTGCCGATCAGGACGGGACTCATCGTGCGCGCGTTCACGTCACAAGCATGCCAAAGGGATCGGACAATCCCACCCGAATATCACTTCGTGAGACGCCAACTCTGGCCCCGGTGCTCGTCCAGCTCCGGGACCGCCCCCTGGGCGAGCGGCGGGTGGACGGCCGTCCGGACCGGGCCCTCCTCCTGGACCCTGCGCGACCTGAAGTGATCGAGTTCGAGCATCTCGGCGCGGGTCAGCAGGGGCGCCACCGGGGCCCCCGCCCGCGTGAGGCGCTCGACGGCCTCCTCGCGGGTGAGCCCGGCGACCGCGGCGGCGACCGCGCCGTCCAGCTCGCCGATCCGCTGGAGCCGCTCGGCGAACGGGACGGCGGCGTGCCCGCCGATGCCGAGCGCGTGGCACGTCGCCGCCCAGAGCCTCTCCTCGGACACCACGCCGAGAGTGATCTTCTGGCCGTCCTTGGTGGGGTAGACGCCGTAACCGGGCACCGGCCCCACGCCCGACCGCCGGGTCGCCGCCGGGACGGTGCCGACCCAGTGCGCCAGGACGTCGGCCATGCCGAGGTCGATGCGGTCGCCGACCCCCGTCTCGCGGGCCTTGAGGCAGGCGGCGGTGATCGCGAAGGCGGCCATCGTCGCGGCCGCCATGTCCGCGAGGGGAAGCTCGTCGGCCTCCGGCGACACGGCGTCGGGCGGGAGCGCGGCCGCGTGCGCGCGGTAGTTGACGTCGTGCCCGGGAACGTCCTTCAGCGGGCCCTCCGCCCCGTACCCGGACAGGGAGCAGTAGACGAGCCGCGGGTTGAGCGCCCTGAGGGTCTGGTGGCCCACGCCCAGCCGTTCGGCGACGCCCGGCCTGAACCCCTCGACGAAGACCTCGGCGTCCCCGGCCAGTTCGGTGAGCGCCGCGAGCCCGTCCGCGGTCTTGAGGTCGAGCGCGATGCCGCGCTTGTGCCGGTTGAGGACGTCGAAATGGTCGCGGAACATCCGCATCGGCTCCCCGCCGGGCGGCTCCACCTTGATCACGTCGGCGCCGAGCTGGGCGAGCAGCTGCGTCGCGTACGGCCCGGGCCGCCACATCGTCAGATCGAGGACGCGGAGTCCGTCCAGCGGCGCCATGGCGCTCCTCTCGGTCGGGGACCTCACCGTGCCGGTCGGCCCCGCCCGCCGTCAAGCGAGCGCTTGGTTCAAAGAACGACGGGCCGCACGCCCGTGCCGGCCGCCTGGAGGCGGCCGGCACGGAGTGCGGCCCGTCAGGTGCCGCGGGGGGCCGGCGGGGCCTCCCGCTGCCGCGTCCGCCCGGCGCCGGAGCGCCGGGCGGACGCGATCAGGTGATCAGCGCGTCGCTCACATCCGGTCGGGTGCGGGGACGCCGAGGAGGTCCAGGCCGGTGACCAGCGTGCGCAGCGTGACCGCGCACAGGGCCAGGCGGGACGCCCTGGTCTCCTCGTCGATGCCCTCCTTGAGCACCGGGCAGGCCTCGTAGAAGGCCGTGTAGAGCGTGGCGAGGTCGTAGAGGTACCCCGCCAGCCGGTGCGGTTCCGCGGCCGCGCCCGCCGCCTCCAGCGTGACGCCGAAGTCCAGCAGGTGCAGCGCGAGGTTCCGCTCCTCCTTGGTCCCGATGACGATCGGGGCCGAGGCCGACTCCGGCGTCAGCCCGGCCTTGCGCAGGACGGACTTCATCCGGACGCCGGCGTACTGCACGAAGCCGGCGGACCTGCCGGTGAACGCGACCATCCGTTCAAGGTCGAACGGATACTTGCTGCTCCGCGCCACCACCAGGTCGGCGAACTTCACCGCGCCGATGGCGACGTCGCGGATGATCGCCTCACGGGTCTCGGCGTCGAACCGCTCGCCGCGCCCGCTCTCGTCGAACCTCGCGGCGGCCCGCGCGTACGCGCCGTCCAGCAGCGCGGACAGCGGGACCGCCTCGCCGGACCGGCTCTTCAGCTTGCCGCCGGTCGCCGGGTCGGTCACCATGCCGATCATGGCGTGTTCGAGCACGGTCCCCCCGAGCAGGAAGTCCGCCTTCTCCGCGACGGCGAACAGCAGGTCGAAGTGCTCCTTCTGCTCGTCGCCCACCACGTAGACCACCCGGTCGGCGCGCAGGACGGCGACCCGGTAGGCGATCGTGGCGAGATCGGTGGTGGTGTAGTTGTACCCGCCATCGCTCTTACGGACGATGACCGCCTTGGCCTTGCCGTCCCTGCCCTTGAAGTCCGGCAGGAAGACGCACAGGGCGCCCTCGCTGGGCACCGCGAGGCGGCGCTGCTCCAGCTCGTCGACGATCTCGGGGAGGAGCCCGTTGTAGTAGCTCTCTCCCTTGGCCTCGTCGGCGGTCAGCCTGACGCCGAGCCGCTCGTACAACGCGTTGTAGGAGCGCAAGGAGACGTCCACGAGGCGCTGCCAGTACCGCAGCGTCTCGTCGTCGCCCTGCTGGAGGGCGACGAGCCGCCGCCGCGACCGTCCGGCGAACTCCTCGTCCGACTTAAACCTCGCGTTGGCCGCCTTGTAGAAGGCGCCCGTGTCGCTCACGAACGCGCGGAGCCCGGCATCGGTGCCCCCCTCGAAGTCGAGGAGGTGCTCGATGAGCATGCCGAACGGCGTGCCCCAGTCACCGATGTGGTTGTCCCGGACCACCTCGTGTCCCAGGAACTCCAGGATCCGGGCGATGGCGTCGCCCACGATCGTCGTCCGCAGGTGACCGACGTGCATCACCTTCGCGACGTTGGGTGAGGAGTACTCCACCACGACCTTCTGCGGCTGCACGGCCCTGAGCACCCGGAGGCGCTCGTCGGCCGCGATCCGCTGGAGCTGCTCGGCGATCCACTCGCCGCTCAGCGTCAGGTTGATGAAGCCGGGCCCGCTGATCTCGACCGCCGACACGACGTCGTCGACGTCGAGCCGGTCCACGAGCTCCCGAGCCACTTCCCGGGGGTTGCGCTTCAGGACCTTGGCCAGCGCCAGCGCGACGTTGGCCTGAAGGTCCGCGTGCTGGGAGGGCCGGATGGCGGGGTCCACCCGCCGGTACTCCGCCCCGAAGGCGGCTTCCAGCGCGTCCCTGAAGCGCTTGGTGAGGACGGCCACCGCCGACGGGCCGGTGAGATTGAACCTGTCCTGATCTTGGTTCATCGCGCGTCTCTCCTGTTCTTGTTTGTCGGTTGCGGGTCGATCCCGCACCGGTGACCGTCCGCGTCCACGGGGCCGCGGCAACCCGGGCCCGCGTTCCCGGTCCCGGTGGGCCTAGCCCTTGCTGGACGGGCGGCCGGCGATCAGATCGCTCAGCCGGTCCCCGAGGCGCTGGACGGGGAGGCGGTACCGGCGCTCGCGGGTCAGCGCCCGCCGCTCCTTGCGGGACCCCTCCGCGTAGCGGCGCCGGGCCCACGGCGAGTCCGGCCGGGCCAGCCGGATCGCCCCGACGATCGCGACGAGCCCGATGAACAGGCCGATGACGCCCGTCCAGACCTTGCCCTTGAGCAGGGCGATCACCGCGACGCACAGGTTGAACAGCAGGACGGCCGCGATGCCCCACAACCCGTCCCCCGCGGCGTCGTCCACGCCCAGCGGCCGCAGGCCCAGCAGCATCAGCCCGCAGAGCGCGATCATGATGAAGACGACCTCGACCGACAGCCGGCCCTGCTCGCTCCAGTAGACGTCCTGGAGGTGCAGGACGAGGGCGAACTCGTCGAGGACGAGCGCGGTGCCCGCCCCGAACACGGCCGCGGCGCCCGCCGCCCACCCGGACGAGTCGTCGGTGATCGCCAGACCGCCCACCCCGCCGACGCACATGAACACGAGCCCGAACACGACGTGGTGGATGTGCCGGCCGCCGGGCGTCACGTTCCCGGGCCACCACCGCACCTGCCGCCGGATCATCCGCACGCTGAACCGGATGAACAGGAAGGCCGCGATGAACGCCACGAAGAAGCAGAACAACCGGAGCCGCCCGGCATCCGCGATCTCGCGCGTGAACCAGTCCCCCACACCCGCCCCTTTCCCCCAGGCGGGTAAAGCCCACCTCCGCGCGGCCCGGCCCTGTCAGCCGCGGGGGCGGAGGCCTGCCCAGACGAGGACCGCACTGGCCAGGGTCACGGCCACGTCCACGCCCAGGGCGAGGTGGATGCCGGTCAGTTCCACGCTCCGCGTCGCGGCGACCGAGCCGAGGATGGGGATGCCGATGGTGATGGCCACCTGCTGGGTCATCAGCGTCAGCCCGGTCGCCAGGCCCTGCTCCTCGTCCGGGAGCCCGGAGGTGCCGGTGACGGTGTACGCCACGATGCACGTCACGTGCCCGAAGAAGCCGACGAACAGCGCGGGGATCAGGATCGCGAGCGCCGCCCGGTCGGTTCCGAGGAACACCAGGGGCAGGGTCGCCAGGCCCTGCACGGCCAGGCCGCAGCTCAGCACGGCCCGGCCGCCGAAGCGCCCGATGACGCGCCCGGCGATCACTCCGGCGCCGACGGACGCCAGGCCCGGGACACCGAGGACGAGGCCGGTCTCCAGCGGCGAGAAGCCGAGGACGTTCTGCAGGTAGAGCGTCATCAGGAAGATCATGGCGGGCTCCATGGCGAAGACCACGAGGCCCGCGTAGTTGCCCCACTTCACCGTGGGGCGGCGGAGGATGCGCACCGGGGCGAGCGGCGCGGGCGAGCGCAGTTCGATCACCCAGAAGGCGCCCAGCAGCAGCACGCCCGCGACGGCCGCGGGGACGTTCCGCTCGATGACCGCGTAGATCGCGGCCAGCAGGCCGCCGGTCACGGTCACCGCGCCGGGCAGGTCCAGCCGCAGCCGGGCGGGGCGGCCGCTCTCGCCGATCAGGGCGGGGGTGGCCACCAGCACGGCCACGGCGACCGGGACGTTGATGAAGAACGCCGCCCGCCAGCTCAGCAGGCTGACGAGGGCGCCGCCGACCAGGGCGCCGACGGTGAAGCCCGCGGAGAGCAGGGCGCCGTTGAGGCCGAGGACGCGCTCGCGCAGCGGGCCCTCCGCGAACGTGCTGGTGATCAGGGAGAGCGCCGCCGGGGTGGCCATCGCCGTGGCGAACCCCTGGAGGGCCCGGGCGGTCAGGAGCGTCTCGGGGCCGGCCGCGAAGCCGCCGAGCATCGACGCGCCGGTCAGCAGCGCCATCCCGGAGAGGAACAGCCTGCGGCGGCCGAACAGGTCCGCCATCCGGCCGAACACCAGCGTGAAGCCCGCCGCGGGCAGCGCGTACGCGGCGGTGATCCAGGGCAGGCCGTCGGCGCCCAGCCCGACGCCCTCACCCGCCATCGGAAGGGCGACGTTCAGGATGGAGAAGTCGACGGACAGCGTGAACCCGGCGCCGAGCAGGACGAGCAGGATCAGCCGCTGCCTGCCGCCGATACGCGGGGGCGACGCGGTCTTCGTGGGCGGTGTCAGTTCCGTGGGCGGGGTCGTTTCCGTGGGCATGGCAAGGAGCCCTTTCCGCAAGGGGGTTCGAAAGCGCAGGACGGTCAGGGCGTCCGGCGTGAGACGGCCGTGAGCGGCCGATGGCGTGGGCGGCTAGCGGGCGTCGCGCTCGGCTTCTTCGGCGATGCGCTTGACGTTCGCCAGGCGGCGGTCCCAGTCGGCCGCGAGGGAGGCCATCCACCGCGCCGTCGCGTTCAGGGCGGCGGGCCGCACCGCGTAGCGCACCTCGCGTCCGACCCGGCTGCTGGAGACCAGCTCGGCCGCGTCCAGGACGACCAGATGCTTGACCACCGCCTGCCGCGAGACCGGGAGCCGCCCGGCGAGGGTCGTGGCGGTGGCCTCGCCGTGTTCGGCGAGCAGGTCGAGCAGGCGGCGCCGCGTCGGATCGGCCAGCGCGGCGAGGACGCTGTCGACCGGCGCGGCGCCGTCGTCGTCGGGGGTGTCGGTCACGCGGCTTCGACGCGGGTCTTGAAGGCGTCCAGCACCTCGGGCCAGCCGCCGGTGTTGTCCTCCATGGCCTTGCGGCGCAGGTCGTCCGATCCGGCCAGCGCGGCGAAGCCGCTCTCGACGACGCGCAGCCGCGTCTTGCCGCCCTCGGGGGTCAGCGTGAACTCCACGAGGGTGCTGTTGTCGTCGCGCAGTTCCTCCCCGGGGAAGGCGCTGACCCAGCGGTAGGCGACGTAGGTCGGCGGCTCGACCTTCTCCACGCGCACGGGGAAGTCGCCGTGCTCGGCGTTCTTCACCACCATCGACTCGCCCTCCGCGGCCCCTCCGGGCGGGCCGGGCACGTCGGCCACCCAGAACCCGGGGTCGGCCACCAGCGACCAGACCCGGTCCAAGGATGCCGCGATCAGGGTTTCACGTTCAATTCGGTTCTCACTCATCTGGCTTCTCTCCTGTTCGTCCAGTTGACGCAACCTCAGGGTTGCACATGGGTGCCCGGCGACGCAACCCTGCGGTTGCACATTGCTGGAACGGACCTGTCCGGCCTGGTCGCGGGCCCGTGCGATGTCCGCGATGCGCAAAGGGCGGTGTCCGCCACAGGAAAGACCGGGGGCCCGCGCAGGGGGTTCACTCGCGAAGACGCACCGCGAGAGAAGACGCACCGCGAGAGGAGCCGTTCCCATGCCGGAGACCCCCGGTCCGGAGTTCTGGAAGGACCTCAGGCCGATCGAGAACTCGCAGAAGCCGGACGCGCTGCCGGAGGTGTACCTGCCGAAGGTCGCCACCGACGACGACCGGTACTACGTGCCGTTCACCGACACGGTCGGGTCGCGGCCGCTGTGGATCAACGTGAAGGACAACACCTGGTCCGACGTCCTGCGGTCCAAGGAGGCCGGGCTCGTCAACCGGCACTACCACCCCCACGAGGTGTTCGCCTACACGATCTCCGGCAAGTGGGGATACCTGGAGCGCCCCTGGACGGCCACGGCCGGCGACTTCGTCTACGAGGCGCCCGGCGAGGGGCACACCCTCGTCGCCTACGAGCACGAGGAGCCGATGAAGACGCTGTTCATCGTCAAGGGCCCGCTGATCTGGCTGGACGAGAACGGCGAGCCCGACGGCCTCTTCGACGTCCACGACTACATCGACATGTGCCGCAGGCACTACGACGAGGTCGGGCTGGGCGCGGACCTCATCGACTCGCTCTTCCGATGAGCACGGCGCGCTTCCGATGAGCACGGCGCGCGTCACGACGTAGGCTCCGTCGCGGGGACGCGCCCCGCGGCAGAAGGAGCGGACCATGCCGGCACCGATGATCTCCGAGGCCAGCACGGAGGAGGTCGACCCGCGCGACCGCATCGAGTTCTGGGAGGACTACAACCGCAGGGCGCTGGTCGGGCTGTCGTGCACCTCCTACTCCGAGGACGGGCTGCTGGCCCGGCAGGCCAACTTCCGGCTCGGGGACGTCCGGCTGGCCGACATCAGCGGCAACGCCCACGCGGTGGAGCGCACCCCGCAGGTGGCCAGGTCGGCGCCGAAGGACTCGGTGTTCGCGACGCTGCTGGTCGAGGGCGAGGCGGTGTTCCTGCACGAGCACGGCTGCCTCGCCGCGACCGCGGGCGACCTCGTCCTCTACGACACGCGCCGCCCCTACCTGTTCGGGTTCTCCTCGTCCATGCGGCAGTTGCTCGTGGACGTCCCCCGCGATCTGTTCGTCGAGCGGTGCATGGCGGGCGGCGTCCCCGCCCCCGTGCTGTTCGGGCGCGGGACCGCCCGGGAGGGCGAACTGGTCGTGGCGCTGCGGTCCGTCCTGGAGAAGCCGGGCGCGCAGTCCCGCGGGAACGTCCTCGACCTGCTGCGCATGCTCGCCACGGAGCGGTCGGGCGGACGGTCCGCGCCCGCCGCGTACCAGACCCAGCTGATCGTCGCCGAGGACTACGTCGAGCGGCACCTGCACGACCCCCGCCTCGCCCCCGGGCAGGTCGCGGGCGTGCTGGGGGTGTCGGTGCGGCATCTCGGCCGGATCTTCGAGGCGGCCGGCACCACCCCGGCGAGGCACATCCTGGAGCGCCGCCTCCAGCGGGCCCACGACGACCTCGCCTCCCCCCGCACCGCCCGCACGACCATCGCGGACGTCGCCTACCGCTGGGGCTTCTCCAGCCAGGCCCACTTCGCCCGCCACTTCCGCGCCCGCTTCGGCCGCACCCCTTCGGAGACCCGCGCGTCCGCCCGCTGACGTGCGGTTGCGCCGGCGAGCGAGCCCGGAAAGGGTGATCCACACTCACAGCGAAGGCGGCAATGTGGACATCTCGGTCAAGTACCAGCCCACCGAGGACGAGGTGACCCGGGCGTTCACCGAGGGTTTCAAGCGGCAGCTCACGGTCCTGTACGCGGTTCTCGTCATCGTCCTGCTCGGGGGCGCGGCGTACAGGTTCGCCGCGGGCGACCCGGGAATGGGCATCGGCGCGCTGGTGGCGGCGGTCCTGAGCCCCCTGGTGGGGACGTGGTGGCTTCGCAGGCGCGCGCGGCGGATGCTCTCGTTCCTCTGCGTCCCCACGACGGTGCGGGTGACCGACAGCGGCTACGACTGCCGGACGGACGAGTCCACCACGGCGATGCGGTGGACCATGTTCTCCCACGTGTACCCCACCCCGGAGTTCTGGCTGCTGTACGTGAACAACCAGCCCGCCGCCTTTCTCCCCAGGGCCGCCTTCGACGCCGCCCAGCAGGCCGAGATCGACGCCTTCCTGGCGGCTCGCAAGATCAGTCGGAGTCGGTGACGGCCAGCACGGCCACCGTCCGCCGATCGGGGCGCAGGGTCGCGATGCCCACGTCCAGCGGCGGGACGACCCGGAGATGCCAGTCCGAGCCGTAGAAGAGCCATGTGCACCGGTCGGCGCCTCGCTCGATCGCCGCCGGGTCGGCCTCCTGGACGTCCGCCAACGCCGCCAGCGACTCCCACGACGCCTTGCGCGCATAGGCGCCGTGCATGCGGGGCCCGTAAGCACCGCCGGAAGCGGCGCCGCCGAACAGCGTCCGCAGGACGTCGACGGTGGTCGCCCGCCGCACTCCGGCCGTGGTGGCACCGGTGCTGGCCGCCGGCAGGAGGCGGAGCAGCGAAGCGCCGAAGTCGGCGGGGGCCAGCGGGCGGTCCAGCCGGAACAGCCCTGCCTCCAGGGCATCGGCGCCCGGCGGCCAGTTGCGGTAGGCGCTCAACGCCTGCCGAGCGTCGGGCCAGTCGACCGCCGCCACCCCGATGTCGAGACCCGGGGCCCCCGGCGCCTCCGGCGCCCCCTCGCCGGGCGGGCGCCAGGGCTCGGCCGGGCCCGGATGCCGGGGCAGCCCGAGATGCCGCTCGGCCCCGACCGGGCGAAGCGGCAGGTTCGCCAGCGGATGCCCGGCGTCCCGCAGCCTCCCGGCGAACCCCGCGGCGGACGCCGCGTCGTGGCGCAGGGCCGTCTCCTGGAGGAGGCAGGCCGCGAGTTCGTCCGACGCTCCGGCGTCGTCGAACACCGCGAGGAGATGCTCGGCGGGCTGGGCGCAGGCCAGCCACTCCGCGACCTCCGGCAGGCTGTAGCGAAGGTCGCCGCCCCACGCCCGCCCCTCGGCCGCGAGGGCGCGGACGCGCGCGGTGCGCTCCGCGCCGCCGGGCGCGCTCGCCAGCCGCCGCAACGCGACCTCGAAGCCGTACCGCATCGGGTAGGTCGGCTCCCCGACCTCCAGCAACGCCGCCAGCAGCCGTTCGAGCCACTCCGGCTCCGCCTTCTGGACGGCGTTGTCGGTCACCTTGACGGCCCTGTCCCAGTGGCGGTCCTTGTAGGTGTCCGCCAGTCCCATCCGCCGGACGGCCTTCTCGATCTCCACACCGCGCAGTCTCACATCCGGAATGTCGGAGAGCGACCCTTAGGCTGGCCCGATGATCACGGCTCCGCGGCATGCCACCACCTACAGCCTCTTCGTCCCGGACGAGGCGGCCGCCCGTGAGGGGGCCCGGGCGCTCGCCGGACGCGGCCACGCGCTCGTGCGCGTCGCCCCGGACACCACGACCGACTCCGGGTGGCGGGTCGACAGCCTCGACGAGGGCCCCTATCCGGACGACGACGAGCGCTGGTGGGCGGCCGCCGAGCACCGCGCCGTCGCGGCGCTGGCCGAGGGGCTCGGCGGCCGCCTCTCGTCCTCGATGGCCCTTCCCGAGACCGCCCGCCGCTTCTTCCCCGAGGGTGAGGGCGTCTGCGACCGGAGCGCCGGCGACGTCCGCGACCTGCGGGTGGCCGTCCTGTCCCGCGAGCCCGCCCGCACGCCCGCGCCGGCCATCGTCCACGGCCTCGGCAGGCAGGAGCCGTCCGGCGGCCCGACGGGCGAGCCGATCGTCCTGGACGGTCTGGACGACATCGACTGGGCGTCTCTGACCGGGGCCTACGGACCGGCCGACGAGGTCCCGGACATCCTGCGGGGCCTCGCCGCCAACGACGAGGGGTGGGAGGAGGCCGTCGAGGAGTACTTCAGCACGGTCGTCCACCAGGACACCTGCTACGACTGCACTCCGGAGACCATCGGGTTCCTCGTCCAGCTCGTCCGCGCGCCGCGGCTGTTCCCCGCGTACCGGTTCCACCTGCTGATCCACCTGGCCTACATCGCCACGATCGACCCCGTCCCGGAGACCGGCGAGCCCGACTCGGACGAGGCGGCCGCCTGCCGCGCGGTCATCGAGCGCCTTCCCGGCCTGCTGGCCCTCTGGCCGGACCTGCCCGCGACGGAGCGCGCCTGGCTGATCGTTTTGGCGGCCGTCCGTCCCGGCGCCGAGCCGCGACCCGAGTTCCGGGAGTTCCGGGGCCGGGTGGACGGCCCGAGCCCCGCGCTCGATCTCGCGCTCGCCCTGATGTCCGGCGACGGCGGCGCCGTCCGCGACCTGACGCTCGCCGCGGCCGCATGGGACGAGGAGGTCTCCGCCCTGCTGGAGGAGCCGTTCTCCCGGCGCACCCGCGACCTGAAGGTCCTCTTCCACCTCGCGCTGGCCGAGCTCGCGCCGGCCTAGGCGGGTCAGCGGCCCTGGAAGTCCGGGGGGCGGTTCTCCAGGAAGGCCGTGATGCCCTCCTTGGCGTCCTCGGTGCCGGTCAGCTCGACCAGCTCGGACAGCAGGTGGGCGACCTGGTCCTCCAGGGGGCGGCCCTCGATGGCGAAGAACGCGTCGCGGCCGCGGCGCAGGCCCACGGGACTCTTGGACGCGATCACGCGGGCCAGCTCGTCCACGCGGGCGTCCAGCTCGGCGCGCGGGACGACCTCGGTGACCAGGCCGATGTCGCGGCCCTCGGCGGCGGTGACGCGGGCGCCGGTGTAGTAGAGCTTGAAGGCGTGCTTCGGGGCGACGTTCCGGTTGATGATCGCCATGATCATCATGGGCCAGAGGCCGACGTTGACCTCGGGCGTGGCGAGCTTGACGTCGTCGGCCGCGATGACCAGGTCGCAGGCGGCGGCGAGGCCGAGGCCGCCCGCGACGGCGTGCCCGGCCAGCCGCGCGATGATCGGCTTGCCGAGCCCGGGGAAGGCCGTGAAGAGCCGGTAGGCGGAGCTGTCGCGGACGGCGCCGGCGTCGGCGATCGACCGGCCGTCGGCCTGCGCCCGGCCGAGGCCGCCGAGGTCGGCGCCCGCGCAGAACGCCCGGTCCCCGGCGCCGGTCAGGACGATCACCCGGACTCCGGTGTCGGTCCCGGCCCGCTCGAACGCGTCGAGCAGCTCGCCGATCATCTGGTCGCTGAGCGCGTTGCGGGCGTCGGGGCGGTTCAGCGTGATCCGCGCGATCCGCTCGTCCACCGAATACAGGATCGTCTCGTACATGTTCCCGGCCACCTCCGGAACGGTACCGCCCCCCGGAGCGGGCTCCGGGGGGCGGTGCCTCGAATGACTCAGATGCGCTCGATGATGGTGGCGTTGGCCTGGCCGCCGCCCTCGCACATCGTCTGCAGGCCGTAGCGGCCGCCGGTGCGCTCCAGCTCGTGCAGCAGCTTGGTCATCAGGACGCCGCCGGTCGCGCCGAGCGGGTGCCCGAGGGCGATCGCGCCGCCGTTGGGGTTGGTCCTGTCCAGCGAGGCGCCGGTGTCGTGCGCCCACGCCATCGGAACCGGGGCGAACGCCTCGTTGACCTCGAAGACGTCGATGTCGTCGATCTTCAGCCCGGCGCGGTCCAGGGCCTTCTCGGTGGCGGGGATCGGGCCGGTCAGCATGTAGACCGGGTCGGAGCCGCACACCGCGAGGGTGTGGATGCGGGCGCGCGGGGTGAGGTTGTACCGCTTGACGGCCTCCTCGGAGGCGATCAGCACCGCGGAGGCGCCGACGGAGATCTGCGAGGCGACGGCGGCGGTGATCCGGCCGCCCTCGCGCAGCGCCTTGAGCCCCGCCATCTTCTCCAGCGTGGTGTCGGCGCGGGCGCCCTCGTCCTTGGACAGCCCGGCGATGGGGGCGATCTCGCGGTCGAAGTAGCCGGCCTCGATGGCCTTGGCGGCGCGCTGGTGGCTCTCCAGCGCGAACCTCTCCAGGTCCTCGCGGGAGAAGCCCCACTTCTCGGCCATCAGCTCGGCGCCGCGGAACTGGGAGATCTCCTGCATGCCGTAGCGCTCGGCCCAGCCCTCGCCGTAGGGGAAGGGCATGCCCTTCTCCAGGGCCATGGCGACGGAGGAGCCCATCGGGACGACCGCCATCTGCTCGACGCCGGAGGCGACGACGAGGTCCTGGGTGCCCGACAGCACGCCCTGGGCGGCGAAGTGGATCGCCTGCTGGGACGACCCGCACTGGCGGTCGATGGTCACGCCGGGCACGCTCTCCGGCAGCCCGGCCGACAGCCACGCGGTGCGCGCGATGTCCAGCGACTGCGGGCCGACCTGCATGACGCAGCCCATGATCACGTCTTCGACCCCGGAGGGGTCGACCCCGGTGCGGTTGACGAGCTCCTTGAGCACGTGCGCCCCGAGGTCGGCGGGGTGGACGTCCTTGAGGGCGCCCTTCTTGGTACCGACGGGGGTACGGACCGCGCCGACGATGTACGCCTCGGCCACTACGCCTCCAAAATCTGGGGTTCCGTCCCGAAACCGAGTGTGATTCGGTTAGTCAGTATGAGATTACATCCTCGCGGCGCAACGCGCTGTGAGGTGGGTCTCGGGGACCCTAGGCCCCCCGCTCCGCGGGCCGCGGGCGGGGCCCGAGCACCTCGCCGTCCGCCTCGTCGCCGAGGGACGCCTCGGCCAGCCGCGACAGGACGTCCGCGAGCTCAGGATGCTCCTCGGGAGCCCAGCCGTCCAGATGCCGGGAGAGCCCCTCGCACCGGGCGGCGAACAGGCGCTCGGCGGCGTCCCGCCCTGACGGCGTGACGGCGAGGACCCCCTCGCGCCGCTGGACGTAGCCGGCGTCCACGAGCCGGTCGACGTACGGGCGTCCCTGCTCGACCCGCACCCCCGCCCGGTCGGCGAGTTCCTGGCCGGTGACCGTCCCGTCCTTGGCGATCCGGCACAACGCCCAGACGCTGCCCGCGGGCAGGGACACGCCCGAGAACGCGGCGAGCCGGTCGTACATCTCGAAGGCCCTGGCGTCCCGGCGCATCAGCTCGCTCAGGGCGCGCTCCATCTCATGCCTGGACGACCGGACGGTCGGCGCCGCGCCGAAGCCCTCCCCGTAGTCGGGCGTCTGCGCGGTCTCCCGCAGCGGGACCTCGCGCAGGAACCAGGTCAGCACGAACGCGGCCGCCGCCACGGGGACCGCCCAGAAGAACACCGAGTCGATCGACTCCGCGTAGGCGTGCAGAACGGCGTCCTTCACCGCCACCGGGTACCGGTCGAGCAGCCTCGGATTGCCCTGGACGGCCGCCGGGTCGAACCCCGGCGGCAGGACCCGCGCCAGGTCCGCCACATGGCCGGCGAGCTGGTTGCTGAAGATCGAGCCGAACACCGCGACGCCGAACGACCCGCCGATCTGCCGGAAGAAGGTGACACCGGACGTCGCGGAGCCGAGGTCCTGGTACGACACCGCGTTCTGGACGGCGATCACGAGCACCTGCATGACCAGGCCGAGCCCGAAGCCGAGCAGCGCGAACCGCAGGCTCATGCTCAGGGTGGTGGAGTTCTCGTCCAGCGCCGAGCACAGGTAGAGCGCCAGCGCGATGATCGGCGTCCCGACCATCGGGTAGATCTTGTAGCGGCCGAACCGGGTGATCAGCTGGCCGGAGCCGATCGAGCTGAGCAGCATGCCGAGCATCATCGGCAGCAGGTAGACGCCCGACAGCGTGGGCGAGACCCCGTGCACCACCTGAAGGAAGATCGGCAGGAACGTCAGCGCGCCGAACATCGCGAAGCCGACCGCGAAGCTGATCGCGGCGCCGAGCGCGAAGACCGGGTGGCGCAGCAGCGCCGGCGGCATGATCGGCTCGGCGGCGCGCCGCTCGACCAGCAGCCACACGCCGATCAGCGCCACCGAGCCGGCGGCCAGCCCGATGATCGGCGCGGACGCCCAGGCGTAGCGCGTCCCGCCCCAGGTGGTCGTCAGCACCAGCCCGACGGCCCAGCCGACGATCAGCAGCGTGCCGAGGTAGTCGATGCGGTGGCGCTCCCGCTCGCCCGTCGCGTGCAGGACGGCGGCGATCACCGCCAGCGCCACCACCCCGATGGGCAGGTTGATGTAGAACACCCAGCGCCAGGTCAGGTTGTCGACGAACCAGCCGCCGAGCAGCGGGCCGCACACGCTGGCCACACCGAAGACCGCGCCGAACAGGCCCTGGTAGCGGCCGCGCTCGCGGGGCGGCACCACGTCCCCGACGATGGCGACGGCGAGCACCATCAGCCCGCCGCCGCCGAGGCCCTGCAGGGCGCGGAACACGATCAGCTGCGTCATGTCCTGCGCCAGGCCGCACAGCGCCGACCCGATCAGGAAGATGACGATCGACGCCTGGAACAGCCGCTTGCGGCCGTACTGGTCGCCGAGCTTGCCCCACAGAGGCGTGGACGCCGTCGAGGACAGCAGGTACGCCGTGACGACCCACGACAGGTGGTTGAGCCCGCCGAGCTCGCTGACGATCGTCGGCAGCGCGGTGGACACGATCGTCTGGTCCAGCGCCGCCAGCAGCATGGCGAGCATGAGGGCGCCGAGGACGACGTAGAGGTCCCTGCCCTTCGGCATGGCCCGCTCGTCCCGCGCCGCCGCCGTCGCCGTCATGCCGTCGCCCCCTGCCGCCGCCCATGTACCGGGTACGTGCGGGAGATGCCTACCCACGAGCCGGTCGGGATCACCCGGCCCAGGCGAGCGCCCCGAGGGGACGGGCCCTAGCTCACCAGGTCGCGGGCGACCTTCGCGGCGCCGATCGAGGCGGCCCCGCCGGCGACCGCCACCGCGCCCGCGGTCACCCACAGCGGCACGCCCTTGCGGGTCTTCAGCCCGCTCATCACGTCGATCGAGTCGACGGCGAGGCCGATCCGGGCCCACAGCCGGCGCCCGGACTCGTCGCCGCTGAGCAGGTAGCCCGCGCCGAGCGCGATCTCCCGGGCGGCGAACATCCGCGCCACGTAGTCGCGGCCCGGGTCGGCGGCGCCGCCGAGGCCCATCAGCTTCACGGTCAGCCTCGGAGCGGCGAGCGCCGCGAGCCCGAGCGCGACCCGGCCGCGGGCCAGGTTGGTCGCCATCTCGTCCACCCTGTCCCGGCCGTCTGTTTCCTTCGCATCTGCCACGAAGGTGAGGGTATCGGCCCGCCCCCGGCTCCGAACCGGCGGGTAACCCCCTCCTTACACGTCTATGGTTCAGGAAGGCGGCACTTCCCCCGGACGAAGGTGGCCATGGAAGGCATCCTCACACTCATCGTCGTGTCACTGCTCGCGGCGTTCTGCGTGCGCTGGGCCGCGGTGCGGCTCCGGCTGCCCATGCCGGGCCGGTCCGCGGTGATCATCGTGTTCGTCATCGTCGTGCTGGCGTTGTTCGGCCAGCACCTGCGGAAGTGACCGGCGGACATGCACGGCAAGTGAATTTCCGGGGCCGATTCCGAACCTCCCGGCCCTTCGGGGAGTCATAACTGGCGAAACCGGCTTCACGCCCGTTCGCTGCCCGCCGGCGCCGACGCGCCCCGCCCGACCGGGGCGGGATCCCCCGGCACGCGCCTGCACGGTGGACGCGAACGGGACCCCGTACGGCGAAGCCGGCCGAGCCGAGGGAGAGCACCCGTGCCGCATCCGGCGACCGCCGTCCAGGAGACCGGGGGCACGATCGCCCCGCATCTGAGGCGCCTGCTGGAGTTCGTCGAACCCCATTCCGGCGACGTGTGCCTGGACGTCGCGCGCGGGCGCGGCCCGATGCCCGCCGCGCTCGGGCCGCACGTCCACCACGTGACCGCGGTGGACGCGACGCCCGTGGCGCCCCCGCCCGGCCCCGCCAGGCCGGGCCGGATGGAGACGGTGGAGTTCGGGACGGGCCCGGTCCGCATCACCGGCGGCGCGCGCGGCCCGGACGAGCGGCGCGACGGCGGCGGCGCGGGCCGCAGGCCCCCGGCCGCCATGACGCGCGAGGACCCGCGGCCGCGGCCCGCGCGCCCCGCCCCGCGCGTCCCGATCAAGGCGGACGCCACCGCGCTGCCGTACCGGGACAACACGTTCTCCCTGGTCACGGCGCGCTTCTCGCTCTACAACCTGGGTGATCCGGGCGACGTGCTGCGGGAGTTGCTGCGGGTGTGCCGGCCGGGCGGGCGGGTGGTCGTCGCCGACCTCGTCCGGGGCAACCTCGCCGGGCCCGAGCGCGACCGGATCGAGCGCCTGCGCGACCCCGACCATCCGGGCACCCCGTCGATCGCCCGGCTCACCGAGATGATCACCTCGGTGGGCGGCAGCATCCGGCGGCTGGACGTGTTCACCGTGGAGCGCCCCGTCGAGCCGTGGCTCGCCGGGGCCCGCGACGACGGCGCGGCCGACCGCATCCGCGCGGCCATGCTCGACGAGGTGGACGGCGGGCCCCGAACCGGGGCCAAGCCGCGCGTCATCGGCGGCGAGCTCTGGTTCACGCAGTCCTGGGCGCACGTCGCCGCGGAACCCATCTCCTAGCGCGACCCGCGCGCGCACCGGCGGAGCGGCACGAAGGCCCGCGCCGGGGAGCTCGGCGCGGGCCCGTCGTCAGCGTGCGGCCGTCACTTCCTGCGGACGGCCATCTTCGGGTACATCTCGGAGTACCCCTTGCCGCCGAAGTACGAGATGAGCTGCGCGTGGTTCGCGCCCGACGCGGACGGGAGGCCGCCGCGGAGGTCGGCGATCGGCGCGGCGAACCCGCACCCGTTGGTCTTCGGCACCGCGAACGTGTCGTCGGTCGAGTTGATCTTGACCCAGAAGGTGCCGTCCGGCCCCGAGGCCCCCGTGATCTCCTTCAGGTCCAGGTCGAGGGTGATCGGCGCCGCGTTCGATCCGACATGGCACGTGTCGCCCAGCAGCTGGTTGACGAGCTTCAGCTTCAGCGCCAGCCGGGTCTTGCGGTTGGGGATGTCGAGGTCGATCTTCCCGGCGTACTGCGGCTTCACCTTCAGCGCGAACAGCGGGACGCTCTCGGTCCCGGGGATGCCGAGGGCGCCGCCGGCCACGCTCATCGCCGTGCTCCGCATCTTCACGAACTTGGAGATCTCAGCGCCGGTCTTCGGGTCGTAGCCGGCCAGCATCGTGATCCGCATCGGCGCGGTGATCTGCTGGTCGATCTTGCCGATCTTCATGCTGCCGCCGCTGGTCACCAGCACGTTGCAGTACCAGTTCGCGGGGTCCGCGCCGACCGGCAGGACGTCGGGGCAGTCCGACAGGTCCAGCGTCGCGGGCGGCCCGTCCGCGGCCGCCTGAGCGCTCGGCTTCGGGGCGGTCCGGGCGGACGCCGCGGGCGCGGCGGCCAGGGCGGTGGCGGCGAGACCCGCCGACAGGGACAGCACGGCCAGCCGCTTGAACGTTGACGACACAGGGGTCCTCTCGCAGGGGGAAAGCGGCGGGGGGCCTCCCGAGCCGGCCGGAACGATCTGGGCTACTCGTGAGTATGGAGCGATCCAACGGCATGGAAGACGAAGTGTCAATAGGGGTTCCGCGCCGCCGCCGGAAGGCGGCGACAGGCACGGCTCACGAAGAACGCCGAGCTCAGCGGCGTGCCCGGCCCCGGGCCCGCGCCGCCGCGGAGCCGAGCCCCTACGGGACGAGGACGGCGGCGCCGGTGAAGCGGTCCGCCGCGAGGTCGGCGAGGGCGCGGTCGGCCTCGTCCAGCGGGTAGGGGTGCGTCGTGACGGCGACGTCCAGGCGCGCGGCCAGCCTCAGGAACTCCTCGCCGTCCGCCCGCGTGTTCGCCGTCACCGAGCGGACCTCCCGCTCCTGGAACAGGTGCCGCTGGTAGTCCAGAGGCGGCACGTCGCTCAGATGGATCCCCGCGACCGCGCACGTCCCGCCGCGGTCGAGGCGTTCGAGTGCGGCGGCCACCAGCTCGCCCGCGGGCGCGAAGACGATCGCCGAGTCCAGCGGGGCGGGGGCGGCGTCGAAGGAGTCGCCGGCCCAGGACGCGCCGAGCTCGCGGGCCAGCTCGCGGGCGGCGGGGCTGCGGGTGAACACGTGCACGTCGGCGCCCTCGGCGAGCGCGATCTGCGCGGCCAGGTGCGCCGAGCCGCCGAACCCCCAGATGCCGAGGCGCCCGCCCGGCGGCAGGGCCGCGCGGCGCAGCGCCCGGTACCCGATGATCCCGGCGCACAGCAGCGGGGCGGCGCGCACGTCGTCCAGCTCGGCGGGCAGCGCGTAGGTGTAGGCGTCGACGGCCAGCGCGTACTCGGCGTAGCCGCCGTGCGCGTCCCAGCCGGTGTAGACCGACGACGGGCACAGGTTCTCGGCCCCCCGGCGGCAGAACCGGCACGCTCCGCACGTCCCGCGCAGCCATGCGACGCCGACGCGGTCGCCGGGCCCGTGCAGGCAGCCGGGGCCCGCCGACTCGACCAGCCCGACGATCTCGTGGCCCGGCGTCACTCCCGGCAGGTGGACGGGCAGGTCGCCCTCGGCGACGTGCAGGTCGGTCCGGCAGACGCCGCAGGCCAGCACGCGGACCAGCAGCTCGCCCGGGCCGGGGGCAGGCGCGTCGCGCTCGGCGCGCCGCAGCGGCCCCGTCTCGATCGGGGCCGGCCGCTCCACCACCCAGGCGCGCACCGGCTCACCCCGGGTTCAGCGGCAGCTCGAACCAGACGGCCTTACCGTCGGACGTCGGGCGGGCGCCCCACCGGGTGGCGAGCTGGTCGACGAGGTAGAGGCCGCGGCCGCCCTCGTCGGTCTCGCCGGCGCTGCGGATGCGCGGCAGCCGCATGTCGGAGTCGAACACCTCGACCCAGATCGCGTCCGCGCCGCGCCGCAGCCGGAGCCGGAACTCCTTGGTGGGCGGCTCGCGGCGGCCGAGGTCGGCGCCGAGGTTCCAGTCGTCCTCGTCGAACGCGCCGCCCTCGAAGGGATCGGCGTCCAGGGCGCCGAAGTCGGTGTTGAACTGCACCGGCGGCGGCGCGCCCAGCGGCTCGCCGCCGCGTCCGGGCGGCCCGGCCGGGACCGGGACGACCATCTCGCGGCGCGGCGACGGCGTGGCGGTGGCGTGCAGGACGACGTTCGTGACGACCTCCGACACCAGCAGGCACGCGAGCTCGGCCTGCTCGTCGAGCATGCCCCAGGTCGCGAACGCGTCGGAGGCCATCCGGCGCGCCTCCGACACCATGATCGGCTCGGCGGTGAAGGTGCGCTCCTCCACGGCCAGCTCCTCGGCGGCGGTGCGGATCACCACGATCGCGACGTCGTCGGCGATGTCGCCGGGCACCGCGTCGTAGGCGGCGTTGGCGATCGCCTCGACCCCGCCGCGCGCGACCTCGGCGACGGCGGCGCGGACCAGCTCCCGCGCCTCCTCGCGCGTGTGGTAGTCGCCGTCGTCCTTGGAGCGCCGGTCGATCAGGCCGTCGGTGTAGAGGACGAGGGTGGAGCCCGGCTTCAGCTCGGCCGACTCCTCGTTGAACAGCAGCTCGCCGCCCATGCCGGGGGCGCGCAGGCCGAGCATGCCGCCCTCGCTCTCGAAGTCCAGCTCGCCGACCTCGCCGTCGACGACCAGCAGGGGCGGGTCGTGCCCGGCGTTGGCGAACTCCAGGACCCGCGACCAGGCGTCGTAGACGAAGTAGGTGCAGGACACCAGCGGCGGGCGGACGAGGTCGTCGCTGTTCCAGCCGGAGCGCATCCGCTCGGGCCGCGTCATCGTGCGGACCCACTCGTCGAGCTTGCGCAGGATGTCGGCGGGCGGCTTGTCGTCCTGGGCGAAGGCGCGCAGCGCGGCGCGCAGCTGGCCCATCACGGCGGCGGCGCGGGCCCCGCGCCCCTCGACGTCGCCGATGACGAGGCCGACGCGTCCCGCCGACAGCGGGATGACGTCGTACCAGTCGCCGCCGACCTGCGTCTGGATGCCGTGCCCGTGCGACTCCAGGGGCCGCGCCGGCTCGTACCGCCAGGCGATCTGCAGGCCGTCGAGCGGGGGCGGCCGGTCGCCGGGCAGCAGGTGCTTCTGGAAGGCGAGCGCGGTCTCGCGCTCCTCCTCGAACAGCAGCGCGTTGTCGACGGCCAGCGCGACGCGGCTGGCGATCGCGCCGAGCAGGTCGCGGTCGAAGCCGTCGTAGTGCGGGTCGGGCCGCTTGGACAGGTTCGACAGCGCCAGGCTCATCACGCCGAGCATCTCGCCGCGCACCAGCAGCGGCGCGGAGATCACCGAGGTGATGCCCATCTCGTGGCCGAGCCGCTGGGACGACTCGCTCGGCGCGGTGAACCGGTGCTGGATCATGTCCTCGACGAGGACGGCGTCGCGGCGGTCCATCGCCTTGGCGCTGAAGTGCCCGGGCGGGTAGGAGACGGGCTCGCCGACCTCCGCCCAGGTGCCGGGCGGCGGCTCCCAGCCGCCCGCGTGCCGCGACACCCGCCGGTAGAGGCGGTCGCCGCTGTAGAGGTCGATGAAGCAGTGGTCGGCGAACTGCGGGACGAGCGTGTCGGCGACCCGGCGCAGCGTGCTCTCCAGCTCCAGGGACCCGGCGAGCCGCTCCCCGATCCGCTCCATGAGGCCGTAGCGGTCCTGCTCGCGCTGGTTGGAGCGCAGCGCCTCGCGCGCGAAGATCACCACTCCGTCGACGGCGCCGGACGGGTGCCGCAGCGGGACGGCGTGCGCGCGGGTGTACACGGTGGTGCCGTCGGCGCGCAGGTTGCAGAAGGTGCCCTCCCACACGCCGCCCTTGAGGACGTGCTTGGCGAGCTCGGTGGCCTGCTCGTGGTCCTCCTCGGCGATGCCGAGCGACAGGATGGAGTGGCCGATGATCGCGTCGCCGCCGAAGCCGAAGAGCTGCCGGGCGAAGGAGTTGCCGTAGATGATGTTGCTGAAGCGGTCGCAGACGATGACCGCCATCTCCATCTGCGCGAGGACGGTCTCGGGCGGCAGGTGCGCCTCGTCAGGCGCTTCCCCCCAGTGGTTCATCTCCCCATCCCGATACCAGTCCCGATCCTCGCCCCGATGATCACCGCGCGTCGCGGCACGGACGTCCTACGTGGTTGCCTCGTCGTATTGAACGACGAACCCGCCGCCGGGATACGCCCGAAAGACGCGATGTTATGGAGATCTTCGGTATAGACCGTCGAGGCGGGGGTGCACACACCGGCCGTGTCAGCGCCTACTGACGAAAACGTGCTCGGCGATGCCGCGTGAGAGTTCCGTCGCGGGACTGTCGTCCTCGTCGTCACCGATCACCCGTACCCCGTCGTCGGTCGCCCGGAGAATCACCTCTCGTCCCGGTTGTATCCCTATCTGCTTGAGTCTAAGCATCAGGTCGCTGTCGCTCTGCACCTGCTCGCTGATCCGCCGGATCACCGCGCCCGCGCCCTGGGGGCTCGCCACCGCGGTCATCACCGCCAGCGGCGCCTCGTCGGCGTCGTCGCCGTGCCCGCCGAGCTCGTCCAGACCGGGGATCGGGTTGCCGTGCGGGCAGGTGGTCGGGTTGTCCAGCAGCGCGACCAGGCGGCGCTCGACGTCCTCCGACATCACGTGCTCCCACCGGCACGCCTCGATGTGGACGTCCTCCCAGGGCAGTCCGATGACGTTCACCAGGAGGCATTCGGCGAGGCGGTGCTTGCGCATGACGCGCGTGGCGAGACCGCGCCCGCTGTCGGTCAGCTCGAGGTGCCGGTCGCCCTCGACCCGCAGGAGCCCGTCGCGCTCCATGCGCGCGACCGTCTGGCTCACCGTCGGACCGCTCTGGGAGAGCCGCTCGGCGATGCGCGCGCGAAGGGGGATGATCCCCTCCTCCTCCAGCTCGAAGACCGTCCGGAGATACATCTCCGTGGTATCGATCAGGCCGTGTGAGGTCACAGCTCCCTCCAGTCTTATGGGCAAGAGTCTACTTGCTCGGACCCCACGTCGCCGGGCCCTGCGAATATCCCCCTGAAGCCGGGTACGGGGAAACGCGAGATGAACGCGAAACCTTCCCCTGACGCGGAACCTTTCCTGCCCGGGACGCCCGAGGAGCGGGCCGACCTGGAGGCGCTGCGCCGTGCCGCGGCCGGCTGCCGGGGCTGCGGGCTCTACCGGGACGCCACTCGGACGGTCTTCGGCGAGGGCTCCCCCGGCGGGCGGATGCTGCTCATCGGCGAGCAGCCCGGCGACCAGGAGGACCGCGCGGGACGTCCGTTCGTCGGCCCCGCGGGGCGCGTCCTCGACCGGGCGCTGGAGGAGGCCGGGATCGAGCGCGGCGACGTCTACGTCACCAACGCCGTCAAGCACTTCAAGTTCAAGCGGCAGGCGGGCGGCAAGCGGCGCATCCACGAGCCGCCGAACGCCGGCGAGATGCGGGCGTGCCGCCCCTGGCTCCTCGCGGAGCTGCGGCTCCTGGACCCGGACGTCGTCGTGGCGCTGGGGGCGACGGCGGGCAGGGCGCTGCTCGGCTCGTCGTTCCGGGTGACCCGGCAGCGCGGGCGGCTGCTCCCGATGCCCGGACTGGAGACGATCGGCACCCCGGCCGCCGCGCGGGAGATCGCCGACGAGCCGCCCGGCGAGGGCGTCGCGCGCCTCCTCGCGACGATCCATCCGTCGGCCGTTCTGCGCGCCGAGGACCGCGAGGACGTCTACCAGGGCCTGCTGAACGACCTGAGGATCGCCGCCTCGGCCCTCGGCTGACGGCGGCTCAGTCCTCCACCGGCACCGGCCCCGCATGGACGGTCTCGGCGGTGCGGGTGTCGTAGCGGAGGAGTGCGGGGACGGCGAACCCCGCCGCGATGACCAGCGCGGCGCAGGCCAGGCCCCCGCCGACCCAGGAGGCGGTCGCCCCCACGGCGCTCGCGGTCGCCCCCGCCCGGACGTCCCCGAGCCGGGGGCCGCCCGCGACGACGACGGTGAAGACGCCCTGGAGCCGTCCGCGCATCCGGTCGGGGGCGTACGTCTGGAGCATGGACTGGCGGAAGACCGACGACACCAGGTCGGCCGCGCCTCCGACGGCGAGCAGGACGACCGCGAGCCAGAGGCGGCCGGCCAGCCCGGCGGCCGCGACGGCGAGCCCCCAGACGGCGATGGACGCCACGAGCGCGATCCCCTGCCGGTGGATCCGCCCGATCCAGCCGGACGACAGCCCGCCGAGGAACGCGCCGACCGCGATCGCGGCGAAAAGGTAGCCGACCGCGCCTTCGCCGCCGAACCGGGTCTCGGCCGCCTCGGGGAAGAGGGCGCGCGGCATGGCGACCGCCATCGCGATGACGTCCACCGCGAACGACATCAGGAGCACCGGCTGCGTGGCCAGGTAGCGGAGCCCGTCGAAGACCGACCGCAGGCCGGGCGTGCCGGTGATGTCGCCGAGCGGCGGGATCGGCGGGAGCCGGAGCGCCGCGTACAGCACGACGGTGAACAGCACGGCGTCGAGGGCGTAGGCCGCCGCGTAGTGCCAGTGGGCCAGCAGGACGCCGGCGAACAGCGGCCCGGACAGCATCCCGAACTGGCTCGCGGTGAAGTTGAGGGTGTTGGCGGCCGGGACGAGCGGCCGGTCGATCAGCCGGGGGATGATCGCGCTGCGGGTGGGCGAGGACACCGCGAACCCGACCGCCTGGACCGCCACCACGCCCATGATCAGCGCGAGGCTGCCGACGTCCAGCAGCGCCTGGACGAGCAGCAGCAGCGTCGCCGCCCACATGACGCAGGACGAGATGAACAGCAGCCTGCGGCGGTCCATGTGGTCGGCCACCGCGCCGCCCCACAGCCCGAACACGATCAGCGGGACGAGGTTGGCGACGCCGAGGGCGCCCACCCAGAACGACGAGCGGGTCATGTCGTAGACCTGGACGGGGACGGCGACGGCGGTGACCTGGAACCCGACGAACGACACGCCCTGCCCCAGCCACAGCCGCCGGTAGGCCGGGTGGCCCAGCGGCCGGGTGTCGATCGCGAGCCCCCGCAGGCGCCTGCGGCGGACCGTTCCAACCGGCGGTGTCACGGAGCCAGTCTCTCCACCGCCCATCCCTCCGCGTCCCCGGGGGCCGCCCGCCGGTAGCGGATCCGGTCGTGGAGCCGGTCGCGGCGGCCCTGCCAGAACTCGATCGACTCGGGCACGACGCGGTAGCCGCCCCAGAAGTCCGGCAGCGGGACGGCGCCGGCCGTGTCCCCCTCCGGCGCCCCGGCCTCTCCGGAGGCCGGATCCGGCCAGCGCTCGGCCGCGTCGGCGTAGCGGCGCTCCAGCACCTCGCGCCCCGGGATGACGCCCGACTGGTCCTCGCTCGCCCACGCGCCGATCCGGGACCCGTACGGGCGGGTCCGGAAGTAGGCGGCCGTCTCCTCGCGCGGGAGCTCGTGCACCGGTCCCGCGACCCGCACCTGCCGGTACAGGGGATGCCACGGGAACACCAGCGCCGCGCGCGGGTTCTCCGCGAGGTCGCGGCCCTTGTGGGAGGTCAGGTTCGTGAAGAACCGGAATCCCTGCGGCCCGTAGCCCTTGAGCAGGACCGTCCGGGCGCTCGGGACCCCGTCGCCGGAGGCCGTCGCGAGGATCATCGCGTTCGGCTCGGCCAGCCCGGAGGCGTGCACCTCGGCGAACCAGGCGGCGAACAGGGCGAGCGGTTCGGCGGGGAGCGCCGACTCGGACAATTCGCCCACCTCGTAGGATCTGCGGAGCCGTGCGGGGTCCGGCGTTGGGGAATCCACAGCGTCAGAGCCTCTCACTTCCGGGCCCTGTGCAACTTGCAGGACCCCGGGGTACTGGTCAGTAAGGCGGGCAGGGTTCAATGGCACGGCACCGCCTTATCACACGGGACGAAAGGCAGGACGACACATGTCCGACTTCAAACCCGGTCTCGAAGGAGTCGTCGCCTTCGAGACGGAGATCGCGGAACCGGACAAGGAGGGCGGCGCCCTCCGCTACCGGGGCGTCGACATCGAGGAACTCGTCGGGCGTGTCTCCTTCGGCGACGCCTGGGGCCTCCTCGTGGACGACAGCTTCACCCCGGGCCTGGCCCCCGCCGACCCGCACCTGCTCCCGGTCACCTCCGGCGACGTGCGGGTCGACGTGCAGAGCTCCCTCCCCACCCTCGCCACCGCGTACGGGATGAGGCCGCTGCTCGACATCTCCGACGAGGAGGCCCGCGCCGACCTCGCCCGCGTGTCGGTGACGGCGCTGTCGTTCGTGGCGCAGTCCGCGCGGGGCGTCGGCAAGCCGATGGTCCCGCAGCACCGGATCGACGAGTCCGGAACCATCACCGAGCGGTTCATGGTCCGCTGGCGCGGTGAGCCCGACCCCAAGCACGTCCGGGCCATCGACGCGTACTGGGTCTCGGCCGCCGAGCACGGCATGAACGCCTCCACCTTCACCGCGCGCGTCATCGCCTCCACCGGCGCGGACGTCGCGGCCAGCATGTCCGGCGCGATCGGCGCCATGTCGGGGCCCCTGCACGGCGGCGCCCCCGCCCGCGTCCTGCCGATGATCGAGAAGGTCGAGCAGCTCGGCGACGCCCGCAAGGTCGTCACCGACATCCTCGACTCCGGCGACCGGCTGATGGGCTTCGGGCACCGCGTGTACCGCGCCGAGGACCCGCGCGCCCGCGTGCTGCGCCGCACCGCCAAGGAACTGGGCGCGCCCCGCTTCGAGGCCGCCAAGGCCCTGGAGGACGCGGCCCTGGCCGAACTGCGCGAGCGCCGCCCGGACCGTCCGATCGAGACGAACGTCGAGTTCTGGGCCGCGGTCATCCTCGACTTCGCTGAGGTCCCGACCTCGATGATGCCCGCGATGTTCACCTGCGGCCGCACCGCCGGGTGGGCGGCGCACATCCTGGAGCAGAAGCGCACCGGCCGCCTCGTCCGGCCGAGCGCCCGCTACACCGGCCCCGGCAGCCGCTCCCTCGACGAGGTCGCCGGCGCGGCGGAGGTCCTCAAGCGCCAGGGCGGCTGATCCGGCCCGCCCCCCGCACCCCACGCGCCTGAGGCCCCCGGTCGAACCGGGGGCCTTTGCCGTGCCCGGGTCACTTCTCCGGGGCGCCCGCCCCCTCGTCCTCCGGCGGGCAGTCGGCCCCGCCGGGGCCGCCGGGGACGAGGCGGCCGCACACCTGCGTGACCTGCGTCGTCCCGTCCCGCTGGATCGTCGCGAGGATCACCGGCCGGTCGACCACCTGGTGGCCGCCGCTGCGGGGACCGAACCGCAGCGCGCCGCTCGCTCCCTTGGGCAGGACGTCGTGGTCGGGGTCGTTGAGCGCGGCGAACACCGAGCCCGCCGACGGCAGCGCCCTCTCCTGCCAGTACACCCTGCTCGCCACGGTCGCCAGGAGGGTCGCCGCGTCGTAGCTCACGGCGGCGCGGGTGATGGACGGCCGCTGCCCGGACGCGTCGTCGTCGGTCATCTCCTTCAGGGCCGGGTCGTAGTCGGAGTAGAACGGCTGCAGGGGCTGGTCGCCGATCCAGCGCCGCGTCCACGCCTCCCGCGCGGCCAGCGGCGTGAAGTACAGGTCGAAGGTGCCCCTGCGGCCGAGTTCGCCGGCGTTGTCGCTGACGTACTTGGCGATCTCGTCGTCTGCGAGAACCAGCGGCTTCGGTTCCTTCGGGCAGAACAGCTCCAGCACATTGATGAACGAGCGGAACTCGTCCGACCGCCCCGCGTAGTAGAACAGGTCGGGCTGCCGCTTCTGGCACACCTCCCTGACGGACTTGTTCAGCTCGCCCGGATCCCGGTACGGGCGCATCAGCGCCTTTCCCGGCCGGAACGACCGCTGGAAGTCGGCCGCCAGGTTCGCGCTGTAGACGTCGTCCTCGTCGCCGTCGTAGATGACGACCGCGTCATCCGCCTTCCTGCCGCCGACGTCGCCGCGCCGCGCCCAGTACGCGGCGTGCCGGGCGGTCCGGGCGTTGGGGGACGCGAGCCGGAAATAGTACGGCGAGTAGCCCGCGTCCCCTTCGAGCAGCGCCGTCCCGTCGAAGCTGTTGGCGGTGCCGATGAGGGGCAGCGCCGACTTGGCCAGCAGCTTGATCGCCTGCTGGGTCTGCCGGCGGCTCTGCTCGAACCCGATCACGGCGACGATGGTGCGGTCCTTCAGCGCCCGCGCGCGGATCTGCCCGGCGACGTCCTCGGCGTAGCGGAACTTGGCGCCCGCGTTGGCGACCAGCACCCGCAGCCGCAGGTCGTCTCCCTCGGCCGCGTCGTTGAACCGCTTCTGCGCCATCGCCAGCCCGATCAGCTCGCCCTGCACCCCCGCGAGCAGGTCGATCCGCTTGTTCTTGATCGCGGGGTCGGCGGTCACCGGGCCGAGGTAGACCACGGTCGCGTACCGGGTGCCGGACTCCATGACGTGGTCGTTCAGCGACTCGATCTGGTGGAGGACCTTGTTGAGCCGGTTGTCGTTGTTCTTGCCGCCGGAGTCCTTGCCGAAGCGGTACGAGCCGTCGGTGATCCCGACGCACTCGCCGTTCTCCATCCGCCTGATGTCGAACGGCGAGCAGTACCGCTCCACCTGCACGGAGATGACGGAGACGGACGCGGCGGCGACCGCGACCATGGCGATCCACGGCAGCGCCGGATGGGCGAGCCGGGGGCGGCGCCGCACCGGCCGCACCGGCGGCAGGTCGCCGCCGGGGTCGCGGGTGATGTCCACGCGCAGGTCGCGGCGCGAGCCGAGGGCGCCGAGGCGCCGCTGCTCGCGGGTGTAGCGGTCCCACAGGCCGCGCGCGGCGATGACGCTCTGCGGCTCGTCCGACGCCACGTCCACCCGGACGGCCCGCGCGAGCCGCTCCAGCAGCCGGGGCCCGGACGGGTCGGCGCCCGCGGGGGCGTCCGGGTCGACCCCGGCGACGACGATGAGCGGGTCGAACCCGGGCAGCCGCCCGCTCGCCTGGCCGTCGGCGCGGACCCGCTCGGCCAGCTCCACGAACGCCACCCCGGGATGCCCGGCGGACAGGTGCTCGAAGATCAGCACCGGGTACCGGACCCGAGCCCACGCGGCCCGCCGGTAGTCGCGCCGGTAGTTGCGGCGCAGGTCCTCCAGGAACGCGGCGACCAGCAGCAGGTCGAGCTGCTCGCCGTGGTCGTCCGGCTCGACCGGGCGGGGGTCGAACACGCCGAGCGCGAACCCGAGGAAGCCGGTGGAGTCGCGGTCGACGTAGGGCTGGCGCAGGAACCAGCCGAACCGCCGCACCCCGTACCAGCCGCGCGTCCGGGCGACGATCTGGACGGTCACGAACGCCAGGCCGATGACGGCCGCGAACACCGCGGAGGCGAGGTCGAGCGCCGCCGCCGTCCCGGCGCTGATCAGCGCGACGACCGCGATGCCGATGGGAGCGATCTGCTCCAGGAACGATAAGAAGGTGGCGCGCCTGCCGGGCACCTCTTCGAGGTCGCGCAGGACGTCCCGCCCGCGCCGCCGGATCACCCGGTTGAGCTCGCGGCGGCGCGCGTTCTCGTTGTCCCCGACCGGCGGGTGCGTCAGCCGCCGGACGAGCAGGTGGTTCTCGCGCTCGGACGAGGACGCGCCGCGCGGCGGCGGGCGGTCGCCGGCCAGCCGGATCTCCCGCAGGTCGCGCAGCCACAGCGCCATCTCCAGCAGCGGGAACCGCAGCGCAGGCTCGCCCCGGGCGCGGCTGCTCGGCTGCGACAGCTCGCGCTTGGCCTCGCGCAGCACGCCCGCGACGTCGGAGGCGGGCGTGTCGGCAGCGATGTGCGACACCGGGGCCCGCTCGTCCTCGCAGCGGGACTTGAGCATCTCGGCGGCGTGGGAGGCGGCGCGCTCCGGCCCGAGCAGCAGGAGCAGGGGGCGCAGCCGCTCCCGCCACCGCCACGCCGGCCGCTCCCGAAGGCGTTCGAACAGGTCGAGGACCCCGCGCAGCCGATCCTCGCTCAGGATCCGGTCGCCGTCGCCCGCCATGCGCCACGCCTCATTCCCGTGTCTCGCCCGCCTCTGCCCGGCCGCTCCCCCGAGTCGCGCCTTCCGTGCCCGTTTCAGATTTGGACGCGGCGAAAGGCCGATCGGATCGAAACCTTTTACTGATCATGCGCCGGTTTCCGAAACCCGGCCACTTTGTCATCATGGGCGCCATGAGAGAAGCCCCCGCCGGAGACGACGAACCGCTCGAGGGCGACATCGGCCCCGCGGCCGGCGCCGCGGCGGGCACGGTCGCCCGCCCCGCGGTCCCCGTTTCGGAGGCGGCGGAGGCGGCGCAGACGCTGAGGCGGTTCGACGCGGAGCGCGAGGAGCGCCGCCGCGCCACCAACGCCGTCGCCGGGCGGATCGCCGTCGCGGTCGCCGCGCTCTTCCTGGCGTTCCTCACCTACGACTCCGCCACCACGGCCGTGGAGGCGCGCTCCAGGGGCGACGCCTGGATCTACCCTCCGGCCGTCGTCGGCGGCGCCTGCGCCGTCGGCCTGGTAGCCCTGCTGACCTGGGCCTGGCGCCGCCGGCGTCTCGGCATGTGAACTCGGCCCACGATCTCCACCGCAGGTCAGATAGCCTCGGGTGAGTGACCGACAGCGCGAATCCCACCATCGACATTCCCGCCGATCTCAGGCCCGCCGACGGCCGTTTCGGGTGCGGTCCCTCCAAGGTCCGTCCCGAGCAGCTCGCCGCCCTCGCCGAGTCCGGCTCGACCTACATGGGCACCTCGCACCGGCAGAAGCCGGTGAAGTCCCTCGTCGGCCGCGTCCGGGAGGGGCTGGCCGAGCTCTTCTCGCTGCCCGAGGGGTACGAGGTCCTGCTCAGCAACGGCGGCACCACGGCGTTCTGGGACGCGGCCGCGTTCGGCCTCGTCCGCCAGCGGTCGCAGCACCTGACCTTCGGCGAGTTCTCCAGCAAGTTCGCCAAGGTCACCACCGGCGCGCCCTGGCTGGGCGACCCCACCGTCATCTCCAGCCCGCCCGGAACGCACCCCGAGGCGTCCGCCGAGGAGGACGTGGACGTCTACGCGCTCACCCACAACGAGACCTCGACCGGCGTCGCCATGCCGATCAGGCGCCCGGCGGGCACGACCGCGCGGGACGGCCTCGTCCTGGTGGACGCCACGTCCGGCGCGGGCGGCCTGCCCGTGGACGTGTCCGAGACCGACGTCTACTACTTCGCGCCGCAGAAGTGCTTCGCGGCCGACGGCGGCCTGTGGGTCGCGCTCGCGTCCCCGGCGGCGCTTGAGCGGATCGACGAGATCGCCATGTCCGACCGGTACGTCCCGGAGTTCTTCAACCTGAAGACGGTCGTCGACAACTCCGCCAAGGACCAGACGTACAACACCCCGGCCGTGGCCACGCTGCTGCTGTTCGCCGAGCAGATCGAGTGGATGAACGGTCAGGGCGGCCTCGGCTGGACGACGTCCCGCACGGCCGACTCGTCCCAGCGGCTGTACACGTGGGCCGAGAAGACGTCCTACACGGCGCCGTTCGTGGTCGACCCGGCGCAGCGTTCGCAGGTCGTCGGCACGATCGACTTCAACGACGACGTGGACGCGGCCGCCGTGGCCAAGACGCTGCGCGCCAACGGCATCGTCGACACCGAGCCGTACCGCAAGCTGGGCCGCAACCAGCTGCGCATCGGCATGTTCCCCGCGATCGACCCGGGCGACGTCGAGGCGCTGACCGCCTGCGTCGACTACGTCGTCGAGCGCCTCTGAGACGAGCCGGAGCCCTCGGGGGGCCACGCCGCTCCCCCGAGGGCCGGTTCAGGCGACGGTCAGCAGACCGCCGGTGCCGCCCGCCCGCTCCACCACGCGCCGGAGCAGGCCGGCGCGGTCCCCTTCGGCGCCGGCCGGGGTGAAGCCCGTCCCGGCGCGCGGGCCGGTTCCGGTCTCTCGCGCCGCGGGCGCGAAGGCCGTCGCGAGGACCTCGGGCAGGTCGCGCCGCCCGGGGCGGCGCTCCATGCCGACCTTCAGGTAGGCGCCCTCGCGCAGCAGCACGACGGTGGCGAACCGGACCCGGGTGTGCCGCTCGACCTCCCGGAACCAGCGCGGCTCGGACGCCCAGTAGATGTTCTGGTCGGTGTCCACCGCCATGGTCAGCGGGCTGAGCGCCCCGCGCGCCAGGTGCACCTCGGTGGGGCGGTCGCGCTCGACCCACGCCAGCGCGCCCCGTCCGGCCAGGGCCTGGGCGACCCCGATGATCTCGGCCGGGGAGCCCGGCGCCGCCCGGCGGGTGTGCCCGATGGCCACGGCGGCGCGGTCGAGCTCGGACAGGAGCTCCGGCCGCCAGACCCCCGAGAACCCGCCGCGCCCGCTCACCACCCGGCAGCCCGCGCCGCCGGCCCCGCCGAGCCCCGGCTGGGCGCCGAGCAGCGCCAGGCCGGCCGAGCCGGTCCCCCGTTCCTCGGCGAGCGCGCCCAGCATGACGAACACGTCCGACGCCCGACCCGGGTCGGCCGCGAACGGCGAGCGCACCATCCCGAACAATCCGCACATGCAGGATGAGATGCGGACCATGGGCGGACGGTTCGAGACCCCGTCCACCGGGCGTGACCTCCGGCGTCGGCCGCGGCTACGCCGGCCGGTGTACGGAAACCTGGATTCGAGAGCCTGGCAATGTCCAGGAGTGATGGGCGATGAGTCGACCGTGTGAGCCGGATCGGCTTCGGAACGGCCCGCCTCGCTCAGCGGTCGAGGCCCCAGCGGTAGAGCACGTCACGTCCATGGGTCAGCCACGTCCCGTCTCTGAACGGCACGGCCGGGGTGAGGTCGTCAGGGTGGCTCTGGTCGGGATAGGCGATCATCCCCAGCGGCCTTCCGGAGCTCACCAGCCAGTGGCTGGACGGGCGCCAGCGCTCCGCGCCGAAGAGCTCGGTCTCGATCTCGTCATAGGCGTCCTCCATTTCGAGGAGCAGGAGATCGTCGCTCAGATGGCCGCCGCTGTGGCCGGTGAGGTTGGGGGCGATGTGGACCGGCTCGGTGTCCTGTTCGGACGCGAGGAGGTCGGCGCAGGTGACCACGGTGGCGGTGCCGTCTCCGCGGGCGGCGTGCCATCGCGCGTCGGTGGTGTCGCCGCTGTCGCTCAGGCCGACGGTGACGAATCCGGAGCCGGAGGGGGCGCCGTCCAGGAGCGCGCGATCCGCGGCGTGCGAGACCGCGCCGCCGGAGCCGACCCGGAAGGTCGTCGCCCGGGCGGCGCGGGCGCCCACCGCCACGGGGCGTGCGTCAGGCCCTACGACGAGGTCGACCGAACGTTGCCGGCCGCCGATCGGGACGGTCAGCCGGTCGATCTCGTCGCCCGCGACGCTGAAGAGCGCCAGGTCGATCGCTTTGTGCGGGTCCGTTCCGCCGGCCGCCGCCGGGTCGGGAGGGACGGCCAGCCACACCCGCGGTTCGGCCCCGGACGGCTGGACCCAGCGCACGTAGCGAACCGGGTTGCCTGCCGGGCCCGCGTCCGGGCGTTCCCACAGCAGCGTCCCGTCCCGCGTGACGAGCCGGTAGGAGCTCGCGTCCACGAGCACGGCGTGGGACAGGTCCGGGGCGACCGGACCGGCCCCGATGATCGGTCGTCCACGGGCGCGACCGGGGAAGAAGGCCACCGGCTCGGCGGACCGGGCGCCCTCGGCCGTCACGTCGTGGACTGCTAACCCCTCATCGGTACGGATGAGCAGGCGCGGTACGGGGCCGGTGCGGTCGATCACCCCGGCTCCGCTGCCCAGCAGCCCGGTGTCCTTCGTGCGGTAGACGACCAGCAGCCGTGGACGAATCACTCTTCCGACCTCCTTCGTGCGGCGCCTGGCGACCTGCCTGCTCGGCGCCCTCGTGGCCCTGGGCATCATGATCGTCAGCCGGTCGCGCAGGGGCGAGTTCCCGTTCGGCTCCTGCGTGCTCGCCGGTGTGGTCGCCGCGGTGCCGGCCCCTGCCCGCGGGATGAGATGCAGATCATGGGTGGACGGTTCGAGACGGCCGGGAGGCCGAATAAGCTCAGGGGCGTGAACCGCGCGCCCCAATGGCTGCTGCCCACCGTGCTGACCGCGCTCATCCTGGCCGTGGTCGTCGGGGCGCTGCTGGGCTGAGCGGCGCGGATCAGGTGATCGTCGGGGCGCGGAACGGGGATGATCGATCCATGTCAGCACGCCGGACCGCCGTCCGCGCGGGCACCGCGATCGCCCTCGCCGGCGCCCCGGTCTGCCTGCTCTGCCCCACCCCCGCCGCCTCCGCCGCCGGCACCGCCCGCGACGACACGGTCGCCTTCACGATCAGGGACGAGCGGATCACCGAGTCCAGCGGGCTGGCCGCCAGCGCCCTGCACCCGGGCGTCGTCTACACCCACAACGACTCCGGGGGCGTCCCGAAGGTCTACGCACTGGGACCGGACGGGCGGGTCGTCGCCGTGCTCACGCTCGCCGGCGCGGGAGCCCGCGACTGGGAGGCGATGGCGATCGGCAAGGACGGCCGCGGCCGTCCGGCGATCTTCGTGGCGGACATCGGCGACAACCTCGGCGGCGCCTGGCCGTACGTGACCGTCTACCGGATCACCGAGCCCACCCGGCTGGTGAGCCGGACGCTCCCGGCGACCCGGTTCCGGATCAAGTACGAGGACGGGCCGCGCAACGCCGAGACCATGATGATCAACCCGCGCACGAACCGGCTCTACATCGTCAGCAAGCTGTTCGGCGGCAAGATCTACGAGGCGCCGGCGCGGCTGCGGACCGGCGGCTTCAACGTGCTGCGCAAGGTCGGGGACGCCCCGGCGATCGCGACCGACGGCGCCTTCGCCCCCGACGGGCGGACCTGCGTCATCCGCACCTACTTCGGCGCGCGCCTGTACTCGGTCGGCGCCGACGGCCGGCCCGGCAAGACGATCGAGTCCCTCGGCGTGCCCGCCCAGAAGCAGGGCGAGTCCGTGACCTACACCGCCGACGGGAGGTCGCTGCTGGTGGGTTCCGAGGGCAGGAACCAGCCGGTGTACCGGCTGCCGCTGCCGGAGAGGGCGCGCCCGGCCCCGGCGCCCTCCCCAGGGAAGGCGGCGGGCGCGGGGAAGGACGCCACCGACGGCCGGCTGGACTCGGCCGACACCCGCATGGCGCTGTTCCTCGCCCTCGGGATCACGGCGGCGGTCGGCTACGGCCTGGTGCGGCGGCGGCGGTGAGACGGCGGCGGCGTGCTCACGCGACCGGTGAGACTCATGTGACGGCGGTGGAGCCCGGACCTGACCGGCGCGATGGATGTCGGTTCCGGAGGGCGACCGGATCGTGGAAGGGGGCGACGGTCCCGCGGGGACCCGTGTGAGGATGCGGACTGTGGAGCATGAGCTGGTGGGCCTCGCGGGATCCGGCGGCCGGTGGCGCCCCGTCGCCGCGGGTCCCTTCACCGTCCTCGCGGTGGCGCTGGCGCTGCTGCCGATCCGGCCGGTGTGGCTGTGGGCCGCGCTGATCGGCGCCGTCGCCGCGTTCCCGTGGCTGCTCGGGGCGGTCCCGGAGGCGCGCCGCCGCCGCCCGCGCCCGTACTGGCGGCTGTCGGCGGCCGGGCTGGAGCGCGTCGGCCCCGGCGGGCTGACGATGGTCTCCTACGAGCGGTCCCGGCTCGACGGCCTGGCCATCACCACCGGCGACGGCGTCCTGACCGTCTTCCACCGGTTCGGCCGCACCGCCGTGGGCGGGATGACGGCGATGGGCCTGGAGCCGCTCGCGGTGTTCGTGGCGGCCCGCAGGCTCGGCATCCCCATGCACGTCCTGGACGGCGAGGCCTCCGACCTGCTCGACCCCGCGCTCGACGAGGCCCTGCGCGTGTCCGGGCTGGAGGACGACGTCCCCGGCGGCGGCCCCCTGCCGCGCGACCACGCCGCCGAGAAGCGGCTGCTGGACCAGGAGGCCGCCCTGCTGGCCGCGGCGCACGAGCCGCCCCCCGAGCCGCTCTCCCGCCGCGCGTCCCGCGCGGCGCCCGACGAGCAGCGGCTGGCCACGCCGGAGCCGCTGCCGAGCCGCCGCCGGATCGTGCTCCTCGGCGCGCTCACCGCCGTGCTCGGCGCCGTCATGATCGTCCGGATCGCGCTGGACGGGACGGGCGAGTTCGGCGCCCGGCTCGCCGCGGGCTGCTGGGCGCTCGCCGCGATCGGCGGCGTCCTCGCGGCGCGCCGCCGGCTGCTGCGGGCCGCGCAGGTCCGCTGGACGATCACGGCGGAGCGGCTGCTGGTGCGGGCCCGCCCCGGCCGCCGCCGCGAGACCCAGGACCTGCGCGCCGAGAGCGTCGCCGCGGTCGTCGTCGGGCCCGGCCTGCGCCTGGACCCGGTGAGCGGCGAGCCGCGCCGCGCCGACCTCGCCGCGCTGGCGTTCGGGCACCGGCTGGAGCTGGTGGCCCGGCTGCCCGCCCACGGCCTGGACGGCTTCCAGCTCGCGCACGCCCTCGACGACCACGGCTACCGCGTGATCACCCCCGGGGCGCGGTCGCCGCGCCGTCCCGACTACGGGCTCGAAGGGCTGCCGGAGATCTTCGCGCAGGTGCCCGGCGGGCGCCTGGTCGTGGAGGGCGACGGGCTCGGCTGGGCCGACGCCGCCGGCGACGTCGTGCTGAAGATGCCCCAGGACCGCATCGGCGGCATCGAGCTGCTGACCGTCTCCGGGCACGCGTGGGTCCGGCTGTACGACTCCGACGGCGACGAGTTCTTCTCGGCACCGCTGTCGTCGCTGCGGATCTCCCGCACCGACCTGCGCGACTCGGCCCGGCGCGCCGGGCTCCCCGTCAACGACGCCGAATACGACGCCTACCTGAGCGCCGCGTTCCACTCGGCCATGTCCTCGCTGTCGGCCCCCGACCCGGCGCCCGCCGCGGCCCTGCCGGCGCAGGGCGTCGCGCAGGAGGGCGCGGCGTCCCGGCCGGAGCCGTCCGGCGAGCCCGATCTCGTCTTCCCCGTCCACACTCCGCCCAGCCCGGTGACCGCGCCGGGCACGGTCCTCGACGCGACCCGCCGGTCCCGCGTCGGCACCTACGGGATGAGCGTCCTGCTGTGCGAGGCGGTGGCGCTGCTGGGCGCGGTGTGGCTCGGCCCCGATCTGGGCGGGTTCAACGCCACGGCGCTGTGGTCGATGCCGGCCGGGCTCATGATCGGGCTTCTCGGCTACTGGCTGTACGACCGCAACCGGTCGCAGCTGCGGGTGTCGTCCGCCGGGGTCGCCGTCGTCACCCGGCGCGGCCGGGTCGAGTGGGACCTGGCCCGCGACCGCCTCGGCGGCGTCGGCATCGACGACGCCGTCGAGCGGATGCCCCGGCTCGTGGTGTGGGGGCCGTCCGGGCGGGTGCTGCGCCAGATCACGTTCCCGCCCGACATCGGCGAGCTGCGCCGCGCCTGCGAGCGCTACGGCGTCCCCTGGGGCCCGCCGGACGCCGACCGCCCCGCCCCTCCCCCGCCGGAGCTGTGACGCAGCGGCCACGCCATCAGCGGCTCGTACTCCAGCTGGGTGTTGTCCTTGCCCGGCAGGTGGCTGCGCACCAGCTGGACGGTGTCCGCCGTCCACGGCATGCCCGCGAACGATGACAGCGCCTCGACGAGCGACCGCACGTCCACCGGCCGCCGGGACCGCGCCAGCGTCATGTGCGGCCGGAAGCCGCGGTGCTTGTCGGGGATCGTCCCGACGCGGCGGCCCGCGGCGGTGGTGGAGGCGGCGAGCCTCGCCAGGGCGCGCCGGTCGCCGTACAGGCCCGTCCACAGGACGCGGGCGTGCGCGCCGTTGCCGGGGAACGCGCCCGCGCCCGCCAGCGACAGCGTCATCCGCTCGTGCCGGCGGACGGCGCGCTCCAGCCTCGGGAGCAGGCGCTCCAGGGTGCGGTCGTCGACCTCGTCGAGGAACGTCAGCGTGACGTGCAGCAGGTCGCGCCGGATCCAGCGCAGCTCGGAGACCGTTCCGAGATGGGGCCGGACGGCCTCCGCGAGCTCGTCCAGGACGTCCGGCGGCGGGACGAGCGCCACGAAAAGCCTCATGAACGCTTCCACAGGGCCACCCCGCCAGCCTTTCAGCAGGCGGCGTTCCTTGTCACGCAAATAGGGCCAACCGAATCGCCGCACACAGCCGGTTTTATGAACCGCGCGCGGCCCTTTACCGCGCGGCGACCCGGCGCTCGTCGGCCCTCCACCGCGCGGCCAGGGCGCCCACGGCGAGGGCGGCGACGACGGAGACCAGCCCGCCGAGGACGAGGGAGGCCCGCGCGCCGAAGTGCTCGGCCAGCCAGCCGACCGCGGGCGCGCCCAGCGGGTTCGTCCCGAGGAACACCAGCATGTAGAGGGCCATGACGCGGCCGCGCATCTCGGGTGCGACCCCGAGCTGGACGGACGCGTTCGCCGCCGTCATGATCGTCATCATCGCGATCCCGGTCGGCACCAGCAGCGCCAGGAACGACCAGTACGTCGGCATCAGGCCGGTGAGGACCTCCAGCGCCCCGAACACCAGGCCCATCACCACCAGCAGCCGCAGCCGGGGCCGGGCGACCCTCCGGGCGGCCAGGAGGGCGCCGCTGAGCGCGCCCAGCGCCAGCATGCTCGACGCGAGGCCGAACGCGGAGGCGTCGCTGTGGAAGACCTCCTTGGCCACCAGGGCGACCGTGGTGCTGAAGTTCATGCCGAACGTGGCGAGGAAGCCGATGAGGATGAGCACGAGCATCAGGTCGCGGCGCCCGCGCACGTAGCGGAGCCCCTCGCGGAGCTGGCCCTTGGCGCGCTTGACGGGGGCGGCCTGGTGCAGTTCGTCCCCCCGCATGGCGTAGATGCCGAGCAGGACGGCGCCGAACGACGCGGCGTTCACCAGGAAGACCGGGCCGGTGCCGATCAGCGCGATCAGCACGCCGGCGACGGCCGGGCCGAGCAGCCGCGCGCCGTTGAAGGTGGCGCTGTTCAGCGCGATCGCGTTCGGCAGGTCGCGCTTGCCGACCATCTCGACCACGAACGTCTGGCGGGTCGGGTTGTCCACGACGGTCGCGACGCCGAGCCCGAACGCCAGCACGTACACGTGCCACACCTGCGCCGTGCCGGAGATCGCGAGGAGGCCGAGGATCAGCGCGAGCACGCCCATCGACACCTGCGTCAGCATCAGCACGCGGCGCTTGGAGTAGCGGTCGGCGATGACGCCGCCCCACAGGCCGAACAGCAGCATCGGCAGGAACTGCAGGCCGGTCGTGATGCCGAGCGCGGTGCCGCTGCCGTGGGCGAGATCGAGGACGAGCCAGTCCTGCGCGATCCGCTGCATCCACGTCCCGGTGTTGGAGACGACCTGGCCCGCGGTGTACAGGCGGAAGTTGTGGTTGCGGAGGGAGCGGAACATGCCGGCGCGGCTGCCGGGCTCCTCCGCGATCTCCTCGGGCTCCGCGGGCGTCTCGGCGCGGTCGGGCCGTTCCGGGCTCGGGGTCTCGGGGGCGTCCGGTCCGGGCGGGGGCGCGGGCTCCGGGACGTCCGCCACGGCCTCCTGGAACGGTCCGTCCTTCTCCGTCACGGTCGCGGCGGGGGCGTTGGGGGCAGTGGGTGCGGCGGGCGCGGTGGGGGTGGTGGCGTCCTGGCGCGCGGCGGGGCGGGCGGGCGCGTGCGGGGCGGGACGCGGGGAGGGGCGGCGACGGCGGGAGCGGGCAGGGCTCGCGAGGGCGGCGGTCCGGGCCGGGTGCGCGGCCCGCCGCCCGCGGGCCCCGCGCGTCGCGGGCCCCTCGGGTTCGTCGGGGGTTTCGTTAGCAGAAGTCATTACCAAGGCTAACGGTAATCGCGACGCCCGCATTCCGGCAAGCGCGAGAAAACCTGATCAAGCGGACAGCCGCCCCCGCGCGCCCGGGACGGCGGGGTCAGGAGCGGCTGAGCTTGTCGATGACGGGGGCGGCGCGGCGGAGGATCTCGCGCTCCTCGTCGGTCAGCTCGCTGAGGCGCAGGGCGAGCCAGGCCTCCTTGCGGCGGCGCTCGTCGGCGAGCAGGGCGGCGCCCTCGTCGGTGGCGTTCAGCACGACCTGGCGCCCGTCGGTCGGGTGCGGGCTGCGCGCGACGAGCCCCCGATCCTCCAGGTAGGCGATGACGCGGGTCATCGAGGGCGGCTGCACCTTCTCGTGGTCGGCCAGCTCGCGCGGCGTCATCGACCCGTGCCGCTCGATGGCGGCGAGCGCGGCGAACTGCGTGAGCGACAGCGTGCTCGCCTCGCCCGCCGCGGACGGCCGCAGCGTGCGCAGCCGGCGCGACAGCCGCGCGATCGAGATGCGCAACTCCTCGGCCAGCCCCGGCGCGGACGCCGTGCGGCCCCGGATCGGTGGCAATGTCATCGTCCTCGGTCTCCTGTGCTGCCCATGCTGCCACGCCGCCACTTGACACTGTCGCTAATCTTCTTAGCCTTACAGCTAAAGAGATATAGGAGGTCGCGATGCCCCGTGCGGGACTGTCGCCCGACGCGGTCGTGGACGCCGCCGTCGCCGTCGTGGACGCCGAGGGCCCCGGTGCCCTCACGCTGGCGGCGGTGGCGGGAAGGGCCGGGGTCGCGACCCCCTCCCTGTATAAGCATGTCCGCAATCTCGCCGAGTTGCGACACCTGGTGACCGCCCGCGTCCTGGAGGAGCTCGCCGAACGGCTCGGGGAGGCCGCGCTCGGGCGGTCCGGCGACGACGCCGTCCGGGCGCTGATGTACGCCTACCGGGCGTACGTGGTCGCGCATCCGGGCCGCTACGGGGCGATGGAGCAGACGGCGGAGCCGGAGGGCGTCCCGTCGGGCGACGCCGCGGAGCGGCTGCTGAACATCCTGTACGGAGCGCTGCGCGGCTACGCCCTGGAGGGGCCGGAACTCGTGCACGCGGCGCGCTGCCTGCGCTCGGCCGTCCACGGGTTCGCCGTCCTGGAGGCGGCGGGCGGTTTCGGGCTGCCCGCGGACCTGGAGGCCAGTTATGAGCTGCTCATCACGATGGTCATCAGCGGACTGGCGGGCCGGGGCCGCGTAGCCTGAGCGCATGAGCCCTCCGCGCCGCCCGGACCCGCCGCCGATGCAGACCAACGACGTCCGCGTCGCGGCCGCCGGGGCGCTCGCCTGGGCGGTGGCGCTCGTCGTGCTGCTGATCGTCGGGCTGCCGTCGCAGGACCGCTGGTGGCTGTGGGTGTGCTGCGTCGGCATCGGGATCGGGCTGTTCGGCGTGTGGTACGTCCCCAGGCTCCAGGCCGGGCGGGCCCGGCAGGAGGCCGACCGCGCCGCCAAGCGCGAGGCGTCCCGCTGAAGCCCGCCGGGCCTCGCTAGGTGTGATGTCCAGGGAGGTTGGTCAGCCGGGTGATCGGTGGCTGGTCTCCGATGGCGGAGTGGGCGCGGTGGTGATTGTAGAAGTGGAGCCAGGAC
>NZ_JBEZJI010000054.1:0-60358 GCF_040649435.1 Actinomadura sp. NPDC048955
TCGGCCACCTTCTGCCAGTTCGTCAGAATGCGGATCTCACGCTTGACCCCCGCCAGACCGATCATCGCGTCCAACTCGGCCAGCAGCACGTCCGCGGCGCCGCCGACCTTCTTCGGCGCGGGCGGCGCGGCCTTGGGCTCTGCGGGCGCCTGGCTGACGGGCTCGGCGGGCTTCTGGCTGACGGGCTCGGCCGGTTCCTTGCTCTTGGGCTCGGGCGACGCCTGCTTCTCGGCCTTGGCGGTCGCGGCGGCGAAATCGTAGTCGAGCAGGTCCGGCCTTCCGTTGCCGACGCTCGTCAGGTTGTCGATCTCCACGGTGGTCCCGAGGCAGGCGAGGATGCCGCGGCCCTGGTTGCCCGCCAGCGTGCAACCGCGGAGGGTGAGGTGGCCCCCCGGTTCCACGTTCACGCCGACGAGCTTGCTGCCGGTGATCGTCATCCCGTCCAGCAGGACGCGGGGATCGCCGCCCTTCAGCGTGACGCCGGACCCTCCCGCATCGGCGACCCGTCCCCGGACGACCGTGACGTCGGCCTTGTCGGAGAGGTAGAAGCCGTTGGTGGTGGCGCCGACGACCTCGCAGTCCTCCAGAAGCGCCCTGCCCTTCTGCACCACCGCGCCGATCCGCCGCGGCGAGGTCATCTTGATCCGCCGGGCGATCAGCGAGCCGCCGGTCGTCACCCACACCCCGTCGAACCCCGGGCGCACGAGCCGGCAGTCCTCCGCGAGCGCGACGCCCTTGGTCGTCACGAACAGGGACGCCTTCTCGGTCTCCTTGTCCGAGCCGTCGATCTCGCAGTCGCGGATCGTCGCTTCCGCACGGTCGTCGACCCTGATGCCCGCGTTGGCCGGGTTGCTGACCGTGCACCGCTCGATCAGCGGCTTGGCGCCCTCGGTCGCCCAGATGCCGTCCCCGCCCGCGTCCTTGACCTGGCACGACCGGAGAGTCACCGTACTGCCGCTGCGGAGCGCCACCGCGTTACCGCTCGTCCCGATGACGGAGGTGCCCTCCATGACCCCCGACGAGGCGCTGTACACGACCGCGCCGTCCTGGACCTCGCAGTCCCGCAAGGTGAGGTTCGCACCCTTCGACGCCCGCACGGCGAGGGAGCCCTTGGTCATGAACTCGCACCGCTCCGCCACGATGGTGCCTTGGGCGGCCTCCAGAGCCAGGCCCTTGTCACTCCAGTTCCGGACGATCAGGCCCTGCAACGTCACCTTGCCGGTGACCTCGATCGTGCCGACGGTGCGACCGTCCAGCGTCACCGAGCCGAGCCCCTCCACGGCCGTCATGACGAAGTCGCCCGTACTGCGGAACCCCGTGTTCGGATACGAACCCGGCTCGATCAGGATGTGGCGCCCGGGCGGTGCACCCGACGGCAGCGGCGCCTTCAGCGCTTCGAGTACCGTCCGATACGCCCCGGGAGAGGTCAGCGACACGACCAGACGATGCACCCCGAACCTCCTCATGAATCACCGCAATGGTGCCATGGCGAGGCCCGTTCCCGCTTCGGCAATCCTCGCCTCTGAACTGGACGCCGGCGACTCGCCATTGGTTCGGATCACGGGCCGAGCCGCTCGCGCCGGACGGCCGGCGCCCCCGCCGCTTTCGCGGCCCGGTAGGTTGCCCGCGTGGACATACGGGTCACCGGGATCGTCATCGAGGACGAGCGCATCCTGCTGCTCGACCAGGACACCGACACCGGACGGTCGTGGTCCTTGCCGGGCGGCAAGGTGGAGGCGTCCGAGCCGCTGGCCGAGGCGCTGGTCCGGGAGATGCGGGAGGAGACCGGCGCCGACGTCGAGGTCGGCCGACTGCTGTACGTATGCGACCACATCCGCGGTGACGTGCACATCCTGCACATCACCTTCGAGGCGCGTCGCACGGGTGGAACGGTCGGAGTCGTGCCCGGGACGGCGGACTCCCGTCCGATCCGCGGGGTCGAGTTCGTGCGCCTGGCCGACCTGGCGTCGCTCGGTTTCGGCGAGCGTTTCGCCGACCTCGCGAGGGCCGGGTTCCCCGGCGCCGGCTCCTACATGGGCGCCAAGAGCAACATCGGTCTGTGAGGCCCGAGCCTTGCCGGGAGCCCCGCGGCGACGGCAAAGGAACAATCTTGTACGAGTGTTGAGGGCGTCGGTAGGTTCGCCGGTGTGACAGGTGCACCGGAGGCCCCCGGACGGCTGGTCGGCGGGCGGTACCGGCTGATCGGGACGGTGGGACGAGGCGGGTTCGGGCTCGTCTGGAAGGCCCACGACACCGCGCTCGGGCTCGACGTGGCGGTCAAGGAGATGCGGCCGCCCGCCGCCGAGCTGACCGAACGGATCGCGCGCGCCACCCGCGAGGCGCGCAACGCCGCCCGGCTGCGCGACCATCCGAACATCGTCAGCGTGCACGACGTCGTGGTCGAGGACGGCCTCCCCTGGATCGTCATGCAGCTCGTCGACGGGCACTCGCTGCACGACCGGATCGCGCTGTCCGGACCCCTGCCGGTCGCCGCGGCCGCGCGCGTCGCCGCCGGCCTGCTGGACGCGCTGGACACGGCGCATCGCGTCGGGATCGTCCATCGGGACGTGAAACCGGCCAACGTGCTGCTCACCGGTGACGGGGACGCCGTCCTCACCGACTTCGGCATCGCGATCCACCACGCCGACACCACGCTCACCGCGACCGGCGCCTTCATCGGGTCGCTGGAGTACATGGCGCCGGAACGCATCGACGGGAACGACGACCCCGCTTCCGACCTGTTCTCCCTCGGCGCGACGCTCTACCACGCGGTGGAAGGCGTCTCCCCGTTCCGCCGTGACGCCACTTCCGCCACGCTCAAGGCCGTCATCAGCGACCCTCCGGCACCGCCGAGGCGCGCCGGGAAGCTCACCGGGCTCATCACCCGCCTCCTGTCCAAGGACCCGGCCGAGCGTCCGACGATCTCCGAGGCGCGCGTTCTGCTCGCACGCGCCGCCGGGCCGGAACGCCCGGGCCTCCGGGACTCGGGCCCGGCCGAGCGTCCGAAGGTCACCAAGGTCCGCCGGCCGCCCGCCGAAGCCGAAGCGAACGACGGCCGCACACGGGTCGGTGCCAAGACGTCGTGGTGGAGCCGGGCTTCGATCGTCCACCGGACGGCCGCGGTGGTCGCGGTGGCCGCCGCCCTGCTCGTCCTGGTCATGCTCATCGGCCGCCAGGCCTACGGGCGGCCGGCTTCCGATGCGACGATCGGCGACTGCGTGTACCTCTCCGGCTCCTCCGACTTCGCGTTCGGCACGAAGCAGGGGGACTGGTACCGGACGCCGTGCGGCCTTCGATTCGCCAAGGGCACGGCCTACAGGGTCGTCGGCCAGACCGCCGACGACCCCGACGACCCCGATCGGACGGATCCCACCCACGGCTGCAAGCACTACTCGGGCTGGAACAGCAGCGCGATGGTCAAGACGTTCCTCGGCGTCGACCCGCGGGGCCTCGCCAAGAACCTGTGTCTCGCGCCGCTCGACTGACCCGCCTAGCGGCGCACCTTGTACCTGAGGTGCAGGACCCGTTCGCCCTGGATGACCACGTGGGGGTCCTCCAGCAGGTGCTGCCGGTCGACGCCGCCGAAGAAGCGCTTGCCCGACCCGAACACCACCGGCACGACGTCCATCGCCACCTCGTCCACGAGACCGGCCGCGAGGATCTGGCCGCCCACGTCGCCGGCGTTCACGGCGACGGTGCGGTCCCCGGCCAGTTCCCGGGCCTTGCCGATCGCGGCCGTCACGTCGTCGACGAAGTGGTACGACGCCTCGGGGTGCCAGCCCTCGGGCTTGGGCCGGTGGGACACCACGACCACGTGGTCGCCCGCGGGCGGCCGGCCCTCCCAGCCGTTCACCAGGTCGAACAGGGTGCGGCCCATCACGATCGTGCCGATCTTCTCCCAGGTCGACCCGACGTACTCCGCCGACGCCTTCGAGACCCGGATGCCGCCTCCCGTCCCGGAGTGGTCGTACTCCTCGCCGCCGCCTCCGCCGATCGGGACGTCCCCGTCGAAGTACCAGTCGTGGAGCGTTCCGACCTCGTCGTTCTCGTCGGCGATGAAGCCGTCGACCGACATGACGCTGTGCATGATCACCGTGCTCACGGGTCCCCCTCGGTCTCCTTGCGTCCTCGCCCTCGATCTTGTCGTTCCCGGGAGGGGCCGGGCATGTAAGAAATCAATCGGCGGGCATCGGGCCGCTGTCCGGGGGGAACCCCGCCTCGGCGGGGAACCGGCGCCGCAGGGCCAGGTACTCCGTCGGGGTGTGGCCGGTGAAGTCCTTGAACTCCCTGCTGAAGTGGGCGTGGTCGAAGTAGCCCGCCATGTGGGCGAGATCCGACCAGTCGACCGGGCGCAGGGCGTCCACGGAAAGGATCAGCCGGGCGAAGCGGTAGATACGGGCCACTCGCTTCGGGGTGACCCCGACATGGGACTTGAACTGCACGGCCAGGTGATTGCCGCTCACCCCGGCGGCATCGGCCAGGGCGCCGACGGGGACGGCGCCGTGGGACGTCTCCAGACGCACGCCGGTGTGCCGGACCAGGCCGAGACCCCGCGCGGGCGCCTCGGCGAGGCGTGCCAGCAGCTCCTCCTCCACGATCCGCAGCGCCTCGGCGGCCGATGCGACCTCGCCGACCTGGTTGCGGATCCGGTCCAGCGACCGTTGCCAGACGGCGTCGACCGGAACCCACCGGTCTCGCAGTTCGGCCACCGGAATGTCGACGAACGGCGACAGGCCCCAAGGCTTGAAGTGCACTCCGACCAGCCGGACCCGCGTGGGGTACTCGACGAGGAAACGCCGGGTCCACAGCCCCATGAACCACCCGTCGGTGAACACCTCCGACGGAACCGAAGGGTCGGAATCCAGCAGGCGGGCCGGCTCGCCCAGGTTGATGAACAGGTGTGCGGACGGCATCGGCGGCACGTTCATCCGGCGGTGACGCGGCACGCCGGACAGGCAGTAGATGTCGTCGATGAACCGGTCGAGCGGCGGGGCGGGCACCCGGCCGAGGTATTCCATGGCCTCAGTGTGGCCGAGGAGGGCCCGCTTCGCGGAGGGACGGCGCGTCAGCGGGTACCGGCGCCGCCCGCGGCGGGGATCCGGTTCGCCTTCTCCAAGGTCAGCGAATCGACCAATGATGTAAATCCGACCTGGAGCCACAACAGTTCCGGGATGCTCGGACTCGGCGGCGACTTCGTGCCGGGCGCCTACCACTTCCTTCACGGCGGCAACGGCACCGCGCAAGCTCGCTACTTCCTCGACAAGGCCGGCGAGTTGTCCGGTGTCGCCGTCGCGCTCGACGTCGAAGCGTCCGGCGCCGACGCGCCCACCGACGAAGTGCCCATCCGCAGCCGGCGCGCCAGGCGCCTCACCGCGCCGAGAGCGGTACTAGGACGTTTGCTTGGCTTCTCGCCATTCGGGGGCGAGCACCGACCAGACTTCCATGTCCTGCCGTTCTCCGCGGTAGAGGTAGCTCTGCCGCAGGGTGCCCTCCTTCGTCATTCCGAGCCGCCTGGCGACGGCGATGCTGGGCTGGTTGGCGGTCGAGACGTGCCACTCCACGCGGTGGATGCCGCGCTCTTCGACGGCCCAGTCGATGATGGCGCGCACCGCCCTGGTGACCAGGCCCCTGCCCGCCGCCGACGGCTCCAGCCAGCAGCCGGCCTCGGCCGTGCCCTGCCCGACGTCCATCGTCACGAAGAGCACCCCGCCTACCAGCCGGCCCCCGGCCCAGATGCCGTAGATGCGTCCCTCGTCGGCTGCGGCTTTGTCGGCGTACCTCTGGAGGTGCGCGCGGCTGGAGTCCAGGTCCGTGACGCGGTCCGGAAGCCCGACGTACTGGCCGATGAACTCTCGTCCCCGGTCGATATGGGCCAGGAACTCCCCGGCCTGCCATGGTTCGAGCGGACGCAACTCCGCGCCGTCGTCACCAAGGGACACCGCGTACATCCTCGCCTCCACGGTCAGGACCAGCACAGACTGCGCTGGATCCTCTCATGGGAGCGGCGTCCGGCGCCGCGGAGCTCAGGGGCGCCAGGGCATGTGCTGGAGGGTCCAGGTGTTGCCGTCCGGGTCGGCGAAATGGGCGTAGAAGACGCCGCCCATGTCCTCGACCGGGGCCACGTCCGCGCCGCGCCCGATGAGGTCGGACCTGGCCTGCTCGATGTCGCTGACGACGAGGTGCAGGCCGCGCTGCGTCCCGACCGGCATGTCCATTCCCGGCAGGCCCTCCGTCAGCGCGATCGAGCAGGCCGAGCCGGGCGGCGTGAGCTGGACGTACCGGACGCCGTCCGCGGGGCGCACGTCGACGTCGGCGTTGAAGCCGAGACCGGTGTAGAAGTCCTTGGCCCGGTCGATGTCGCGGACGGGCACCGGGACGAGTTCGAGCAGGAACATCCCCGGGCGCACGGGCAGCACCGGGGTCTGGGACTCGGTCATGTGCGGTGTCCTTTCGAGAGCAGGTCGTCGAGTCGGTCGTAGGACTGGCCCGCGCCGCGTCTCATCGGGCTGCGGAGCACGCCGTCGCGTATCTCGCGGGTGGGGTAGCGAACGGTGACGGCCATGGCGGTGCGGCCGTCCCGCTCGTCGAAGACGGTGGTGACCAGAGCCTCGCCGGCCTCCCAGCCGTCGCGGACCTCGCTCTGCACCAGCCTCGCGGGCGCGTCCACCTCGAAGAAGACGCCGCCGTAGCCCATCTCGGCGCCGCCCGGGCCGCGGGAGACGAAACGCCAGGCGCCACCGGGGCGCAGGTCGATCTCGCAGACGGCGAGCCGCCAGCCGCGCGCGCCGTGCCACTGCCTGAGCAGTTCCGGACGGGTGAACGCGTCGAACACCCGGCGGCGGGGCGCGTCGAACGTCCTGCTGAGCAGGATCTCGGTACCGGACGGCGTGCTGACCGCGAGGCCCGCCCCGCGGGGCGGCCACGCCGTCACGATTCGTCCTGCTCTTCGAGCCTTGCGAGCAGCTCGTCGAGCCGCTGGTAGCTCTCCTCCCAGTACTCGCGGAAGTCGGCGAGCCAGTCCAGGGCCTCCCGGAGAGGACGGGCCTCGAGACTGCACGGCCGCCGCTGCGCGTCCCGGCCGCGCGAGACCAGGCCGGCGCGTTCCAGGACGCGCAGGTGCTTGGACACGGCGGGCTGGCTCATGGCGAACGGTGCCGCCAACTCGCCCACGGACGCGTCGCCCTGGGTGAGCCGGCTCAGGATCGCACGCCTCGTCGGATCGGCCAGAGCGGCGAACGTCGCGTCCAGGGTGGCGGTGTCCACAGAGAACCTCCGGTTATATAACCAGATGGTTTTCTATCCGTGGACGCCGCGGCCTGTCAAGTGAGGGGCCGTGTAAGGGGCATGCCCGCCGGGGGCGCCCACATGCCGGACGCCCCCGGTACGGTCGCTCAGAGGGTCTTGCGCGAGTCGGCGTCCTTGCGGTCGTGCTCCTCCTGCGAGTACGGGCGGGTCACCGGCATCGGCAGCTGGAAGCCCCTGATCCCGGGCAGCAGCTTGACGTTGGCCGGGAGCGTGCCGGGCCAGCTCTCCGACCACACGGACAGCGCGTTGTCGAGGTCGAGGAGCTCGTCGTAGCCGTGGTCGACGGCGCCGGCGAGCAGCAGCTCCGACGGCAGGTGCATCCCGCAGTACTTGGCCCACAGGTCGCGGCGCAGGCGGCGGACGAGGCCGGTGCCCGTGGCGTCCAGGACGGCGACGGACAGCTCGGTGTCGGTGTAGAGGCTGCGCCGCATCGCGTTCGCCGACCCCACGATGCAGAAGACGTCGTCGATGATCGTCACCTTGCAGTGCACGGTCGTGCCGGGCCAGCCGTACATCTCCAGGTTCTGCAGACCGCTGCGGCTGCCCAGCAGGAGCTGCGGGAGGCGCGGGACCAGGTGATGGTTGACCGCCTCGGGCATGTCCCCGCTCGGCGGGTCGGTGGGATCGCCGCCGTGCAGCAGGATCACCTTGAGGTCCGGTTTCGCCAGCATCCGGGCGTTGATCCAGCCCATGATCTCCTGGCTGCTGAAGGCCTGGTCGGCGATGAAGATGTACTTCTCGGCCTGGCCGATCGCCTTCTGCAGCGCCAGCTTGAACTCGAAGAGGCCGTCGGGCGCGAAGCTGATCGGTGCCTTCCTGAAGCCGACGCCGGCGGTGATGAGCGCGCGTACCACCGAGTTCTTGTCGTAGAGCCACTCAGGGCCGGACGAGGAGAACCGCATCTGCGGCACCGTCCGGAGCACCTGGACGTGGGCGCCGGTGCCGTTGCCGTCCGGCGGTTTCGGCGGGTCGGGGACCGGCGTGGCCGTCTTGAGCCGTGACTCGATCGGGTGGCGGTCGACCGTGAAGCTCTCGACGGGCAGCTTGAGGTTCTCGGCCCACATCTGCTGGAAGAAGCGGTGGACCGCGGCGGCCGCGGGCCCGGTGACCCGTACCGCGAGGTCGTGCCAGGCCGGGGACGTCCGGTCCATGGCGGGGTCGATGCCGCCCGTGAACGCGCGCGTGGACGTCTGGTCGCCGGCCACCACCAGCTTGCAGTGCACCGCGCCCAGCGGGTGCGCGGTCAGGTTGAGCATCACCTTGCCGGCGCCCTGCTCGCCGAAGCGGCTGCGCATCTCCGCGACGCTGAGCAGGGTCTGCGCGTTCACGATGCGGATCCCGCCGAGCCCGGGGACGTCGTACCGGGCGGCGAACGGCGACACCCAGGCGAGGATCCGCACGTCGACGCCGGATTTGTGGAGTTCCTCCAGGTGCCGGGAGAGCAGTGTGCCGCTCGGGAGCGTCAGCGGCGGGTACTCCGCGCCGACCCGCACCGGCCGGGCGTAGTCCTTCAGGACCGGGAACTGCTGGAGGACGGCGTTGCCGAGCTCTCCGAACGGCTGGATCTCGGTGTCGGGCGGCAGGTGGGCCAGGCCGAGCCACCATGCCGTCAGGTAGAGGTACCGGCCGTTCGCGGTGGACCTGCGCAACGCCTCGATCTCGTCTTCCAGCGCCTTGAAGTACGCCACCCCGTTGACGAAGTGGTCGACCGCGTTTCCGGACAGGTCGCTGAGGAAGTTCTGCTGCGGCGCGTGCTCCCCGTCACCCCAATTCGTCCGGTCGGTCTCGCGCACCAGGTACTTGCCGATCAGAGCCTGCGGTTTCGATGAAGGATTCATCCGAGCCCCCTTCTCCCCGGTCCCCTCCGAGGAAGAGCCCTGACGCTAAGGCCGCGGAACCATCCGCCAGAATGCGCGAAAGGGTGACATCAACGCACAAGACTGACCGAAATTGGACAGGTATCCGCACGCCTGCCGGTGACTTTTCCGGCAGGTCATCGCCCCAGGAGCGCGAGCGCCTCGCCGTGCACGCCCGGGCCGCGCCCCGGCCCCGCCGGATCAGGGGGTGGTGAGGGTGGACATGGCGCGGTCGGGTTCCCAGTGGGCGCGCAGAGATGTGATCTTGCCGGTGGCGTCCACCGTGTAGATGAGGACGCAGTCGATGGTCATCGCGGCGCCGTCGGGGGTCGTGGTCGTGATCGTCGCGACGTTGGCGCAGCAGGGGCCGTTGGCGAAGGAGTCGGCGACGCGGAAGCGGAAGGCGGCGATCGTCGAGATGAAGGAGTCCCAGAAGTTCTCGATGCCGTCCGGGCCGCGGTGGCCGGCGCCCTCCGGGTCGAGGAAGGACGGGCCGACCGGGTCCTCGATGAGGGCGTCCGGGGTGAACAGGGCCAGCCAGTCGTCCTTGCGGCCCTCGGCGACGGCGGTCATGGAGGCGCGGGCGGCGCGGCGGGCCGGGTGGTCGGCGTCGGGGGCGTCCCAGGCGATGGCATCCACTGTAACGTGTTCTCGTTTCAGGGGGCGGTGGCGGCGATGACGGTCTCGGCGAACCGTTCGAGGTGCTCGATCTTCTTGTCCAGCGGCTCGGTGTCGGGCCCCTTGGCGTAGGGCATCCGGAAGCCGACGATCACGTCGGTGACGCCCTTGTCCTCCAGCCGCCGCACCCCGTCGGGCGTGTAGGCGTCCATCGAGATCACGTGCACCTCGAAGGGGTCGCCGGCCTTGCCCTCCGCCTCGCGGATGCGCCCCAGCCGGGCGAGCAGGTCGTCCAGGTCGTCGCCGCCGCCCGCGTGCATCCAGCCGTCGCCGCGCACGACGGCGCGGCGCAGCGCGGCCTCGCTGTGCCCGCCGACCAGGATCGGGAAGGGCTGCGCCGGGCAGATCTTGAGCGCCGGGACGTCGAAGTGCTCGCCGTGGTACTCGAAGTACCCGCCGCGGCTGAGCCCCCGCACGATGTCGATGGCCTCGTCCATCCGCTTCCCGCGCCGCTCCCACGGGACGCCCATCACCTCGAAGTCCTCGCGCCACGGGCTGAGCCCGACGCCGAGGCCGAGCCGCCCGCCGGTCAGGCACGCGATCGACGTCGCCTGCTTGGCCACCAGGACGGGGGGACGCACCGGCAGTTTCAGCACGAACGGCGTGAACCGCAGGCGTGTGGTCACCGCGCCCATGGCCGCGATCAGCGTGAACGTCTCGATGAAGGGCTTGTCCTCCAGGAAGTCCCGGTTCCCGTCCGCGGTGTACGGATACACCGAGTCCGACTCCTTCGGGTACACCAGCGAGTCGGCGACCGACATGCTCGTGTACCCGGCCTCCTCGGCGGCCCTGGCCAGCGGCAGGTAGAACGACGGATCGGTCATGGCCTCGGCGTAGGTGAACCTCATGCCGGAAATACTAGAACGTGTTCCACTTCGGTGCCAGGGGCGCCGCGCTGTTGCCCGGGGGTGCGGGGGGTGGTTCGGTGGGGGCATGGAGCGCAGGATCGCGATCGTCACCGGAGGGACGTCCGGGATCGGCAAGGAGATCGCGCGCGGGCTGGCCCGGGCCGGGCTGCTGGTGGGGATCGTCTGCCGGAACGAGCTGCGCGCCGCCGCGACGGTGGAGGAGCTGACGGCGGACGTGCCGGGCGCGCGGGTCGAGACGTTCATCGGGGACCTGTCGGTGCAGATGGACGTCCGGCGGGTCGCGGCGTCGCTGGAGGAGCGGTTCGACCGGCTGGACGTGCTGGTCGACAACGCGGGCGTGTACCTGCTGCGGGCCAAGGTCAGCGCGGACGGGTACGACCGCGTGGTCGCGACGAACCATCTGGGGCCGTTCCTGCTGACGAACCTGCTGCTCGGGCTGCTGGAGAAGGGCGCGCCGTCGCGGGTCGTGATCATGGCGTCGGAGGCGCACCGGTTCTCGGACCGGATCGACGTCGAGCGGATGGCCGAGCCCGGTTCGTACGGGCCGGCCGGGGCGCTGCGCGTGTACGGGCGGTCGAAGCTGCTCAACATCCTGTTCGCGCAGGAACTGGCCAGGCGGATGGAGGGCAGCGGGGTCACGGCGAACGCGGTCTGCCCCGGCTTCGTCGCGACGAGCCTGGGCAGGGACGTCCGCGGGACCGAGCGCGCCCTGGCCCTGTTCTCGCACACCCCGATGATGCGGACGCCTGCGCAGGGGGCGCGGATGGCCCTGCGGCTCGCGCTGGACGAGGAGTTCGAGGGCCGCAGCGGCGGTTACTACAGCTCGACGCCGGGCGCCGGGATGCTGCCGACGGTGGAGGCCCTGAAGGATCCGGAACTGCGGCGTGCGGTGTGGGACCGTTCTGTTCGTCTTGTGGGGCTTCCCGCCCTATAGGGTCAGGGTGCGTGAGCCAACCGTACGGACCGCCGGACCGGCCGGGCGCCTGGAGCGGCCCGCCGCAGCCGGGCCCGCCGCCGAGCCCGCAGCCGCCCCGTCCCGCCCAGCAGCCGCAACCGCCCGGCCCGCAGTCGCGGGAGCGGCCGTCCGCGTTCAAGGACTTCTTCAACGGCGTGGGCTACCTGTTCCGCGGCATCGGGTGGGCGGCGCGGCATCCGGCCCAGTGGCTGTTCGGGCTGATCCCCGCGCTGATCGTCCTGGCGGTGTACGTCGCGGCGCTGGTCTTCCTGGCGTACCGGATCGACGACCTGGCCGGATGGGTGACGGGGTTCGCCGACGGCTGGTCGGACGCGGCGCGGACGTCGGTGCGGGTCGTGGCCGGGATCGCGCTGTACGGGTCGGCCCTGTTCCTGGCGATCATCACGTTCACGGCGGTGACGCTGCTGGTGGGCGACCCGTTCTACGAGGCCATCGCGGTCCGGGTGGAGGAGTCGCAGGGCGGCGCGCCGCCGGAGCCGGACGTCCCGCTGCTGGTCCAGATCGGGCGGGCCCTCAAGGACGCGCTGATCCTCGGGGCCGTGGCGCTGGTGTTCGCGATCGTGTTCTTCGCCTGCGGGTTCCTGCCGGTGGTGGGGCAGACGGTCGTGCCGGTGGTCGCGGCGCTCGTGTCGGGCTACTTCCTCGCGGGCGAGCTGACGTCGATCGCGCTGGAGCGGCGCGGGCTGCGGCGCCGGGACCGGTTCGCGCGGCTGAGGAAGCACCGCCCGCTCGCCGTCGGGTTCGGCGCGGCGACCTTTGTGGTGTTTCTCATCCCCCTGGGCGCGGTGCTCGCGATGCCCGGCGCGGTGGCCGGCGGGACGCTGCTGGCACGGGAACGCCTGGCCGACGAGCCGCCGGCCGAGGCGGGCCTGACGAGTCCCGGTTGATGAGGTGCGGGACGCCGCCACCGAGGCGATGAGAAGATGTGTCCTGAGCGTGATGACCGGCCGGAACGGCACGAGTGATCTTGGCGTAACGTGTGCCGCATGTCCGATCAGGGGGAGCGCAGTGTGCGCTGGACCGAAATGAGCGAGAGCGAGCCGCGGGACGGCGCGGACGGCGCGACCGGGCCGCAGGCGGCCTTCCCCGAGCCGAAGGTGCCGGAGGTGCCGGTGCCCCCGCCGACGGGCCGCACCGACTTCTCGTCCGGCGAGGGCGCCGGGACGCACGACGTCTGGGGCAAGGTCGAGACCCGGCGTCCGGAGCCCGCGGCGAGCGAGGAGCCCGACCCCGAGGACGTCAAGGTCGCGCCCGTGGCCGAGGAGGCGCCCCAGTGGGAGGGGTCGCTCTTCGAGGAGGGCGACGACGACGGCGGCGGCGACGACAAGTACGTCCCGGCCGTCCCGACCGGGTCCGGGCAGCCGGCCAAGCCCGGCAAGCCGAGCAGCGGCAACTGGCAGATGCCCGACTGGATGGCGGACGAGAGCGCCGCGGACGCCAAGCTCGGCGGCTCGCCGAAGCCGCAGCGCGACGTCCTGGACGGGGGCGGCGGCCGCTCCCGGCTCGTGCTGTTCGGCGGGATCGGACTGCTGGTGGTCGCGCTGCTCGCGGCCGGCGGCGTGTACTTCATGAAGAGCGGCGGCGACGAGCCCGCCGACACCTCCGACACGTCCGGCAACGCCGACCGGCGGGCCGCGGCGGAGCAGTCCGAGGCCGCGCCTGTGGACATGCCGCCTGACAAGCGCCTCGCGACGTTCCCCGGGAAGCCGAGCCGCATGCTCGGGCGGGTCAACGACGTCCACTCCGGGCTGTCGTACCCGCGGCTGGCGGCTCCCTGGCAGGTGCCCACGAAGAAGAACAAGCTGGGCACGCCCGGGTGGTCGGGGCAGCAGATCCTCCTGACCGAGCGCCACGCGGGACGGTACTGGTACGGGCAGCTCCTCACCGGCACGCTGATCCCGACCTTGCAGAGCTCCTACCAGGGGCCGGACAGCGTGAAGACCGTCGCCGGGCTGGCCGCGAAGGGCTACGAGGCGCAGTACTACGCGTTCCCCCACAAGACGGCGCCGCTGGCGTCGCAGGCGCTGAACGTCGACGGGCACAAGGGCTGGCTGGTCGCCTCGTACCTCACCTACAAGCGGTCCGGGGTGCGCGCGACGGGTGAGATCGTCGCCTTGGCGGTGGTCGACACCGGCCGGAAGGCGCCCGCGGTGGTGTTCGCGTCGATGCCGAACACGAACCGCAAGCAGTGGCGGGACGTCAACCAGTTCCTCGGGCAGCTCAAGATCGCCTCCTGACCGTCCCCTCCTGACAGCCGAATCGCGTTCTAATACGCTGGGGCCACCCCTGAGAAAGGTGTGGCCATGGCCATCGGGCTGACCGAGGAACACGAGGCGCTGGCGGCGTCGGTGCGCGGCTTCGCCGAGCGGGCCGTCACGCGGGAGGCCGTCCGGAACGCCGACACGGGCTTCTGGTCCGCACTCGCCGAGCAGGGGCTGCTCGGCCTGCACCTGCCCGAGGACGCAGGCGGCGAGGGCTTCGGCATCCTGGAGCAGGCCGTCGCTCTGGAGGAGCTGGGCCGGGCGCTCGTTCCCGGCCCGTACGCGCCGACCGTGCTCGCGTCCGCGATCCTGCACGCTGCCGGTGCCGAGGTGGGCGGGCTCGTCACGGGAGACCGCAAGGCCGCGATCGGTCTCTCGGGCGGCCTCGGCATCGACGGCTCCACCGTCTCCGGGACGGTTCGGCCGGTGCTGGGCGCGCCCCTGGCCGACGTCTTCGTGCTCCCGGCCGGTGACCGCTGGGCCGTCCTACGGCGGGGCGACGTCACCGCCGAGCCGCTGGAGTCGCTCGACATCACCCGTCCGGTGGGAGCGGTCACGGTCGAGAACGTGTCCCTGCCAGACGACTGCATCATCAGCGGCGTGGACGTGCGCGCGCTCGCCGCCGTCCTCCTAGGGGCCGAGGCGTGCGGCGTGGCAGGACGTGCCTTGGACGACGCCGTCGCGTACGCGAAGCTGCGCGAGCAGTTCGGCCGTCCGATCGGGCAGTTCCAAGGCGTCAAGCACAAGTGCGCGCGGATGCTCATCGCCGTCGAGCGCGCCAGGGCGGCGGTATGGGACGCCGCGCGCGCTCTGGACGAGCCAGAGGAGCAGCGCGCCTACGCCGTCGGAGTAGCAGCCGCCCTGGCAGCGGACGCCGCCGTCACCTGCACCGAAGGCAACATCCAGGTCCATGGGGGCATCGGCTACACCTTTGAGCACGATGCCCACCTTCTCTACCGGCGGGCCCTCACTCTGCGCGCGCTCCTGGGACGGGCGAGCGCGCACCGCGCGAACGTCGCCGCGCTCGCGGTCGGGGGCGTCCGCCGCCCGATGAGCATCGAGCTGGCCGAGGACGCGGCGCCGGTCCGCGAGGAGATCCGGGCACGCGTCGCCGAGCTCGCCGCGATGGAACCGCTCGAACAGCGCGCCGCGATGGCCGAGGGCGGCTGGGTGACGCCGCACCTGCCGAAGCCGTGGGGACGCGACGCCGGGCCCCTCGAACAGATCGTGATCCAGCAGGAGCTCAGGGCGGCGAAGGTGCGCCCGGTGCCGCTGATGATCGCGGCATGGGTCGTCCCGTCGCTGGTCCGGTACGGGACGCCCGAGCAGCAGGAGCGGTTCCTGCCGCCGACGCTGCGCGGTGAGATCATCTGGTGCCAGCTGTTCTCCGAGCCGGGCGCGGGCTCCGACCTCGCCGGGCTGCGGACCCGCGCCGAGCGCGCGGAGGGCGGCTGGACGATCACCGGGCAGAAGATCTGGACGTCGCTGGCCCGCGAGGCGCGGTGGGCGATCTGCGTCGCGCGCACCGATCCGGACCGTCGCAAGCACGACGGGATCACCTACTTCCTCGTCGACATGGCCTCGCCCGGCATCGAGGTCCGCCCGCTGCGCGAGTGCACCGGCGACGCCGTGTTCAACGAGGTGTTCCTCGACGGGGTGTTCGTGCCGGACGACCTCGTCGTCGGCCCGGTCAACGAGGGCTGGCGGGTGGCCCGCACGACGCTGGCGAACGAGCGGGTCGGCCTGACGAGCAGCTTCCAGCTCGGCGGCGACCTGCCCAAGCTGCTCGACCTCGCGGCGGAGCTCGGCCTGGACGCCGATCCCCTCGTCCGCGACGGGATCGGGCGGCTGGCCTGCGACGAGCACGCGTTCGCCCTGCTCGGGCTGCGCGCCACGCTCAAGCGGCTGTCGGGCACCGACCCGGGCGCGACGGCGAACGTCCGCAAGCTGGTGGCGATGGAGCACGGCCAGCAGGTCACCGAGTTCGGGTTCACGCTGCTCGGCGAGGAGGGCGCCCTGACGGGCGGGCGCCGCGACCCCCTGCGCGCCCGCTGGACCCGCTACCTGCTCGCCTCCCGGGCGATGACGATCGGCGGCGGCACCACCGAGGTCAACCTGAACGTGATCGGCGAGCGGATCCTCGGCCTGCCCCGCGACCCCGAGCCGGTCGGGTAGCGTCCAGGCTCACATGCGGGAGCGGACTGCTTGACCGACCGGACGCGGCACCTGGTGGCCGCCCTGACCGGCCTCGGGCTCGGGCTCGCGGCACTCGGGCCGGGGCTCGCGCCCGGCTTCGTGCTGTCCTACGACATGGTGTTCGTGCCCGACCCGGCGTTCACCCGCCTGACGTTCGGGCTGACCGGTGTCGTGCCCCGGCATGTGCCGAGCGACGCGTTCGTCACCGCGCTCGCCGCGGTCGTCCCGGCGGACGCGGTGCAGAAGCTCGTCCTGCTGGCGGTCTTCGTGATGGCGTGCACGTCGGCGGCGTCGCTGGTGCCGTCGCCCCGGCTGCTGCCGCGCCTGGCCGCCGGGGTCTGCTACGCGTGGAACCCGTTCGTCGCCGAACGGTTGCTGCTCGGGCAGTGGGCGCTCCTCCTCGGCTACGCGGCCCTGCCCTGGGTGGTGGCCGCGGCCGCGCGGACGGGCGAACCCGGCGGCGGCCGCCGCCTCGTCCGCGCCCTGCTCCCCGCCGCGATCGGCGGTTTCGCGGCCCTGGCGGTCTCCGCCATGACGGCCCTGGCCGTCGCCCTCGTGACCGCGTCGGGTGCCGGACGCTATCGCGCCGGCCTGCGGGTCGTGGCGGCCGCGGGCGTGCTCAGCCTGCCCTGGCTGGTGCCGGGGGCGCTGCGCCCCGCGGGCCTGCCGGGGGACGGGACGGCCGTCGACCTGTTCGCGGCCAGGGCGGACACCCCGTTCGGGACGCTCGGCAGCCTGCTCCTGCTCGGCGGGGTGTGGAACGCCGAGACGGTCCCGAGCGGCTACGGGGCGCCGGTCGTCGCGACGATCTGGCTGGTCGTGGTGGTGGTCGCGCTGGCCGCCTACGGAAGATGGTGCCGCGAGCCGGTCTGGCGGCGGGGCGCTGCCGTCGCGGCGGCGGCCGGGTTCGCCGTCGCGGCTCTGGGAGCGATGGCGGCGCGCGTCCTCGAAGGGGTCATCGACCTCTGGGCGGGGTTCGCCGTCCTCCGGGACGGGCAGCAGTTCGTCGCGCCGCTCGCCGTCGTGGTCGCCGTGGGGCTGGGGGTGGCCGCCGACCGGGCGGCCGAGGCCCGGTGGCCGGGAGTGGCCGCCGCCGCGGTGGCGGCCCCGGTCCTCCTGCTGCCGACGCTGGCATGGGGTGCGGCGGGCGACTTGCGGTCCGTCCGATACCCGGACGACTGGGCACGCGCACGGCAGATCATCGACGCCGACCCCGCCCCCGGAGACGTTCTGGTCCTTCCCTGGGCGTCCTACCGGAGCTACCCGTGGAACGGCGGCCGCCGGGTTCTCGACCCGATGCCCCGCTATCTGCACCGCCGCGTCGTCGTGGACGACGCCGTCACCGTGGGCGGCACCACCGTCGCGCCCGAGGACCCCAGGGCCGTCAAGCTCGCGCCCGTCGCACGGACCGGAACACCGCCGGCGGCGACGCTGCGTGACGAGGGCGTACGGTACGTCGTCGTGGACGCGGAGCCGGGCGCCAACCGCCCCTCCGGCGTGGCCGCGGAGGTGCTGCGCGGCCCTGACCTGGTCGTCTACCGGATCGACGGGGCCGCGGGCGGGGTCCGGGACGCGGTGCCGGTGGCGCCCGTGGTGGCCGCGTGGGTGCTGACGGGTCTCGCCGTTTTCTGGTCAATCACGGCCTCAAGGACTACTCTGAGCTTCCCGTTACTCGGCGGTATCACGCCCCGCAGACCCCACCCCCGACGAAGGACCCCCTGATGCGCATCGCCATCGCCGCAATCGTCGGCGTCCTGCTGGCCTCCGGAGCGTCGTTCGGCGCCGTCCAGCTCGCAAGCGCCTCCCAGAAGGACCCCGTCATCAAGCCGCTGTACAACTACGGCTCCCGGTGACGTGTAGGCCCTGATGGGGACCAGGCGTGACCGGCCCGCACTTCTGGAGATCGTCGTTCCCGCCTTCAACGAGGCCGACCGGCTTCCGGCGGGGCTCGATCTGCTGTGCGCCAAGCTCGCGGGGCTTGCGGGGCTCGATGGGCGGGCCGAGGTCATCGTCGTCGACAACGCCAGCACCGACGGGACGGCCGGCATCGTCGAGTCCTGGGACGGGCCGGTCCCCGTCCGGCTGGTGCGCTGCGAGCGCCGGGGAAAGGGAGCGGCGGTCCGCGCCGGACTGCTCGCGACGAAAGCCCCTTACGTGGGCTTCATGGACGCCGATATGGCAACAGACCTCGCCGCGCTGGACGAAGCCATCGTCCTGCTGCGCGAGGGCCGCCCGGTCGTGGTCGGGTCAAGGCGCCACGGTCGGTCGGTCGTCCAGGGGTACGCGCTGCCCGTCAGGCGCCTCGGCGCCATCACCTTCAACCGGATCGTCCGCGACCTCGTGGGCGGCATCCCCGACACCCAATGCGGGTTCAAGTTCTTCTACGGCCCGCTGGGACGGGCCGCCGCAGCGGACCTGCACACGGCGGGCTTCTCGTTCGACGTCGAACTCCTCGCCCACTGCGTGCGGCGCGGAGCGTCCGTGACGGACATCCCGGTGGTCTGGCGCGACCGTCCGGGGTCGACGTTCTCGGTCCGGCGGCATTCTCTGCAATGCCTGCTCGACCTGGCCCGGATCCGCGCGCGCGCCGGAGTCCGGTTGCCCGTCATCCCGGTGAAGCCGAACCTTCCGGTGGTGCCGCTGCGGGCGGTGTTCGGTGAGCCGAGCACGGTGCCGGTCGTCCTGTCGGAGCCCATCGCCCTGGCGGGTCCGGTCGGCCTGTCGGGTTCGGTCGGTCTGTCGAACGCGGCCGCACTGGCAGAGAACGTTCACACGTCGCGCGCGAAGACGGGATGAGCGAGAACCTGCGGCTGGCGGTCGTCAACTGGCGGGATCCCTGGCATCCCTCCGCAGGCGGCGCCGAACGCTACGCCTGGGAACTCGCACGCAGGTTCGCCGGTGAAGGCACCCGCGTCCACTACGTGACGAGCAGAGCGCCGGGACAGAAACGCAGGGAACGCGTCGAGGACGTGGAGTTCGTGCGTCTCGGCGGTCGTTTCACCGTCTACCCCCTCGTCCTGCTGTGGATGCTGGGGTTTCGCCTCAGACGGCGACGCTTCGACGCGATCGTCGACTGCCAGAACGGGATCCCTTTCTTCACGCCGTGGGTCATGCCGCGCCGTGTCCCGGTGTTCTGCGTCATCCACCATGTGCACGACGCCCAGTTCGGCCTGTACTTCCCCAGATGGCTCGCGTGGGTCGGCCAAGTCCTGGAGGGGCCGGTGAGCCGCTGGACGTACCGGCGGCATGCGTTCGTGGTCGTCTCGCCGTCCACAAAACGCGCCGTCAGGGAACGCCTGGGCTGGACTGGCCCGACCCACGTCGTCCCCAACGGAACGGTGGTCGCCGAACCCGACGGCGCGGTCACGGAACCCGCCGGAGAGCCCGATCTCGTCTGCGTGACCCGGCTCGTGCCGCACAAACGACTCCCTCTGCTCCTCGACCTTGCCGGCGACCTTGCCGAGACCCATCCCGGGGTGAAGCTTCACATCATCGGGGACGGCCCAGAGGCGGGCGCTCTCGCAGCCGAAATCAGAACCCGCGGCCTGGAGAAGGTCGTCATCGCGCACGGTTACGTCCCCGAGAACGTGAAGTCGGCCCTGGTCGCCCGCGCCGACCTCCACCTCAGCACGTCCCAGGGGGAGGGCTGGGGCCTCAGCGTCATCGAGGCCGCCGCGCTCGGCGTCCCGACCGTCGCGCACGACGTGGACGGCCTGCGCGACGCCGTCCGCGACGGGGCCACCGGATGGCTCGTCCGCGAGGGCGACGACCAGGCCGACATTGTCCGGCGCGCCCTCAAGGACCTGGGAGAACGCGCGGAGCGTGATCGCGTCACCACGGAATGTCAGAGGTGGGCGGCAGAGTTCGACTGGGCGCGCACCGCCGCGCTGATGCGGGAGCTCGTCGTCTCCGCCGTCCGGGCCGGCCCGGACGGCGCGCAGGGCGGGCGAAGGTACGGTGACGGACACCCCGGCTGACGCCCGGGGCAGCACAGAGAGGGGCAGAGGGCGAGCATGGCCGTGGGAGAGGCGAATCCGCCCCGCGCCGGCGCGTCCCGCCGACCCGTGCCGGACGGCCCGGACGTCGCGGGCCGGGTGCGGGAGCGGCTGCGCGTCCTCGCGTGCTGCCTCGCGCTGACCGCGCTCGCGTTCGGCACCCGGCCCGGCGCGATCCTGGCCGACACCAAGATCGACATGGCGGTGAACCCGCTCGGGTTCCTCGGCCGCGCCCTGCACCTGTGGGACCCCGAGCAGTTCGGCCAGCTCCAGAACCAGGCGGTCGGCTACCTGTTCCCGATGGGCCCGTTCTTCGCGCTCGGCGACGTCGCCGGGATGCCCGCGTGGATCACCCAGCGGTTCTGGCTGGCGCTGCTGATGTGCCTGGCCTTCATCGGCACCTGGCGCCTCGCCGGCCGCCTCGGCTTCGGTGCCGGCGGAGGCGCCGCCGGGGACGGGCAGGGCGCCCGCCTGTTCGCCGCGATGGCCTACGCGCTGGCCCCGAACGGTCTGGCCACGCTCGGGCAGATCTCCTCGGAGTACCTGCCGGTCGCGATGCTGCCCTGGATCGTCCTGCCGCTGGTCGGCGCCGCGTCCGGCGAGACGGGGCGGCTCAGGGCGGCGGCCCGGTCGGGCCTGGCGATCGCCTGCTGCGGCGGCGTCAACGCGACCGCGACCGTCGCCGTGCTGGTCGTCCCGGTCGTCTACGTGCTGACGCGGCCGCGCGGGTCCTTCCGGGCGCGGACGCTCGCGTGGTGGTCGGCGGCGGCGGCCGCGGCCGTGGCCTGGTGGCTCGCCCCCCTGCTGCTCACCGGGACGTACGGGTTCTCCTGGCTGACCTACACCGAGAAGGCGCGGACGACGGCGGGGCCGACCGGCCTGATCAACGTGCTGCGCGGCGCGGAGCGCTGGGTCAACTACCTGATCGTGGACGGGCAGGTCTGGTGGCCGGTCGGGCACGGCCTCTCGCTCGGCCCCGTGGCGATCGTCTGCACGGGCCTGGCCGCCGCGCTCGGGCTCGCCGGGCTGCTGAGCCGGCTCCTGCCCGAGCGGACGTTCCTGCTGCTCACGCTGCTCGCCGGGCTGGCGATCCTGTCGATGGGCCACCTCAGCGACCTGCCGGGCCCGTTCGCCGGGCAGCTGCGCGACCTGCTGGACGGCCCGCTCGCCCCGCTGCGCAACCTGCACAAGTTCGACGCGGTCGTCCGGCTGCCGCTCGCGCTCGGCCTCGCCCACGCGCTCGTCGCCGCGGCCCGCCGCACGGCGGCCGGCGCGCGCGGCCGCGGCGCCGGGCCGGCCCGCGGCCTGACGCTGAGGTCGCTGCTCGGCCTGCCGGTGGCCGCCGCCGTCGCGCTCGGCGGTATCGGCGTCACCGCCGCCTCGCACGGCCTGTCCGGGCCGGGCGAGTTCAAGGACGTGCCCGGATACTGGCGGGACGCCGCGGCGTGGATCAACACGCGGGCCGGGCGGCAGGGAGTGCTGGCCGTCCCCGGCGCGCCGTTCGGCGAGTACCTGTGGGGCCGCCCCATGGACGACATCGTGCAGCCGCTGCTGTCGGCGCGGTGGGGCGTCCGGCAGCTCGTCCCCGCCGGGTCGCCCGGGTACACGCGCGCGCTCGACGCGATCGACCAGCAGGTCCGCTCCGGGCAGGGCTCGCCGGGCCTGAGCGCCTTCCTCGGCCGGATGGGGGTCCGGTACGTCCTGGTCCGTAATGACCTGCGGCGCGAGACGCTGCGCGGTGCCTGGCCCGCCCGCCTCCACCAGGCGCTCGGCGACTCGCCGGGGATGCGGAGGGTCGCCGCGTTCGGCGGCCCCGTCGGCACCGACGCCGACGACGCGGTGACCGCCGTCGACCAGAAGTACCCGGCGCTGGAGGTCTACGAGGTCGCCGGCGCCGCCGGCGTCGCGAATCTCGCCGACGCCGAGAACCCCGTCCGCGTGTACGGAGGGCCGGAGTCGCTGCTGCCCATGGCGGACGGCGGCACGCTGCCGAGCGGCCCCGTCCTGCTGGACGACGACGCCGGCGACCTCAAGGGCGCCCCGGTCGTGACCGACTCGCCCCGCCTGCTGCGCCGCAACTTCGGCGAGCTGCACCAGACGTCCCCGACGCTGACCGCCGGCCGCGCGGGCGAGGCCGCCGACGTCCTGGACACGGGCTGGAAGCGCTACGCGACCCACGTGACGTACGGCGGCGGCGTGCGCGACGTCACGGCGTCCACGTCGGCGGCGGGCGACGACGCCGTCCCGCAGGCGCGCGAGCCCGAGGCGACCCCGTTCGCGGCGCTCGACGGCGACCAGTTCACCGCCTGGAAGACGGGCGGCTGGAAGGGGCCGGTCGGGCAGTGGCTCCGCGTCGACTTCGACCGGCCCCGCGAGGTCCGGAGCCTCACCGCCGCGTTCCTCCAGGACGGGTCTCTCGGCCCCGCCGTCTCGCGCGTCGCCGTCGAGACCGAGAACGGGACGGTGCGGCAGGACGTCCAGAAGATCGTGACCGGGCAGCCCCTCCGCGCACCCTCCGGCACGACCCGCTGGCTGCGGCTGCGGATCCTCGGGCTGGCCTCCGAGCCCCTCGTCGCGGGGTTCGCCCGCGCGGGCGTGGCGGAGATGTCGATCGGCGGCGTCCGGCCCGCTCGCACGTTCACGATGCCCGCGCCCTCCGGCGTCGACGGGCCCGCCACGTACGTGATGAGCCGGGCGCAGGGCGCCGCGGGCGAGTGCGTGAAGGGCAGCCGCCGCTGGGTGTGCTCGCCGTCCCTCGGGTCCGGTGACGAGGAGGAGGCGGGGTTCGACCGGACGTTCACGTCCGCCGCCGCGGGCAGGGCCGCCGTCACCGGGACGGCCGTGCTCACCGACCGGCGGCTCGTCGAGCGCTTCACCGCCGCCCGCGGGCAGCCGGCCGTCACCGCGAGCTCGGTCCTGGCCGACCATCCCGCCGACCAGCCGAGGTCGGGCTTCGACGGCGACCCGCAGACGGCCTGGATCGCGGGGGAGAGGGACCAGGCGCCCACGTACACCGTCCGGTGGAAGGGCCGCAAGCGGCTGGCGGCCGTCACCGTCACCCGTCCGCCCACCGCGTCGGGGCCGATGCGCATCCGGGTCGAGGGGGAGAGGGGCCAGACACGCGAAGGGCTGTCCGACGCCCAGGGCAGGCTGGCGTTCGCCCCGATGGCGACCGACCGGGTCACGTTCACCTTCTTCCGGGAGAGCCAGGCCCAGCCCATCCAGGTGACCGACCTCGTCATCCCGGGCGTCAAGCCCATGCCCGACGTCCGCGGCCTCCCGCTGCGGCTGCCCTGTGGGTACGGCCCGAAGCTGCGGGTCGACGGCGGCACCGTCCGGACCAAGGCGACCGGCACGCTCGGCGACCTGCTCGCGGGCCGGCCGCTGCGGTTCAGTTCGTGCACGCCGGCCGCGCTCCAGGCGGGCCGGAACCGGCTGGCGTCCGTGCCGTTCGACCCCTACCGTCTCGACACCGTCACGGTCGGTGCGAAGCCTGGCGCGGCGGAGGCCCGGCCACCGCAGCAGGTCAAGGTGCTCAGCTGGGGGACCGGCAAGCGCAGGGTGGAGGTCGACGCCGCCACCGCCTCCTTCCTCACGGTGAACGAGAACTTCAACGCCGGGTGGCGCGCGACCGTCGGCGGCACCGAGCTCCGGGCCGTCCGCCTGGACGGCTGGAAGCAGGGCTGGGTCGTCCCGAAGGGGACCCGCGGCGTCGTCGAGCTGGCCTACACCCCCGACCGGGCGCAGCGGACCGCCGTGGTCGCGGGCCTCAGCCTGCTGCTCGTCCTGCTGCTGGTCGCCGTCTGGCCGTCCGGGCGCCGCGGCCGGCGCCGCCCGGAGCCCCGCGCGCTCGTCGCCGGGACGGGCTGGCCCGCGTGGGCGGCGATCGGCCTGGCCGCCGCGCTCGGCGGCTGGATCGCCGGGCTGCCCGGCCTCGCCGTCACGGCCGCGGTCGCCGCCGCCTGCGGCTGGGCCCGCACCCGCCGCTCCGCCGTACCGCGCGCCCTCGCCTCGCCGTGGCCCGTCGCGCTCGCCATGCTCGCCGGGGCGGGCTGCCTCGCCGCCGGGGTCCGGCTCGACCTGCTCGACAACCCGGCGGCCCCGTCCGGCCCGCTCGGCGACATCGTCCCGCAGCTGCTCGGCCTCGTGATCGTCGGGCGGCTCGCGGTCGAGCTGTGGCGGCCGAAGCCGCCCGGTGGCGGTTCCGGCGGCCCGATCTCGCTCAGCTGGACGGCGCCCGGGCAGGGTCCGCCGGACGGGACGGAGCCCGGCGCCGGGTCAGCCGCTGGACCGGCCACTCCACCAGATAGTGGGTCAGGGCCCCCGCTGCGATGGTCGCCGCAGCCATCAGCGGCAGATCCGTCACGACGTTCCCACGGAAGCCGCGGCCGGTCGCGTCGTACCAGGCGATGATGATCAGGAGCTGCCACAGGAACACGCCGTAGGAGATCCGGCCGAGGAACCGCATCACCGGATTCCCCAGGATCGCGCCGAGCGCCGGATGATCGGCCGGAGCCAGCGCGACCGGCGCCACGAGCGCCGCCGCGCACAGCCCGAAGACGACCACGTGCAGCAGGGACGTCCAGAACGCGTCCGGTGTCTGGAGGCTGAGCGGCCCGGCGGCAGGGGTCGCCGCCACCACGTACAGCATCGCCGCCGCGACCCAGCACGCCGCCCACGAGTCCGACACGCCGCGGCACACCGCGGCCACGGGACGGCGCTCGTCCAGCCGCGCCCACACCGTCACCACCGCGAGCGCCATCCCGATCGCGAACCAGGCGAAGTACCGCGGAAGCCAGACCCCCATCCCGGTGTGCCGCTCCGGGACGAACATCAGGACGGTCCACGGCAGCGACAGCGCCGCGTACACGCCGATCCCGACGAGGAGCCGCCTGGCGCGCACGCCGGGGTCGCCGCTGCGCGTCCGGCGCGCGTACCAGGAGAGGGCGGCCGCGGTGAACGGGAGCAGCACGTACCAGCCGGCCTCGACGACGAGGCTCCACATCTGCCCGAGCTGCGCGGGCCCGAGGTCGCCGTTCCACCACGGGCCGGGCAGGTAGGTCTGCGTCAGGGTGAGCAGCGAACCCCAGGTCAGCGGGTCGCCGATGTGGTCGCGCCCGGCCGTGAGCATGAAGACGACGACCACGGCCCAGTACGCGGGCAGGATGCGGAACACGCGCCTGCGCAGATATTCGGCCGTCCGCGGAGCGGCCCGTCCTTCCAGGACGGCCGCCGCCCACGGGCGGTAGAGCAGCAGCCCGGACAGCGCGAAGAAGATCGGCACGCCCACCTGACCACCGTTGAACAGCCACCGCGCACCGTTCGGGTTGGTGATCGAACCGGCCGCGCTCGCGACGTGGAAGACCAGCACGACGAGTGCCGCCACTGCCCGAAGACCGTCCAGGGTGTCCTGGTGCCCCGACACGGGCGGCACCGCGTCCCGTCCCCCCTGCACGGCAGGCCTCACGATCCGTGCTTTTTGAGGACTAGGACGAGGTTCCAGGTGGCTATCTCGCGTAGGCCTGGGACGCGGACGATGGACTCGGCCCAGCGGGGGTGGTAGCGGGGGAGGGCGTCGAGGACGGTCACCTGGTCGTTTGCGCGGGCCCATCTGAGCGCCGACGACACCGAGACCGGATGCAGGCCGAGTCCGAAGCGGTTCTTCGGTGGGAAACCGTTTCGGCGCTCGTACCGGCGCGCGGCCCGGTCGCCGCCGAGGTAGTGCCAGGGGGACGTCTCGTGGCCGCCCCATGGGGACAGCCAGTTGGTGAACGACAGGAAGACCGTCCCGCCCGGCCTGGTCACCCTGACCATCTCGTCGGCCATGCGCCAGGGTTCGGGGACGTGTTCCAGGACGTTCGACGAGAAGCACACGTCGACGGACCCCGTCTGGAAGGGGAGGGCCAGCGCGCTCCCGACGAGGGTGTTGGGTACGTCGACGCCGTGCGCGGTCAGTTCGGAGAGGTCGTGGTCGATGCCGGTGCAGCGCGCTCCCGCCGACGTCAGTGCGCGGGCGAAGAACCCGGAACCGGTTCCCACGTCGATTACGGTCGCCCCCGCGAGGTCGGTGTACGAGCCGAGCTGCGCGACGGTGTCGCGCGCCATCAGCTCGTAGAAGTACTCCGGTTCGCTCTGCTCGCGCCGGAACGCGCTCAGCAACCGGACCGACCGCGCCAGCGTGGCCCGGTGCCCGTGCTCCGGACGCGCTTCGTCCCACCTGGGGGGCGCCGCCATCGCCACCTCACCGTCTCCGTCGTCCCGCCCGGCCCTCCCGCCGATCGGGCGCCCGCAAGGTAACGGGGAGCTTACCGACCAGTACAGCGGTCCGGTAGGGTGACCCGGACATGCTGGAGGCGGGGCCCGGCGGCTCGGCGCGGCCCCCGCCCGCCGTGCGCGCGACGGCAGCCCCGGAGGTGTTCATGCGGCGACCGGTCGGCCTGGTCCTGATCGGCCTTGGCGCGTTCTTCCTCACGCTCGCGCCGCTCGTCCGTTTCTACGTGGCCGACCAGGTGGTCGTCGCGCCCCTGAACCGCTACCAGGTGACGAACCTGGAGTCGAAGGACTCGACGTACTTCGACGAGGCCGACGTCAAGCTCAAGACCGGCGTCACCCTGCTGGCCAAGAACACCGTCCGCGGGGACGTCCGCGCCAACGAGGGCAACGACGACATCGCCGTCTGGGACTCCACCACCAACATCTACAACCAGGCGAAGCCGGACAAGCCCGTCCAGATCCAGGGCTACCGCATCGCCTTCGACCGTCGGACGGGCGTCCTGACCAACTGCTGCGGCGCCAACGTCGACGGCGACAACGGTGTCCGGATGGTCGGATACGGGCTGCTGTTCCCCATCGCGAACGTCCAGAAGAAGGACTATCCCTTCTACGACATGACGACCAGGCAGACGGCGCCGATGCAGTTCAACGCCGTCGAGAAGGTCCACGGGCTGACGACGTACCGGTTCACCCAGACGATCCCGCTGACCAAGACGGCCTCGCTGGACGCCAAGCTGCCCGCGAAGATGCTGGGCCTGCCCGCGGACGCGGGCAACCAGAAGGTCGACCGGTACACGGAGGCCTACAACACCGTCTGGGTCGACCCGCGAACGGGCATCCCGGTCAAGCACCGCGAGAACATCCGCAGCACCGTCCGCACGTCCGACGGCCGGGGCTCGATGATCGTCGCGCAGGCCGACCTCATCACCGTCGACCGGGACCAGCGGGGCCTGGTCGACATGGCGAACAGCACCGCCCTGCAGATCGACATGGTGCGCAGCTACGTCCCCGCCACCGGCGTCCTGCTCGGCCTGATCCTGCTGTTCGTGGGCGGCTACCTCGGCATGGGCCGCCGGGAGGCCCCGCCCCTGGAGGCCCCGCGCCGCCCCGACGGCAAGTTCGGCGACATGACCGCGCCCGGACCGCCCAAGCCGCCCGGACCGCCAAGGCCGCCCGGCCCGTCCAAGCCGTCAGCGGTGCCCACCGAGTCCGCCGCGCCCGTCGTCCCCTCCGCGGGGCCGCCCGAGTCCCGCCGCCCGGCGCCCCGCAGCCAGCGCCAGCAGCGCAAGGCCGCCGGCCCGGCGAAGCGCCGCTGACCCGAACCGCGTTTCCACGCTCCACCGGCCTCCGCGCCGGCGGCGCCGTGCCCTGCCCTCGAAACGTCCGCTGATACGTGTTCTAGATGGAGGTCCATCGCGCTTCCGGGATGAGATTCCTAACTAGAACCTGTTGCAGTTTTGTGGGTCCGCGCCTAGGGTCGAGGCTGTGCGGACACGAGTCACCGAACTATTCGGCATCGAGTACCCGATCTTCGCGTTCAGTCATTGCCGCGACGTGGTCGCGGCGGTGAGCCGCGCCGGCGGCATGGGCGTCCTCGGCGCCCTGCACTTCACTCCCGAGGAGCTCGAACTCGAGCTGAAGTGGATCGACGAGCACGTGGGGGGCAAGCCCTACGGCGTGGACGTCGTGATGCCCGCCAAGTACGAGGGCGCCGACGTCGGCGACGCCGAGGAGCTGCTCGGCAAGCTGCAGGGCATGATCCCGGCGCAGCACCGGGAGTTCCTGGAGAACCTGCTGGCCGAGCACGGCGTGGAGCCGCGCGGCGAGCAGGCCGGCAAGGCGCTGCTCGGCTGGACGGACGTGACCGCGCGGCCGCAGGTCGAGGTCGCGCTCAAGCATCCGATCGCGCTGCTGGCCAACGCCCTCGGCCCGCCCCCGGCGGACGTCGTGGCGCAGGCGCACGAGCACGGCGTGAAGGTCGCGGGGCTGGCGTCCAACGCCCGGCACGCCCGCAAGCAGGTCGAGGTCGGCGTGGACATCATCGTCGCGCAGGGCACCGAGGCCGGCGGGCACACCGGCGACGTCGCCACGATGGTCCTCATCCCCGAGGTCGTCGACGCCGTCGGGAAGGACACCATCGTGCTCGCGGCGGGCGGCATCGGCCGGGGCCGCCAGATGGCCGCCGGCATGGCGCTCGGCGCGGACGGCGTCTGGACGGGCTCGATCTGGCTGACGGTCGACGAGGCCGACACCCCCGAGCGGGCCCTGCCGAAGCTGCTCAACGCCACGTCCCGCGACACGGTCCGGTCCCGGGCCTGGACGGGCAAGCCCGCGCGCTTCCTCAAGACGGCGTGGACGGAGGCGTGGGAGAGCGAGAACTCGCCGGGCTACCTCCCGATGCCCATGCAGTTCATGCTGATCGCCGACGCCCTGCCCCGGATCCAGCGGTCCGGCGACGGCGAGCTGGTCACCTTCCCGGTGGGCCAGATCGTCGGATCGATGAACCAGGTGAGGCCGGCCGCGCAGGTCGTCTACGACCTGATCGAGGAGTACGTCGAGGCGATCGAGCGCCTCAACGCCATCACCGAAGGCTGACCGCCCGAAGGCCCCGGCCGGCGCCGATCCTCCCGGCGCCGGCCGGGGCCGCACGCGTTCCCGGCCGCGCGGCGGCCGGACGAAGATCATTAAAGCCCGGATATCGCCGGTGATCGCTGTTACGGTGTGGCCGCACCAAGATCATTCAACGGGGAAGGTATCGGGTGAAGAGAAGCAGAAGGCTCGCCGTGTTCGCGGGGTCCACCCTCGCCCTGGGGGCGGTCGCCGCCGTCGGGATCACCGCGGCGCGGCCGGGCGAGCACCGCGCGGCGTCCGTCGCGGGCGCCGCCGCGACCACGTGGCCGCTCGTGCAGGGCAGCCCCGGGAAGGACACCGGCACCAGTCTCAGCGGTCTCGCCCCGGCCCCGGACGGCACCCTGTGGGCCGTCGGCAACCAGAACTCCACGGTGCGCAAGCCGGTACTCCAGCGGCTGAACGGCGGTACCTGGAGCAACGTGGCGCTTCCCGCCTCGGTCGGCACCTACGACTTCGTCGCCGCCGCGTCGACGTCCGCGTCGAACCTGTGGGTGGGGGGCCTGCTGAACACCTCCGGTGACGGCCACGCCGTGATGCACTGGAACGGCACCGCATGGCGCACGTTCAAGACGCCCCTCTCCTTCCAGCCCCGCGGCATCGCCACCACGGGCGCCGACAACGCGTGGGCCGTCAGCGTTCTCGCCGCCAAGCACTGGAACGGCACGGCCTGGGCGGACACCCCCATCGGGATCCGGTCGCGCGCGGTCGCCGCCTCGTCGCCCAACGGCGTGTGGGCGGTCGGTGCGTCGACGGACGGGCAGCCCGCGACGGCCCGCTGGAACGGCACCGCATGGACCACCGTGCCGTACCCCGCCCTTGAGGGGAACCTCGAGAACGGAGAGGTGGTACCGACGCTGACCGATGTGTACGCCGCTTCGGACGACGACGTGTGGGCGGTGGGCGTCGGCTATTTCAGGAATGAGGCGGGCAAGCTGGTCACGCGGTCGTTGCTCGGCCACTGGGACGGTTCCAAGTGGACCAGCACCGTCGGCGCCGAAGGCACCAGTTTCACCAAGGTCGCTTCGGACGGTGCCGGGGGCATCTGGGCCTACGACGGCAAGGGCACGGTGCGCCACCGCACCGCCGCCGGTGTCTGGACGGACGCGACGCTGACGCAGCCCACCGGGATGAAGACGACGGTCAACGCCATGGCCGCCCAGCCGGGCACCCGGACCGTGTGGGCGGTGGGCCACACGACCGGCACGACGGGGTCCGTCGACTTGGCGCACTGGCGCGGCGAGTGACGATCGCGTAGAAGCGCCCCGGCAGGCGTCGCGCGAGCGGCGCCGGCCGGGGCGTTCGACTCGCGGGCGAGTCGACGCGGGGTCAGAAGCGGGTCATCCAGGACAGCGCGCGGGCCAGGAGGTAGTAGACGGCGCCGGCGAGGGCCCAGTTGATGTAGAGCTGCTCCTCGGGGTCGGAGCGCGTGAAGACGTCGTGGAACGGCGTGGCGAGCCAGCGTCCCGCGTCGAGCGTGGCGTCCACCAGGGTGTTCCCGGGGTTCGCGCCGCCCCACGTCAGCAGCATGCCGAGGGCGAGGATCGCGACCGCCGCCCAGCCCGCCGCCATGATCATCGCGCTGACGGGGTTCGGCCTGGTGCGCCGCCACCGCGGCGGCTTGCGCTGGACGGCGGTGTCGTCCGTCCGCCGCCAGAGCGCCCGCCGGGGCGGACGGGGGGACGTCTCCTCCGGCGTCTCGTGCTTGCGTCCCAGATGCAGGGCCATGGCCAGGTCCTTCCGTGCTCGCCTTCGCCCCAGGCGATGCCACGCGAGGCGGCCCGCAAACCCGGCCCCTATTTACGGACAGCCCATTACTGCCGGGCTGGACGTCACTTGCCGTGGTAGACGGGCGGGCGCTTCTCCTTGAAGGCGCGCGAGCCCTCCTTGGCGTCCTCGGAGCCGATGACCGGCCAGCCGATCTCGTCGGAGATCTTGAGGGCGTCCTCCTCGGACAGGTGCTGGGTCTCGCGGTAGGTGCGCAGGATGCCCTGGACGGCGAGGGGGCCGCAGGCGGCGATCTGGTCGGCCAGCTCGCGGGCGGCGGCGAGCGCCTGCCCGTCCGGGACGATCTTGTTGATCAGGCCCATCGCGAGGGCCTCCTGCGGGGTGACCGAACGGGCGGTCAGCAGGATGTCCATCGCGTTGGCGTAGCCGATCTGGCGGGGGAGGCGGATCGCGGAGCCGCCCATGGGGAACAGGCCGCGCTTCGCCTCGTACAGGCCGAGGGTGGCGCCCTCGGCGACCACGCGCAGGTCGGTGCCGACGAGCAGCTCGGTGCCGCCGGCCACGGCGTAGCCCTCGATGGCGCAGATGAGCGGCTTGGTCGGCTGGCCCTCGCGCAGCAGGCCCTTCCAGTGGAAGTTCGGGATCTGCGCCATCCGCTCCTGGACGCGCGGGTCGGACGGCTGCTGTCCCATCGCCTTCAGGTCGGCACCTGCGCAGAACGTGCCCTCGGCCCCGGTGAGGATGGCGACGCGGACCTCGGGGGTGTCGGAGATGTAGGTCCAGGCGTCGGCGAGGCCCACCAGCATGGACGAGCTGAGCGCGTTGCGCGCCTCCGGGCGGTTCATCGTGACGATGACGACGTGCCCGTCGCGCTCCACGGTGCAGTGCTCGGTGCTGATCGGCAGCCGTTCCGTCATGGTTCCTCCAGCTCAGATAGCAAACGAGAACAGATTCTAGTTAAGCCGTTGCCCTACCGGTAGGGGTTGAACTGCAAAACGAGAACGTGATCTACTTTCTCTGCCGGGCGCCCGTAGCGGGCACCGGTGCTCTGTGCTTTCTCTGCTCACTGTGCTCTCTGTGCTCACGTAGGGAGATCCGATGGGGTCATTGGGCTTTTGGCGGCTGGCGCAGGCGGATCCCGAGTGGGTCGCCGCCGTCGATCCGGACGGGACGCCCCACGCCGCGGGCGACCTGCTGGCACGCGCGAACCGGCTCGTCCACGGCCTGCGCGCGCTGGGCCTGGAGAAGGGCGACGGCATCTGCGGCCTCGTCCCGAACGGCGCGGACGGGGTCGTCCTCTACCTGGCGGCGCTCCAGGCGGGCTGGTACTACACGCCGATCAACTGGCATCTGACCGGCCCGGAGATCGGCTACATCGTCGCCGACAGCGAGGCCAAGGCGTTCTTCGTCCACGAGCGGTACGCCGCCGAGGGCGCGCGGGCCGGCGAGGAGATCGAGGCCCACCGGCGGTTCGCGTTCGGGGAGGTCGAGGGCTTCCGGCCGATCGCGGAGCTGGTCGACGGGCAGCCCGACACGCTTCCGGACGACCGCAGCAACGGCGCCACGATGCACTACACGTCCGGGACGACGGGACGGCCGAAGGGCGTCAGGAGGGCGCTGGCCGGGCTCGACCCCGACGACAGCGCCGAGCTGATGACGTTCCTGCTCGGCATGTTCGGCATCCCGCCGGGCCGCCCCGCCGGGGGCGAGCACCAGGCGCACCTCGTCACCTCGCCGAACTACCACACGGCCGTCACCCAGTTCGGCGGGACGGCCCTGCAGATGGGCCACACGCTCGTCTACATGGACAAGTGGGACGCCGAGGAGACCCTGCGGCTGATCCAGGAGCACCGCGTCAGCAACACCCACATGGTGCCGACGCACTTCAAGCGGCTGCTGTCGCTGCCGGAGGACGTCCGGGCCCGGTACGACGTGTCGAGCATGAAGTGGGCGATCCACGCGGCGGCGCCGTGCCCGGTGCCGCTCAAGCAGCAGATGCTCGACTGGTGGGGCGACTGCATCTGGGAGTACTACGCGGCGACGGAGGGCGGCGGGACGATCGCCAGCCCGGCCGACTGGCGCGCCCACCCCGGAACCGTCGGCAACGCGTGGCCGATCAGCGAGCTGCTGATCGTGGACGACGACGGCGAGCCCGTCCCGACCGGGACGCACGGCACGATCTACATGAAGATGGCCGGCGTCGAGTTCGAGTACAAGGGCGACAGGGAGAAGACGGAGAAGAACCGCCTGAAGGACTTCTTCACCGTCGGGGACATCGGGTACCTGACCGAGGACGGGTTCCTGTTCCTGTCCGACCGCAAGGCCGACATGATCATTTCGGGCGGCGCGAACATCTACCCGGCCGAGATCGAGAACGAGATCATCCTGCATCCCAAGGTCGGGGACGTCGCCGTGTTCGGCATCCCGGACGAGGAGTGGGGCGAGCAGATCAAGGCCGTCGTCGAGCCCGCCGAGGGCGTCGAGCCCGGCCCGGAGCTCGCGGCGGAGATCCTCGCGTCGCTGGAGGGGCGGCTGGCCAAGATGAAGTGGCCGAGGTCGGTCGACTTCATCGAGGCGATGCCGCGCGAGCCCAACGGCAAGCTCCTCAAGCGCAAGCTCAGGGACCCGTACTGGAAGGACCGCGACAGTGCCATCTGACACGGCGCCCGTCGAGAACGCGCCCGCAGGCGACGGGCCGCCCGAGCCGAACCACGTCCTGGAGTTCCCCGGCGGCTACACGCGCTCGGTCGGCCCGGTGATCGGCCGCTTCTTCAGCGAGCTGCGCGACGGCCGGCTCGTCGGCGTCCGGACGGCGGACGGCAGGGTCCTCGTCCCGCCGTCGGAGTACGACCCGCAGACCGGCGAGGACGTCACGGACGAGTTCGTCGAGGTCGGCCCGGTCGGGACGGTCACGACATGGTCGTGGGTGGCGCACCCGGCGAAGGAGCATCCGCTGGACCGCCCGTTCGCCTGGGCGCTGATCCGTCCGGACGGCGCCGACACCGCCCTCCTGCACGCCCTCGACCTCGGCATCTTCGAGGAGGGCGCCAAGCCGCCGAAGTTCCTCAGGACGGGGATGCGCGTCCGGCCCCGGTGGCGGGCCGAGCGGACCGGCGGGATCGGCGACATCGAGTGCTTCCAGCCCGAGGTCACCATGATCAACGCGCCGACGCGGCTGGAGTACCGGCTCAAGGGCGGTCAGGCCCTGCGGCGCTTCCTGGAGGGCATGTCCGAAGGCCGCATCCTCGGCCACCGGTGCCCGGTGTGCGAGTCGGTCATCGTCCCGATGAAGGGGCTGTGCCCCCGCGACGGCGTCCCCACGACCGAGGAGGTGGAGCTGCCCGACACCGGCACCGTCACCACCTTCGCGGTCAACAACATCCCCGACCCGCGCGCGCCCGAGGTGCCGTTCGTGTCCGCCTACGTCCTGCTGGACGGCGCGGGCCTGACGATGCTGACGCTCGTGGCGGGCATCCCGGCCGACCAGGTCCGGATGGGCATGCGGGTGAAGGCGGCGTGGCGGCCCCGCGAGGAGTGGGAGCGGACGATGGGCAACATCAAGTGGTTCGAGCCCATCGACGAGCCGGACGTCCCCTTCGAAGAGATCAAGGACTTCATGTGATGCCTCGTCCCGTGGCCGTGGTCGCGTTCGCGCAGACCGAGCACAGCGGTGAGGACCGGGGGATGGCCGAGATCGAGATCCTGGCCCCCGTCATCACCGAGATCAAGGAGCGGACGGGCCAGAAGCAGTTCGGCTTCACCTGCTCCGGATCCTGCGACTACCTCGCCGGCGCCCCGTTCGCGTTCGTGTCGGCGCTGGACGCCATCGGCGCGTGGCCGCCGATCTCCGAGAGCCACGTCGAGATGGACGCGGCGTGGGCGCTGTACGAGGCGTGGGTGAAGCTCCAGCACGGCGACATCGACACAGCGCTCGTATACGGGTTCGGCAAGTCGTCGCAGGGCAACCTGCGGGCCGTCCTCACCCAGCAGCTCGACCCGTACCACCTGGCGCCGCTCGGCATCGACGCGGTGTCGCTGGCCGCGCTCCAGGCCCGCGCCTACATGGAGCGGTCGGGCGCGAAGGAGGACGACCTGCGCGCCGTCGCCGCGCGGTCCCGCGAGGCCGGGCTCGGTAACCCGTTCGCGCTGCACCTGCCCGCCCCCGAGGGCGACGACTACGACGTCGCGCCGCTGCACCCCTACGACGTCGCGCCCGTCACCGACGGCGCCGCGGCGATCGTCCTCGCGGCGGGCGACCGGGCCCGCGAGCTGTGCGAGCGCCCCGCGTGGATCACCGGGATCGACCACCGCACCGAGCCGCACGCGCCCGGGGTCCGCGACCTGAGCCGCTCGGACTCGGCCCGCGTCGCGGGCGAGAAGGCCGGCGCGACCGGCATCGAGGTCGCCGAGCTGCACGCGCAGTACTCGCACGAGGAGCTGATCCTGCGGGAGGCGCTCGGCCTGGGCGAGGACACGGTGGTCAACCCGTCCGGCGGGCCGCTGTCGGCGAACCCGATGATGGCCGCCGGGCTCATCCGGATCGGCGAGGCCGCGGCCCGCGTCCACGACGGGTCGGCGTCCCGCGTGCTGGGGCACGCCTCGTCCGGACCCTGCCTCCAGCAGAACCTCGTCTGCGTCCTGTCGGGAGAGAACCATGGCTAACCGTTGCGCGATCATCGGCGTCGGGCAGACGGCGTACAAGACCAAGCGGCTGGACGTCTCGATGGCCGGGCTGCTGCGCGAGGCGGCCCGCCGGGCGCTGGAGGACGCGCAGCTGACCTGGAAGGACATCGACGCGGTCGTCGTCGGCAAGGCCCCCGACCTGTTCGAGGGCGTGATGATGCCGGAGACGTTCCTCGCCGAGGCGCTCGGCGCCGCCGGCAAGCCGATCATGCGGGTGCACACAGCCGGTTCGGTCGGCGGCTCCACGGCGATCGTCGCGGCGGGCCTCATCCAGGGCGGCGTCCACGACCGCGTCCTCACGATCGCGTGGGAGAAGCAGTCGGAGTCGAACGCGACGTGGGCGCTGACGGTGAACTCGCCGTTCACGACGTCGCTGGTCGTGGGCGCGGGCGGCTACTTCGCGCCGCACATCCGCGCCTACATGCGCCGCTCGGGCGCCCCCGACCACATCGGGACGCTCGTCGCGGTCAAGGACCGGCAGAACGCGCTGAAGAACCCGTGGGCGCACCTGAAGATCCCCGGCATCTCCCGCGAGATGGTCGAGTCGACGCCGATGCTGTGGGAGCCGATCCGCTACCTGGAGACGTGCCCGTCGTCGGACGGCGCGTGCGCGATGGTGCTGGCCTCGGAGGACGCGGCGAAGAAGGCCCCGGCCCCGCCCGCCTGGGTGCACGGCACGTCGATGCGCTCGGAGCCGATGCAGTTCGCGGGGCGCGACACCGTGAGCCCGCAGGGCGGCAAGGACGCGGCGGCGGACGTCTACCGGCAGGCCGGGATCTCCGACCCGCGCCGCGAGCTGGACTGCGCCGAGGTCTACGTCCCGTTCTCCTGGTACGAGCCGATGTGGCTGGAGAACCTCGGGTTCTGCGGCGAGAGCGAGGGCTGGAAGCTCACCGAGGCGGGTGCGACGGCACTGGACGGCGACATCCCGTGGAACCCGTCCGGCGGCGTCCTGTCGTCCAACCCGATCGGGGCGTCCGGGATGATCCGGTTCGCCGAGGCGGCGCTGCAGGTGCGCGGCCAGGCGGGCGAGCACCAGGTGGACGGCGCGCGGCGCGCGCTAGGCCACGCCTACGGAGGCGGAGCCCAGTTCTTCGCCATGTGGATCGTCGGCAGCGACAAACCCTGATTCCCGGAGGCCCGTCCGATGGAGTTCAACCACGCTGACCTGTTCGAGGGCGTCGCGGACGCGATCGGGGACCGTCTCGCGCTGGTGTGCGGCGACCGGCGCCTCACCTACGCCGAGCTGGACGAGCACGCCAACCGCCTCGCGCACCATCTGGCGGACGCGGGCGTCGGCCCCGGGCAGCACGTCGCCGTCCAGCTCTACAACGGCGTCGAGTACGCCGCCGCGCTGCTGGCCGCGTTGAAGATCCGGGCCGTGCCCATCAACGTCAACTACCGGTACGTGGAGAGCGAGCTGCTCTACGTGTACCGCGACTCCGACAGCGTCGCGCTGCTGTACGACGTGGAGTTCGAGGACCGCGTCGCGGCGACCGTCCCGCAGGTGCCCGAGCTGCGGCACCTCGTCGCGGTGGGCGGCGAGCCGTCCATCCCCGGCGCGGTCGCCTACGACGCGGCGCTGGAGGACGCCTCCGGCGCACGGGACTTCCCGGCGCGCTCCAAGGACGACGTCTACATCATCTACACCGGCGGGACGACCGGGATGCCGAAGGGCGTCATGTGGTCGACCGAGCAGATGCTGCTCGCGTTCTGGAACCCCACCTTCCCCCGGCCGACCAGGCCGGAGGACGTCGTCGAGAACGCCCGCGGCGGCGGCCCGATGACGATGATGCCGGTCGCGCCCCTGATGCACGGCGCCGCCCAGATGGCCACCTGGATCGCCTGGTTCATGGGCGCGACGCTCGTCTACACGCGCAAGTTCGACGCGGCCGACGTGTGGCGGACGATCGAGCGGGAGAAGGTCAACTCGCTGACGATCACCGGGGACGCCATGGCGATCCCGATGGCCGAGGAGCTGGCGCGCGGGGACTACGACACCTCGTCCCTGCTGGCCTACGTCTCCACCGGCGCGATCTTCACCGGGACGGTCCGCGACCGCATCCAGGAGCTGTTGCCGAACACGATGATCCTGGACCGCTTCGGCTCGACCGAGTCGGGCTCGACGGCCGAGGCCGTCGCCGGCTCAACCCCGGAGAAGGGCCTGCGGTTCGCCCCGGACGTGGAGAACGTCACGGTCCTGGACGACGCGTTCCAGCCGGTCAAACCGGGATCCGGCGTGATCGGCCAGGTCGCGCGCACCGGCTACATCGCGCAGGGCTACTACAACGACCCGGAGAAGACGGCCAGGACGTTCCCCCTGGTGGACGGTCGGCGCTGGCTGCTCACGGGCGACATCGCGACCGTCGAGGAGGACGGCTCGATCGCCGTGTACGGCCGCGGCTCGCAGGCCATCAACACCGGCGGCGAGAAGGTGTTCCCCGAAGAGGTCGAGGCCGTCCTCAAGGGCCACCCGTCCGTCTACGACGCGGTCGTGACGGGCATCCCGGACGAGCGCTGGGGCAACCGCGTCGCCGCGGTGATCCAGCCGTCCGGCGCGGAGCCGTCCTTCGAGGAGCTGAACGAGCACTGCCGCAAGGAGCTGTCGGGCTACAAGGTGCCGCGCGTCTACGCGTTCGTCGCGGAGATGAAGCGCTCCCCGGCCGGCAAGGCGGACTACCGCTGGGCGAAACAGGTGGCGGAGGAGGCCAGATAGGGGGGCGGCCCCGAACCTTCGTGGGATTCGGGGCCAGGAGCGGACCTGCTGTTAGCGGTCCTAACGAAACCCATGGTAGGTGCCGCCCGGCAGTGGTGCGATCATTGAACGGTGTCGGCTGCGCCACACGCCGTCGCCGTCCCGCCTGGTCCCGCCGGGTTCGGGTCGATAGAATCTCCCTCAAAGAGTCGCTCTTAAGTTGAGTGTCTCTATTTAAGAGCAAAAGGGAGAGAGGTCAAGGCGTGGCGACCCCGGAGCGCGAGCGGATGGCGGCCGAGCTGCAGATGGCGATGCAGCGCAGCACGATGTTCACGGTGCTGCTGCACCATGCCACCGCGAGCAAGGCGGGCATGAACGTCACCGACGCGCAGTGCGTCAACGCGCTGACGCTGGACGGCCCCCAGACGCCGGGCCAGCTCGCCCAGCTCATGGGCATCACGACCGGCGGCGCCATCACCGCCGTCATCGACCGCCTGGAGCGCGCCGGCTACGTCCGCCGCACCCGCGACCCCGACGACCGCCGCCGCGTCATCGTCGAACTCGTCGAAGAGAACGTCGCCCAGTTCGCCCGCTACTTCGAACCGATAGGCCGCGCCTTCCGCGACCGCCTCGCCTCCTACACCGACGACCAGATCGCCCTCCTCCTCGACTGGATCCACCACAACAACGAAACAATGCCGTCCGTAATAGAAGAAATCCGCAACCTCCCCTGACAGCGCCCGGGAGCCGGGCGGTGGCGCTCGCGCGGGAACCCCGCCGGGCGTCGGCGGGGTTCCAGGGGCTGAGCGGCTGCGCGTTACTGGGTTTCGGTGATGCGGAGGGCGGTCTGGCCGGAGAAGCGGACGCTGGCGTTGTGCGGGGCGGCCTTCACCCACTGGTCGAGTCCGTCGACCGTGCACTTGCTGACGTCGGGCGGCGTGGGGGAGCCGTCGGGGCAGGTGCTGCCGGCGACGTACACGACGGTGTCGGTGGTGCTGAAGAAGGCGACGTTGCCGACGGTGTACTTGCCCGGCGCGAGGTAGCGCAGCGGGCCCCACTTGGTGGTGATCTGCTGGCCGCCCTCCTGCGCGAGCGGGGTGTGCCGGCTTCCCGGGGTACCCGAACCGCCCGGGCCCTGAGGGGTCGAGGGGCCGCCGGGCGTGGACCCGCCGTCCGGCGTCGAGGACCCGCTCGGCGCGGGCGCGGAGCCGGTGGGCGAGGAGGGCGGGGCCGCCACGGGGTCGCCGTCGCCGCCGCAGGCCGTCAGGCCGAGTGCCAGCGCCGCCGCCATACCGGTGATCACGATCTTCCGCATGGGTCCTCGCTCTCGTGCTCGGTGCGCGGCCCCTTGTGGTCGCGCTCTGCAGGATGAGATGCGGGACGGCCCCGCGCGAGTTGGCGCGGCGGGACGTGATCAATCCGACCGGCCGCCGCCCGAACCCGCGCTACGGCGCGGCCGTCTGGATGTCCTGACGGCATCGAGAAGTTCGCGCGGAGTCCAGAACCTTTGCGCGGTTCGCGAGGTACCGGTGACCGCGCGGATGCATGAAGTCACCCGGACGCTCCGTTTGTGGTCACCGCGCCGGAGGGCACATCAGTCACGCAGAGCACTCGAACGAACACGGTGCTCAACGACACGAGGGAGCCCCCCATGGCCCGTTACGAGATCACGGTGGAGACCGGCAACGTCGACGACGCCGGGACAGATGCCAACGTCCACATCACCCTCTACGGTTCGCTCGCCTCCGCGGGCCCGGTCAAGCTGGACGACAGCAGGGACAACTTCGAGCAGGGCGCGACCGACCACTTCACCCTGGACCTGACCGACGTCGGGCGGCTGGAGACCATCGTCATCGGCCATGACAACTCAGGGAACAAGTCCGGGTGGTTCCTGAACCGGGTCAGCGTCACGAAGGACGGCGACACCGCGGAGTTCGCCGCCTACCGCTGGCTCGCCACCGACGAGAACGACGGCAGGACCGAGGTGCGGCTGACGCGCCAGAGGTGACGGGAGGCGGATGAGGCCGCCTCCGCGCCGCCCCCGCCCGGCCTGGCGCCGGGTGGGGACGGCGATCGAGGAAAGATGACGGAAGGTGTCAGGTTTTGGAGGCAGGGTGGGGTCACCGGCCGTCGCTGGGGGATTGAGATGTGGACCGGACCCTTCGTACTAGGACTTGCCATGCGTGAAACCCGAGAAGAACTCGTCGAGCTCCAGGCCCTTCTGGACGACTCCCGTTCCCGTTCCACGGCGCATCTGCGCTCGATCATCAATGCGGAGAGGTCACTGACCGCGGAGCGGCTCTGCCGGATCCTCACCGGCATGTGCACCCTGGCGCTGTCCACGGTGACCGCCAAGGGCGAGCCGCGGATCAGCGGCGTGGACGGGCACTTCCTGCACGGGAAGTGGCTTTTCGGCACGGCGCGCGACGCGGCCAAGGCCCGCCACATGGCCGCCCGCCCGGCCGTCAGCGCGGCGCACATGCGCGGCGAGGACCTGGGCGTGTTCACGCACGGGACGGTGGAGGCCCTCAACCCCCCGGGCGGCGAGCCGGCCGCGGACTGGCCGGACCTGCTCGCCTACCTCAAGGGCTTCTACGGCGAGAACGCCTTCGACTGGGACAAGGACGTCGTCTACTACCGGCTGCATCCGCACTGGATGGCCGCCTATGCGCCCGACCTCGCCAAGCTCACGGAGGCCTGATCAAGCGGTGAGGCGGCCTCGGAGGAGGGCCAGGAGGGTCGTCTGGACGTCGTCCAGGGAGCGGCCGGGCTGGAGGGCGCGCCAGTCCAGGGCGACGGTGAGGACCATGCCGAAGACGGCGGAGGCGGCCGTGCCGACGTCCAGGTCGGAGCGGAGGTCGCCCGTGGTGACCGCTTCGCGCAGGACGTCGGCCACGACGCCGATCGCGCGCTCGCGGATGAGGCGGGCCGCGTGCTGCCAGTCGCCGCCGGCCCGCCACGTCTCGGCGATCAGGAGCCGGGCGAAGGACTCGTGCTCGCCGACGAACGCGAGTTCGGCGGCGACGACGGCGTCCAGCGCCTCCAGCGGCGGGCGGCCGGACGCGGCGTCGCGCAGCGCGGTGGCGAGGCGGTCGACGCCGTACTCCAGCAGCGCCGCGAACAGCGCGGCCTTGCTGTCGAAGTTGTAGTAGACGGTGCCCTTGGCCACGCCGGCGCGCTCGGCGATCTGGTCGACCGTCGTCGCGGCGAGCCCGCTCTCGGCGATCAGCTCGATCGCCGCGGTGAAGAGCTTCTCCCGGGTCGCGATGCGGGCCACGTCCCCTGCCTTCCGATCAGAGCTTCAGTGCCGGGTGCAGGCGCTTCATCGTCCAGACCCGGTTGTGCCGGACGGCCAGGGCGGTGAGCGCGAGCCCCCCGGCCAGGAAGGCGGCCAGCACCGCACAACCCTGCCACACGGGCGTCAGGTCGCCGCCGCTGATCAGGTGCCGGACGGCGTCCACGACCCACGGCATCGGCAGGTAAGGGCGGACGGCCTGGAAGAACGCCGGGCTCGTCTCGATCGGGTACGTGCCGGCGGCCGAGGTGAGCTGGAGCATCAGGAGCGCCAGCGCGATGATCCGGCCGACCGGTCCGAAGCGGGCGTTCACCCACTGGATCACCGCGAGGAACGCGGCGGACGCGAGCGCGAGGAACGCGACGAGCCCGGGCCAGTGCTCGGCGCGCAGGCCGAGCGCGAAGTGCAGGACGGCGAGGACGACGCAGGCCTGCGCCGCGCCGATCGCCGCGGCGGGCAGCCAGCCGGCGAGGGCGACGCGGCGGCCGGGCGCGGTGCCCGCGAGCGCGCGGGGGTTCAGCGGGCGCAGCAGCATGTAGATGATCATGCCGCCGACCCACAGGGACAGGGGCACGAAGAACGGCGCGAACCCGGTCCCGTAGTTGGGCACCTCGTTCTCGGTGGCGCTGGTGAGCCGCACCGGGTTGCTCATCATGTCGTCGCGCGCGGCGCGTTCCTTGCCGTCGTAGTCCGGGATCTGGGAGACGCCCTTGTTCAGGCCGTTCGCGAGCTGCTCGTTGCCGTCGGAGATCTGCGCCAGGGCAGTCTCCAGGGTCACCGCGCCGCCGGACAGGCGCCCCAGCCCGCCCTGGAGTTCGCCCGCGCCGCCCGAGAGGGTGCCGAGACCGGTCGTGAGCCGGGACGATCCGGACAGCAGGCGGCCGGCGCCCGCGTTGACCTGCCGGGTTCCGGCGTTGAGGCGGTCCACGTCGCGGCGCGCCCTCTCGACCTCGGCGGCCAGGGAGGGCGCGTCCTTCGCGATCGTGCGGGCGGCCCGCTCGACCGTGCGGGCGTCGGCGGCGACCTTGCGCAGGTCGCCGGTGTGGTCGCTGACGTAGCCGTCCACCTGCTTCGCGACGGTGACGACCTGCGCGGCCGCCCGGGTGAGGTCCCGGCGGACGTCCGCCGGGACCTCCGGGTGCGCGGCGAGATGGGCGTCCAGTTCGGCCTGCGCCTTCTCCGCCCGCTGGACGGCGGCGCCGGTCTGGGCGGGCAGCCGTCCGGCGCCGTCGGCGAGGGCGTCCGCCCCCTGGGCGACGGCGAGCGCTGCCCGGCGGATCTCGGGGGCGTTGTCCCTCAGCAGCGGGACGAGGGTGTCGCCCGCGCGGTCGACGGTCGTGGTCAGCCGCTGCATCCCGGCGGCGACCTGCCCCGTCCCGGTGCGGAGTGCCTCCAGGCCGGAGGTCAGATCGCCGCTGCCCGCGCGGGCCTCGTCGATGCCGCCCTTCAGCTTGCCCGCGCCGGCCTCGGCCTTCCCCGCGCCTTCTGCGAGCTTGCCCGCGCCGTCGTGGGCCTGGCCGGAACCCGCCGCGAGCTCGTCCGCGCCCTGGGCCGCTTCGCCGAGTTCGCCGTGCAGCTTGCCGAACGACAGGAAGATCTGGTCGAAGTAGCCGTGCACGGCCTCGCTCCCGGCGGCGGCGCTGATCTCCTTGAACGCGGCTTGGGCGAGCGTCCCGACCACGTAGTTGTTCGCGTCGTTCATCTGGAGCCGCAACCCTGCCGGCGTGGGGGTCCCGTCTCCGGACGGCGACGCGATCCGCGTGCTGAAGTCGGCGGGGATCGTCAGCGACATGTAGTACTTCCCCGACCGGACGCCCTCCTCGGCGTTCGCCGCCGAGACGGTGCGCCAGTCGAAGACCTTGCGCCTCTCCAGTTCGTCCGCCAGGTCGGCGCCCGCGTGGACGGTCCTGCCGCCGGCCGTGGCGGGCTCGTCCTGGACGACCAGCGCGACCGGAACGTGCTGGAGCCGCGCGTACGGGTCCCAGAACGACCAGAGATAGAGCCCCGCGTACAGCAGCGGGAGCAGGACGAGCCCGGCCATCGCGACGCGGGTCAGCCGGTTGCGCTGGAAGCGGCGCAGCTCAAGGCCGCCCGAGGTCAGTGCGGGAAGTCTCATCGGGGGGATGTCCTCGGCTAGAGCGGGAGCGTGTGCGTGGCGACGCCCTCGGCGGGCGCGGCGTCGTGGCAGGACGCGATGACGGTGACGCCGTCGGCGGCGATGACGGCCAGGCGCCGCCACAGGTCGCGCTGCCGGTCGGCGGGCAGGCCCTCGTCGACGTCGTCGAGCAGGAGCAGTCCGGGGTCTCCGGCGAGCGCGAGGGCGGCGCCCAGGAGCTGGGCCTCGTCGGGCGCGAGTTCCTCGGCGAGCGTCCCGGGAGCGATGTCCAGTCCGACCCGTTCGAGGGTCCGGCGCCTGCGGGCCTCGCGGCCCCGGAACCGGCCGAGGACGCCTTCGCGCAACGCGAGCGCCTCGTCGACGTGCTCCCGGACGGTCAGCGCCGGGTCGAGTTCGGTCACGCCCGGCACGATCCCGAGGGCCGCGACCCGCTGGATCCGCCTGAGCCCGGCGACCCCGCCCACCGCGACCGTGCCCGCGGCGGGCCGCATGCGCCCGGCGAGCGTGAGCAGCAGCGCGGTGCGCCCGGTGCCGGCGATGCCGCTGACGGCCACCAGCGCGCCGGCCGGGACGTCCAGTTCGACGTCGCGGAAGACCCAGCCGCGCGCGCCCTTCGCTCCGAGGCCCCGCGCCCGCACGGACGATCCGCGCGCGGGCGCCGGACCGGCTCCGGGGCGGCCCCCGCCAGCCCCCGAGCCGATCGGGCGGGGTCCAGGGACGGGCACCGCGGTCCCCCCGGCCGCGGCGGCCGCCCCTGGAGTCTGGTGCTCGGACGTCATCGCGACCTTCCGGAGAGCCTGAGTTTGAACTGACTGGTCAGTACAAACGTAGCTCCGCTTCCGACCTCTCGAATCCACCCGAAGCGGTGACATCAGACACGTCACCCCCACGACTCGGGTCACACAGGACAGGTCAGTGATTTGAGTCACATAAGCCGCGTCCGACCAGGGAAACGACGGGGCTGCTATTGGACGAGTTGTCTGATCTGAGAGACTTCGGGGATGACCGAGTCGTCACGCGCGCACCGCAGGCTGGCCACGCTCATGGCCGGGATGGGCACCCTCCACATGATCGCTCCGAAGCCGTTCGACGCGCTCGTCCCCGAGCGGCTCCCCGGCGGCCCGCGGACCTGGACCTACCTCAGCGGCGCGGCCGAACTGGCCTGCGCCGCCGCCGTCGCCCACCCGCGCACCCGCCGGGCGGGCGCCCTCGCCACCGCCGGCCTGATGGCGGCGGTCTTCCCCGCCAACGTGAAGATGGCCCGCGACTGGCGCCACCGCCCGCTGCCGTTCCGCGCGGCCGCCTACGGCCGCCTGCCGTTCCAGGCCCCCCTCATCGCCTGGGCCCTCCACGTGGCCCGCAAGGCCGACTGAAACCCGTCCACGCGGCTCCTCCCGGAATGAGATCATTTGGCGGCGGTGCGTGTTGATGAGGGGCCGAGGGACTAATGGAAGCACTCCGTCTGGAAGATCCTTCTGAGATCGGTGGCTACCCGCTGCTGGGACGTCTGGGCGCGGGTGGCATGGGGCAGGTCTACCTGGGGCTGACGAGCAGCGGGCGGCATGTCGCGCTCAAGGTGATCCGGGAGGACTTCGAGGGGCCGACGGCGCTCGCCCGGTTCCGGCGCGAGGTCGCGACCGTCGAGCGGGTGCGCAGCAGGTTCGCCGCCGCGATGGTCGGCGCCGGCCTGGACGCGCCGCCGTACTGGCTGGCGACGGAGTACGTCCCGGGGCCGACGCTCCGGCAGGCGGTGGCCGCGCACGGGCCGCTGCCCCCCGAGACCTGCCTGCGGCTGCTGGTCGAGCTGGCCCAGGGGCTGCTGGAGATCCACCGGCACGGCGTCCAGCACCGCGACCTCAAGCCGGGCAACGTGATCCTCGCCCCGGACGGGCCGCGGCTGATCGACTTCGGCATCGCGCGCGGCGAGGGCCAGACGCAGATCACCCAGACCGGCGCGTGGAACGGCACCCCCGGCTTCGTCGCGCCCGAGGTCGTCCGCGAGCAGCAGCCCCTTCCCGCGTCGGACGTGTTCTCGCTCGCCGGCACGGTCGCCTACGCCGCCACGGGGCGCCCCCCGTTCGGCGGCGGCCGCATCGAGGCGATCATCCACCGGACGCTCAGCGGCGAGATCGACCTGGAGGGCGTCGACCCGCGCGTCGCCGGCCTGGTCCGGCAGTGCGCGCAGAAGGAGCCCGAGGCCAGGATCCCGCTGGAGCGGCTGCTCCAGCAGGTGCCCCCGCTCGGCCCGCTCGCCGCCGACCCCGCCTACCGGCGGATCGTGGGCGTCCCGCGGCCGATGCCCGCCAGCGTCACGGACGCGGTCGCGTCGGGCCTGGTCCCGGCCGACCGCACGAGGACGGTTCCGGGCCTCTCGCGCGGACGGACGCGCGCCGCCGTCATCGCGGCGGGCGCCGGGGTGGCCGCCGTCGTCCTCGTGGGCGCCTTCCTCGCGCGGTACGTCCTCAACGGTGACGCCGGCGCCGAAGAGAAGGGGAAGAAGCCGCAGGCCGGGCAGGGGACGCAGGGCGGAACCGCGACCGGCGGCCCCGCGGGGACCACCCCCGGCGCCAAGACCACGGGCGCGGCCAACGGCGTCCCACCGGACCGGATCCTGGTCAAGCAGCCCGGCGACCTCACGGACCTCCGGTGGACCCAGGCGAGCAAGACGTGCCAGCCCGCCGCTCGTCCCGAGGACTTCGACCTCGCCAACGACACGCAGACGTCCGTACCGCGCGAGCCCTACACCGGGAAGACCGTCGACTTCGGGCTGCGCTTCAAGTACGCGGAGCCGTCCAAGTACTACGTGGCCATCCAGGTGCGCCCCCCAGCGGAGCAGCAGGGGAACGGCGTCACCGGGGTCGTGCAGAGCAAGCCGCACCTGTATCCCGGCCAGGCGGCGTGGCTGAACATCCACTACCCGTCGGAGTTCAGCTGGGAGGGCGCCGGAAACGGCACCTACCCGTTGATGAAGGGCGACTGGACGGTCATCTGGTTCCACGTCCGCCCGAACGGCGACGCCTACTACCTGACCTGCGACGGCTTCACCGTCGCCTAGGCCGGGTCAGCGGACGGCGATGACGGCGGAGCCGTGGCCGAAGAGGCCCTGGTTCACGGCGATGCCGGCCCGCGCGTTCTCCACCTGCCGGCCCTCGGCCTGACCGCGCAGCTGCCAGGTCAGCTCGCAGACCTGCGCGATCGCCTGCGCCGGGATCGCCTCGCCGAAGGAGGCGAGCCCGCCGCTCGGGTTGACGGGGACGCGGCCGCCGAGCGTCGTGGCGCCCGACCGGAGCAGCTCCTCGGCGCCGCCCCGCTCGCACAGGCCGATGTCCTCGTACCAGTCGAGTTCGAGGGCCGTGGACAGGTCGTAGACCTCGGCGAGGGACAGGTCCTCGGGGCCGAGGCCCGCCTCCTCGTAGGCGGCGTGCGCGATCGCCGACCGGAACGGCCGCTCGGGCACCGGGACGGTCATCGCCGAGTCCGTCGCGAAGTCGGGCAGGTCCAGGACGGTCTTCGGGAACGTGGGCGTCACCGTCGACAGCGCGGGGATGCGCACCGGGTCGGCGATCCCGTGCTCGCGCGCGAACTCCATGGACGTCAGGACGAGAGCCGCGCCGCCGTCGCTGGTGGCGCAGATGTCCAGCAGGCGCAGCGGGTCGGCGACCACGGCGGACTCGCGTACGTCCTCCACGGTCACCTCCTTGCGGTACCGGGCGTTCGGGTTCGCCAGCCCGTGCCGGGCGTTCTTCACCTTGACGGCGGCGAAATCGTCGAGCGTCGCGCCGTACATGGCCATCCGCCGTCGCGCGGACAGGGCGAAGTAGATGGGGTTGGTCGCGCCCAGGAGGCGGAAGCGGAGCCAGTCGGGGTCGTCAGGGCGGTCCCCGCCGACGGGCTTGAAGAATCCCTTGGGTGCGGCGTCGGCGCCCACGACCAGCGCGACGTCGCACAGGCCCGCGAGGATCTGCGCGCGCGCGTTGGCGATGGCCTGCGCCCCGGACGCGCACGCGGCGTAGCAGCTGGACACGCGCGCACCCGACCAGCCGAGCGCCTGCGCGAACGTCGCGCCCGCGATGAACCCCGGGTAGCCGTTGCGGATGGTGTCCGCGCCCGCCACGTACTGGACGTCCGTCCACGCGAGGCCCGCGTCGGCGAGCGCGGCCCGCGCCGCCGCGAGCCCGTACTCGACGAAGTTGCGTCCCCACTTGCCCCACGGATGCATGCCCGCACCCAGCACGGCGATGTCGCGCGTCATCGGAGGGGCCTCCACATCCAGACGGTGTACTCGGCCTCGTCGTCCTCGTAGAGGACGCCCTCGGTCAGCTCGACCTCCATGCCGACCGCGAGGTCGTCGACGGTGTGGCCGGGGGCGACCTGCCCGAGGACGACCATGCGCTCGGCTTCGAGCTCGACGGCCGCGACGGTGTACGGGACGTACGGGTCGGGGGAGACGTACGGGGGCGGCGGCTTGTACCGGGAGTCGGCGTAGGACCAGATGCGCCCGCGCGCCGACAGCGCGTACGGCTCCAGCTCGGAGCCGTCCTTCGGGCCGGCGCAGCCGGGGTTGCGGCAGGCCAGCTCGTTGCGCGGGAAGTACGGCGTTCCGCAGGCGCCGCAGCGGGTACCCAGCAGGCGGACGTCGCCGTCCCCGGTGGTGAACCAGCCCTCGATCGCCGGACGGCGTTCCTTGGTCGTGGTCACGCGGTCCTCCTCGTCTCCGACCGGGCGCAGCGTAACAACCGAGCAAGCGCTCGAAACGTGGCGTGTCCGGTGAGCGGGACGGACCCGGCACCGGTCGGCGAACCCACCTAACTGACTCGTCAGTCACTTCGGTACAGTGAACCGAGTCGGATTCTGCTCAGGCCGCCCGGAGGGTGCGAACAGCCAGGCCCCCAGGGTGCCAACAGGTAGGGAGCGTGCGGATGCGGACCGGACTAGAGGGCAAGACGGCGCTGATCACCGGGGCGTCCCGGGGGATCGGGAAGGCGATCGCCACCGCGCTCGCCGCCGAGGGGGCGAACGTGGTCCTGTCCTCCCGAAAGCAGGAGGCGCTGGACGAGGTCGCCAAGGAGATCGCCGCGGCCCACCCGGGTGCGGGGGTCCTGGCCAAGGCGGCGCACGTGGGCGACGCCGAGCAGGCCGCCGCCTGCGTGGACGCGGCCGTCGCCGAGTTCGGCGGCCTCGACGTCCTCGTCAACAACGCCGGCACGAACCCCTACTTCGGCCCGATGGCCGACATCGAGCCCGCCGCCGCGGCCAAGACCGTCCAGGTCAACCAGTTCGCGATCGTGCAGTGGACGCAGCTCGCGCTGCGCGCCTCCCTCGCCGAGCGCGGCGGCGCGATCATCAACATCGCGTCGGTCGGCGGGATGATGACCGAGCACGGCATCGGCTACTACAACGCCACCAAGGCCGCTGTGATCCACCTCAGCCGGCAGTTCGCGATGGAGCTGGCTCCGAAGGTGCGCGTGAACTGCATCGCGCCGGGCCTGGTCAAGACGCACCTCGCCCGCGCCCTGTGGGAGGACAACGAGGCCGAGATCAGCAGGCACATGCCGCTCGGCCGCCTGGGCGAGCCCGAGGACATCGCCGACGCCGCGGTGTTCCTCGCGGGCGACGCCTCGTCCTGGATGACCGGGCAGACGCTCGTCGTGGACGGCGGCGCCACCATCCGGGCCTCGATCGCCTGACCGCCCGGGAACAGAGCCAGGAACAGGAGAAGCGCATGTCACGCTGGGGACTGACCATTCCGCTGACCGGCCTCCCGCTGGCCGAGCACCGCGAGATCGTTTCCGGGCTGTCCGGGCTCGGCTACACCGACGCCTGGTCGGCCGAGACGAACGGCGCCGACGCCTTCACCCCGCTGGCGCTCGCCTCGCAGTGGGACCCCGGGCTGCGCCTCGGACCGGCGATCGTCCCGGTCTACACGCGCGGCCCCGCCCTGCTGGCCCAGCAGGCCGCCACCCTCGCCGACCTCGCGCCCGGACGGTTCGTCCTGGGCATCGGCACCTCGTCCGACACGATCGTGCAGCGCTGGAACGGCATCCCGTTCGACGAGCCCTACAAGCGCACCCGCGACACGCTGCGCTTCCTCCGCAGGGCGCTCGCGGGGGAGAAGGTGAAGGAGGAGTACGAGACCTTCGCCGTGAAGGGCTTCAAGCTGGAGAGCGCACCGGCGACGCCGCCGCCGATCGTCCTCGCGGCGCTGCGCCCCGGGATGCTGCGGCTCGCCGCCCGCGAGGCCGACGGCGCGATCACCAACTGGCTCGCGCCCGGGGACGTCCGGACGGTCCGCGGCGCCCTCGGCGACGAGCCGGAGCTGATCGCGCGGCTGTTCGTCTGCCCCACGGCCGACCCCGAGGAGGCCCGCGCCATCGGCCGCTGGATGATCGCCGCGTACATGACGGTCCCCGTCTACCGGGCGTTCCACGAGTGGCTCGGACGCGGCGAGGCGCTGCGACCGATGAACGAGGCGTGGGCGGCCGGCGATCGCAGGAAGGCGCTGGAGGTCATCCCGGACGAGGTGGTGGACGATCTGATCGTGCACGGCTCCCCGGAGCGGTGCCGGGCCCGCGTCCGCGAGTACGTCGACAGCGGCCTCACCACCCCCGTGCTGGCGATCGTCCCCGGTGGCGGCCTCTCCCAGGCGGAGGCGGTGCGGGCGCTCGCCCCGAGTGCGGACTGAGATCGTCCGATCACGTCCCGATGTTTACGGCCGGGAGGAGCGGGGAGGGTGGGGCAAATCCCGACAGCGAACGAAGAGACGTGAGGAGCTGATCGTGCTCACCCTGACCAGCGGTGCCGTCCAGGTCATCCGTACGGTGACCGCCAATCCGGAGCTTCCGCCCGAGACCGGCATCCGCATCGAGTCCGGGCTCGACGGCTCGGACGCGCTGCGGCTCTCGGTGGCCCCGGCCCCCGAGGCAGGCGACCAGGTCGTGGAGGAAGAGGGCGCCAAGGTGTACCTGGAACCCACGGTCGCCGAGATGCTCGACGACAAGACTCTCGACGCCCAGGTCGACCCGCAGGGCGACGTGGCCTTCACCATCGCGGAGGGGGCGGAGGGAACTCCCACCTGACGTAGGAGGACGAGACCGGGGCGCGCCCGCCGGGCCGTCCCGGTCTCGTGTTCTCCGAGCGTGTCAGCGCATCGCCGCGACCACGGCGACCACGGCGAACACGAACGCCGCCGCGGTGAGGACGGCGAACGCGGCGATCACCGCGCAGGCCAGGGCGCGCGGCTGGTCGCGCCAGGCGGGGGAGCGGTCGCGCGCCTGCCGGTCCGGTTCTCGCCGGAACGACCGTCCCGCGTCCGGGGGGTCGGGCGAAGGCGGGGTCGTCACGAGCGCCAGTGTTGCAGATAGATCGCTCCACCCGCCGCCCGCCCGGGACGTGGCATCGCGGGGCCGGGAGCCCGCGTCCCCGCCGCCTCCGGGCACCGGTCAGTCCGTGAACGACGGGTGCGGGCCGAGGGCCCAGTACTCGAAGAGGCCGTAGCCCGTGGTGGCGCCGCTGGGCTGCGCCCCGTCCAGGTACTCGTACCGGCCGACCGCGTCCACCATGCCCCACATGCGGGCCGCGTCGTCGGGCTCGCGGGTGTCGTAGGTGACGCCCTGCACCTTCAGGTCGGGTCCCTGGTACATGCCGTGCTTCCAGTCGGGCTCCAGCCCGTAGCCGGTGCCGACCATGAGGTGGACGGGCAGGATCGGCGTCGCCCTCACCTCGAACGGCTCCCCGCCGGGCGGCGCGAACCGGAGCGTCGCCGTGACCACCTCCCGGGTGCCCTCCGCGTACTCCGGGCGGTACTCGGGACGTCCCAGATACTCGGGCTCGCGGTCGGGCCACACGCGGGTGGCCTCTTCCAGGAGGCGGCGGCCCTTCTCGTCCTCCTGCACGATGCAGAGGATGGCGTGGTCCTCGAACTGCATCGGCGCGTAGAGCCAGTAGAACGTCCCCGCGTTCTTCGCCTGGATGCCCGGCGGCTCCGGTTCGCCCACGGGCCGGACGCCCCAGGAGCGGTCCCGTGAGCCCCACCAGTGGTCGGGCGTGACCTCGACCGTGTCGCCCTCGACCGTGATGGAGCCCGTCCAGCGGCCGGTCTGCGCGAGGCGGCGGGAGTCGAAGACGACGCGCTCCTGCCAGCGCAGGTAGTGCGGCGGCTCCAGCGTCGCCGGGACGGTCCCCTCCCACGTGAGGTCGAACGAGAGGCCGTGCCCGTTCTCGTCCAGGACGACCCGGAGCCGCTTCAGCCCCTCGATGACCTCGACGCGGAACGGCCCGACCGTGGTGTCCATCCGGTCGTTCCCGAGTTCGCGGGACGCCCGGACGACCTTGTGCACCGGCCCGCGCCGCACGACCGCGAACGCGTCCATGACGCCGAGGTTGGGGTACTGCCCGATCCCGATGATCATCATGAGGTCGTCCGAGCACGGGTGGACGTTGAAGTAGTACCGGTCGTAGAAGTTGCGGTCGGAGGTGGTGACGTGCCGCATCACCTCCGGCGCCTGGTGGATCGGGTAGTCGTCGAGCGGCGAGAGCGTCACCGGTCCCCTCCCAGGATGCGGGCCAGAAGCTGCGTGCAGTTGTTGTTGTGGGGAAAGTCGGCCGACTCCTCGATCCAGCCGAAGTCGATCATCGCCTGCCCGATCCGCGCCATGATCACCGAGAACTTGAAGCCGGACAGGATCTCGTAGTACGCCATGTGGCGCATCGGGCGTCCGAGCAGCTCCTCGTAGCGGGCGACGGTCTCGGCGTAGGACGGGAAGCCCGCCAGCCGGGCCGCGCCGACGCCCTCGGAGTGGTGCCGGTCCAGGAACATGAACCAGGCGAGGTCCTCCTCGGGGGCGCCGAGCACGGCGCCCTCCCAGTCCAGCACCGCCGCGGGCGCGCCGTCCTGGAAGATCACGTTGCCGATGCGGGCGTCGCCCCACAGCGCGACGGGGTCGTCCGGCTCGTCGGGGCGGTTCGCCTTCAGCCAGTCCAGGGCCCTGAGCGCCGTCTCCTGCGGACCCCGGTAGGCCCAGCCGAGGTAGTGCTCGTAGTAGTGGAGCCGCTGGTCGAGGCCGGGCGCCCCCCAGGCCGGCTGGTCGAGGAAGCCCAGGCCCAGGGCGCCGACGTCCAGCCGGTGCAGCCGCGCCATGATCTCCAGGGTGGACCACCACATCGCGGCCCGCTCGCCCGGCGGGACCTCGGTCACCCAGCCGTCCATGTGGTACGGCGGCATGTCGGTCGGGACGCGGCCGTCGACGCGGCCCATCACGAAGAACGCGGCGCCGAGCACGTCGCGGGACGGCTCGTACCAGCGGATCGGCGGCACCGGGATGGTGGTGCGCTCGTCCAGGATCCGCATCAGCCGGTACTGCTCCTCGAACCGCGGCTCGGGGAAGATCTGGTACTTCTCCGGCGCGACCCGCGCGACGAGCGGCTCGTGCCTGGGCGTGCCGTCCTCGCCGCTCCACTCGGCCTCGAACAGCAGGGTCTCGTTGGAGAACCCGCTCGTCTGGGGGGTGTCCACGTGCGGGATGCGGACACCGGGCAGATGGCCGTCCAGCCACCGTGTGAGGGACCGCCGGGTGATCTCGGGATCGCGCTGGTCGGGAACGGGCATCGCACCGCCTCCTTGCCGTGCCTGCTGGCCGGGGTCGCGCCCAAATTAGAACGTGTTCTATCAACGGTGCGGGGGGTGGTCAATGGGCGGGGCGGCCCCCGTGAAAAAATCGCCGGATGCGTCTCACCAAGCTCGGACACGCGTGCGTGCAGCTCACCGAGGACGACCGCACGATCCTCATCGACCCCGGCTCGTTCAGCGAGGCCGGGGACGCGCTGGCCGCCGCCGACGCCGTACTGATCACCCACGAGCACTTCGACCACTTCGACCCCGACGCGCTGCGCGCCGCGATGGCCGAGCGCCCCGCGCTGGAGGCGTGGACGTCCCGCGCCGTGGCCGAGAACCTCGCCGACCTCGGCGGACGCGTCCACCAGGTCGGCCACGGCGACGCCGTCACGATCGCCGGCTTCGACGTCCACGTCTACGGCGAGGACCACGAGCTCATGCACCCCGACCTGCCCCCCGTCCCGAACGTCGGGTTCCTGGTCGACGGCGAGGTCTTCCACCCGGGGGACGCGCTGACCGTCCCGTCCGAGCCCGTCCCGACGCTGTGCCTGCCGGGCAACGCGCCCTGGATGCGCGCGCTCGACCTGTACGAGTACACGCGGGCCGTCCGCCCGGGGCGCGCCTTCGCCATCCACGACGGGCTGCTCAACGACATCGGCCTCCAGGTGATGGAACGCGTCCTCACCAGCGCCGGCGACGAGCTCGGCAAGGAGTTCGTGCGCCTCGCCCCCGGCGCCTCCGTGGACCTGGCCGCCGCGTGAACGCCTCCCCCCGCATCCCCCCGGCGGCCGGGCCTCAGGCCGGCGAGCGCGCCGGCGCCGCCGAGCACGCAGCGGGCCTTCCCACGCCCCGCTCCATCCAGGCCGTGTTCTTCGACATCGGCGAGACCCTCATCAACGAGGGCGAGATCTACGGGCGCTGGGCCGACTGGCTCGGCGTGCCCAGGCACACCTTCCTCACCAAGCTCGGCGCGCTGCTCGCGACCGGCGGCGACCACATGGACCTGTTCGAGTACTTCCGCCCGGGCTTCGACCTGGAGGGCGAGCAGCGGCGCCGCGAGGAGGCGGGCGTCCCGAACGGGTTCGGACCGGACGACCTGTACCCGGACGCGCGGGCGTGCCTGTCGGGCCTGCGCGACCAGGGCCTGTTCGTCGGGATCGCGGGCAACCAGCCGGTCCAGGCGGCGGAGCAGATGGCGGAACTGGGCCTGGACGCCGACGTCGTCGGCATCTCGGACGTGTGGGGCGTCAGCAAGCCGTCCCACGAGTTCTTCGAGCGCTGCGCCCAACTTGCCGACGTGCTGCCCGACCGCGTCCTGTACGTGGGGGACCGCATCGACAACGACGTCCGGCCCGCCGTGGAGTTCGGGATGCGGGCGGCGTTCCTGCGCCGCGGCCCCTGGGGGAACATCCAGAAGGACGACCAGGCGCTCGGCGAGTGCCTGTTCGTGCTCGACGACCTGGCCGCCCTGCCGAGTCTCGTCGCCGACCACAACGCCGACCGCACTCTGGGGCCGGCCGCCCCCTAGGGGACGTCCCGTACTCCTGAGGTAGCAGCAGGGAACGGGCCGCGAGAGCGATGTGAGGCCGCCCGTCCGGTTCGTAGCGTGAGAGACATGGCCGCGAAGACCGCGGCCGTGTTCACCGCTCGACGAATCGGGGAGAGAAGAACCCATGAACGGCCTCTACCGCCCGCGCCGCGACCGCGTCATCGCCGGGGTCTGCGCCGGCCTCGCGCGCCGGTTCGGCATGACCCCCTGGACCGTCCGGATCCTGTTCCTGCTCTCGTGCCTGCTGCCCGGGCCGCAGTTCGTCGTCTACCTGGTCCTCTGGGTCATGATGCCGAACGAGGACCGCCACATGGCCGGCGCCCGCTAACTCAAGATCAACGATTGCGCTCGACCGGGGCCGCCCGGGGGTGTTGAATCGGGGCACCACCATTCCCGTGGGGAGGAGCCGCGGTGCCTGACGAGGCTCCGGGTCCCGGCCGGCCGGACCGCGCCCTGGACGAAGCCGCCGCGCGGGAGGCAGACCACGCGGCGCGACTGCTCGGGTACCTGCGCGACCTGGCGCGGTCCCGGTGGCGCCCCTCGCGCGACCTCGCCGACCACGACCACGTCCACTGGCTGGCCGGACTGCCCGGCGACGTCTACGTGGAGGCCGACGCCGGGCCCGGCGAGGTGCTGTTCAGCGTCCCGGTCATCCCGCTGACGCCGCCGGTCGTGCTGGAGGAGTTCGACGGCTGGCTCGCCCTGCGCAACTGGTACCGCATCCTGCGCGACCTGTCCGGCGAGGAGGCGGTCCTCGCGACGGGCCTGCTGTCGTGGCGGCCCGCCGTCCACGACCACCTGCTGAGCACGCCCGTCCGGATCGTCCTGGACGAGCGCACCGAGCGCGTCGACGTCGTCCTCGCCGGGCACACCACCCTGCGCGACCGGGAACTGCTGTCCGGCCACCCCGGCTTCCGGCCCGCGGACTGGATCGCCGACGCCGTCCAGGCCGGGCAGGGCTTCGGCCTCAACGCCTCCGTCGGGGACGTCCTGCGCAAGTGGTGCCAGGTCGCGCTGACGAGCTCCGCCGACTACCGCGAGGACTGGACGCCCGACGCCGACGCCGCCTCACCCGTCCCGCGCCTGCGGCTCGCGCCCGCGCTGGTCGTCCGCCCGGCGCGCCGCGAGGCCGTCGCCGACCACCACGCCAGGCTGCTGAGCCTGCTGCCGCGCGGCGTCCCCGAGGGGGTCGCGCGGTTCGTCTCACCCGAGCTGAAACCGCAGGTCATGCACATACCGGAGCGGGCGCCGGAGACCGTCCCCGACCTGATGGCCGGGCTGCTGGCGCGGGGCCGCCGGGTGCTCGTCGCCACGTCCGGCCCGGCCGCGTCCGCCGCCCTGCGCGGCGCGCTCCCGCCCGGCCTCGCCGCCCTCACCGCCACCGACGCGGCCATGGCGGCCCGCGTCGCCGAGGCGGTCCGCGCCGCGGGAGACCCCGGCCTCGACGCCCTCGCCGAGCGCGAGGAGGCCGCCGCCCTGCGGGTCGCCGAGATCACCGAGCGGCTGCGCGGCGGCGGGCCCGCGGAGCCCCCGCCGGACCTGCGCGGCGAGGAGCCCGAGCTGTCGTGGATGCCGGTCCGGCCCGACCTTCCGCCGGGCCCGCCGATCTCCCGGTCCGAGGCCGCCGAACTGGTCGTCCTCCTCGCGGAGGAGACCGCCGCCCGCAAGGCCCGCACCGAGCAGCGCGACGTCGACCCGGGCGCGCTGCCGAGCGCCGCCTACGTCCGCACCCTGATCGAGGCGGAGAGCGCCGCCGCCGAGCGCGCCGAACGGTCCAGGACCGAGCTGTCGCAACTCCTGCGCGACAGCGACGTCACCCTCCTCGCCCGCCTCGACGGGGACGCCTCCGTCGTCGGCGCCGCGCTCCGCGACCTCGGGCTGGAGGGCCACCCGGGCGGCTGGAACCCCTCCGACCTCGCCGTCCGCGCCCTCGGCGACGCCCTCGCCGAGCGCCGCCCCCTCATCTGGGCCCGCGTCGTGGAGATGACGTCCCGCGCGCAGTGGGCCGAGCACGCCCTCGGCGAGCTGAGCGGCCACCGCGTCGAGCTGCCCTCCGACGCCGACCTGCGCGGCCTCGCCGCCGCCGCCCAGGACCTGCGCGCCTACCTGGCGGACGGCGGCGCCCTCAAGCGCGGCCCGCTGCGCTCCGGGGCCCAGCGCCAGGCCGAACCCCTCCTCGCCACCGTGAAGGTGGACGGCGCGGCGCCGACGACGCCGGAGCTGCTCGACATCGTCCACACCGACCTCATGGTGCGGATCACCTGCCGGGAGCTGCAGTACGTGTGGGAGGCGGCCGGCATCTCCTTCCCCGCCGACCTGCCGCCCGGCGAGCGCGTCGCCCGCTTCGTCCGCGCGCACGCCCGGCTCGCCCGCGTCCGCGACGCGATGACCGCGCTGGACTCGACGCGGCGGCTCCTCGAACGCTCCGGCTTCCGCGTCCCGCTCGCCCATCCGATCCAGTGGCACGACTACGCCGCCGCCCTGCGCAACGCCCTGGAAGGGCTCGGCGTGAGCCGCGCCACCGCCGACCTGGACGCCCTCCGCGACTCGATCGGCCCCGCCGACGGCGACGATCCCCCCGAGCTGCGCGCCGCGCTCGCCGCCGTCGACGCCCGCGACGCCGCCGCCTACGGCCGCGCCCTCGGCGCCCTCGCCGAGGCACGGCACGAGCGCTCCCGGCAGATCCGCTGCGAGGAACTGGTCGCCCGCGTCCGCGCCGTCCACCCCGACCTCGCCAACCTCATGATCGCCACGGACGGCGACGAGGTCTGGCACGCCCGCACCCGCCGCTGGGACGACGCCTGGACGTGGGCCCGCCGCCGAGCCGCCGCCACCGGCCCCGCCGCCGCGGACCGCCTGCGCGACGCCCTCGCCGAGGCCGAGGGCGCCCTGCGCGAGGCCCGCGCCGACCTCACCTCCGCCCGCGCCGCCGCGGCCGCCCGCGCCCGCTCCGGATCCGACATCGTGCCCGCCTGGATCCTGCCCCTGTGGCGCGTCCCGGACGTCCTCCCGCCCGCCCCCGACGGCTTCGACGTCGTCATCGTCGACGGCGAGCACGAGGCCGGCGCCGAGGCCCTCTTCGTCCTGTGGCACGCGCCCCGCACCATCCTCGTCGGGCCGTCCGGCCCCGACCTCCCACCCCCCGAGGGCCCGCCGCCGAACCCCCGCCTCCCGTCCGACCTGCACGAAGTCATCACCCCCACCACCCCGCTCTTCACGGCCCTCACCGCCCCCCGCACCCGGCCGGAGCGGCCGGACGTGACCCAGCGGGACATCCCGATCCAGCCGCCGAGGCCCAAGCCGCCCGAGCCCCCGCGCCCGCAGATTCCGGCCCCGGAGCCGCCGCCGCGCAAGGAAGCGGAAACGAGACCCCGAGACCCGCGCCCGCTGGAACGTCCGAAGGAACCGCGCCAGGACGCGCGGCGGCCCGATGTGACGCAGCAGGACGTACGGGCTCGCCCGCCTGCGCGCCCCGGCGCGGGCACGCCCGGGCAGGGCGTCCCCCCGCGCCGCCTGGACGCGGCACGACGGGAAGCGCAGGGCGAGGCGCAACCCCGCCCCGGCGGCCGCGGGGCAGGCCTCCCACCCCGGCGGCTGGACGCCATGAGGCGAGACGACCCCACCAAGGAAGCGGGCACCCAGCCCACGGGCCCCAACCCGCGCGTCCCAGAGCCCGAGCACGCGCAGCCCCCCAGCCGCTCAGACATCCCAGCAATCTGGGGCAAACCCGGCCCCCTACCAAAACCCCCACAGCAGCCGCACCCGCAGGCAGAAGGCCCGGCGCGAACGGGTCCCGCGCCGCAGGCGCAGCCCCGGCAACAGGTACCGCCCCGCCCGCAGGCGGACGAACCCACGCAGGCGGGCCCCCGGCAGGAGCGCCCGCAGCAGCCGCAGCCTCGCCCGCAGGCAGAGGGCCCGGCGCGAACGGGTCCCGCGCCGCAAGCACAGCCCAGGCAACAGGTACCGCCCCGCCCGCAGGCGGAGGATGCCGCGCAGGCGGGACCCCGGCAGGAGCGCCCGCAGCAACCGCAGGCGCGTCCGCAAGCGGAGGCCTCGGCGCGAACGGAGTCCCCGCCGCAGGCGGAGGCGCGGCAGGAGCGTTCGCGGCGCCCGGAGGGTTCGGGTGGGCAGGCGAAGGTGCGGGGGCGGTCGATCGCGTCCTACAAGCGGCCCGAGCTGGTCGAGATCGTCGGGCACGTCGCCGAGCTTGAGCCGGATCTCACCGACGACCAGATCGTCGAGCTGGTCACGCGGCTCCTCGGGTGTCCGGAGGACGAGGCGCTGCTCGTCGGGGCCCGGCTGCGGTACGCGGTGGAGGCGTACCGGGAGAGCATCCGGTAGCGCTCAGCGGGCCGACCAGCGACGGTCGTGCGGGAACGCGCGTGAGGCAAGTGTGGAATAGAGCATTCCGTTCTGTTAGTGTGGAGGCATGACGCGGACACTGGATCGCCGGACGTTGAACCGGGCGGCGCTGGAGCGGCAGTTGCTTCTGGAGCGCTCGCGCATGCCCGTCCTGGACGCGGTCGAACGGCTCGTCGCCATCCAGGCGCAGGAGACGAACATGCCGTACATCGGGCTCTGGACGCGGCTGGAGGGCTTCCGCCGTGACGACCTCACGGGGCTTCTCTACGACCGGTCCGCGGTGCGCAGCTCGATCCTGCGGGGGACGCAGCACATGGCGTCCGCCGCCGACTACCTGTGGATGCGTCCCCTCGTCGAGGAGAGCCTCCTGCGCGGGCGCCAGGCGGCGTTCGGCAGCGCCACCCGGGGCTGGGACCTGGACGCGCTCGCCGCCGAGGCGCGCAGGCTCCTGGCGGGACGGACCCTCACCCGCCCGCAGCTCGGCCGCGCCCTCGCCGAGCGCTGGCCCGACCGCGACCCGCTGGCGCTCGGCTGGTCGGCGCAGGCGCTGGTCTCCGTCGTCCATCCGCCGCCCAGCGGGACGTGGAACACCGGCGGCGCGACGCCGTTCGCCCTGGCGGAGGAGTGGATCGGGCGCCCGCTCTCCAAGGAGTCGCCGGACCGCCTGATCCGCCGCTACCTGGCGGCGTTCGGCCCGGCCTCCGTCAAGGACTTCCAGATGTGGTCCGGGATGCGCCGTATGGACGCCGCCTTCGAGGAGCTCCGCCCGTCCCTCCAGACCTACCGGGACGAGGACGGCGTCGAGCTCTTCGACCTTCCTGACATGCCGCTCCCGGACGCCGGCGTCCCCGCGCCCGTCCGCTTCCTCCCGGCCTTCGACAACCTGATCCTCGCCTACGCCGACCGGAGCCGCGTCATGACGGACGAGCAGCGCAAGGCGGTGTGCGTGGGGGCGCTCACCAAGCCGTCCCTTCTCGTCGACGGCCGGGTCCACGGCGTGTGGACGCTCAAGCACGACCGGAAGGCGGGCCGCGCCGAGCTGACCGTGGAGCTGCTCGCGCCGCTCGCCGACGAGGAGCCCGTCCGTGAGGAGGCGGCCCGCCTCCTGGCGTTCGCGGCCGACGGCGCCGACCACGTCCTGCGCTTCACGCGGTGAGCCCGCCGGACGTCAGACGATCGGCATGGTGACCGCTAGCTGTACTGCCCTGACAGGTTGGTGACTCGGCTGGAGGGTGGTTGTCCTGCCAGTGCGGTGTGTCCGCGGTGATGGTTGTAGAGGTGCA
>NZ_JBEZJI010000055.1:0-60229 GCF_040649435.1 Actinomadura sp. NPDC048955
GCTTGCGGTCGGCCTCCAGCGCCAGCAGCGCGGCGGCGAGGACCGGGAACGCCAGCAGCACGAGGATCGAGGTGAGCAGCGCGTTCCAGCGCAACCCCGGCCGAGCGCAGCGAACGCAGGGGTTGCGGACACCGCCCCGGTGAGGCAGGCTCGCCCGCCGGGCACCGCCCGGAAGGCTCCCGCCTGCCGACTTTCGAGTGGATTACCTCACTGCGTTGGAGCGGTGACGTCTGGTTGTGTGCAGCGACAGCCCAGGGGGCGCCGCGGCGATCGTGCGGAATCAGACCGGCCGAGACCAGCACGAGCCGGCCGTAGGCGTCCAGGACGTCACCGCAAACGTCGTCCATGACCGAGCAGAAAAGTAGCGGGAAGGGAGGAAACGCATGAGCGACCCGAGCGACTACACCAACCCCGACCACCAGCCGGACACCGAGGCGATCAAGCCGCCCGCTCCCTCTGGCACCCTGGTCTTCGGGCTGGCGGACCGGTGCTTCAGTGGATCACTGCGGCTCGACAATGATCGGCATGTTCGGCGGCGGCGCGTTCGCGTTGCGCGGGCCTCGGCGCGGGCTTCTTCCAGTTGGCGCCGCACCTCGATCATCGCCGCCTCGGCGGCTGCGCGGGCAGCCTGCACGTCGGTACGGGCCTGGGCGACGTCCTTCTGCGCGGCCCCGGCCGCCGCGGTGGCTTCCTCGGCCGCTCGCTCGTTGCGCACGGCGTTTTCCTGCGCGGTCCGCGCTTGCCTCTGGGCGTCGGCGAGCTGGTCGCGGGTCTCGGCGAGAGCCGCCTCGGCGGCGTCGGTGCGGCCGGTGGTGGCGGCGTGCCGCGCCTGCTCCTCAGCGAGCTGAGCGCGTGCGGTCGGCTCGTGCTGGTCTCGGCCGGTCTGATTCCGCACGATCGCCGCGGCGCCCCACCCGAGGCCGGCGGCGGGATCGATCTCGTCCACGGCTCTGGGTGGTCTTGGCGGCGAACCGTAGTCCGGTACGCGCGTCGCCGGCCGACTGCTGGGCGACTTCGCGCAGGTGCCGTTCCGCAGCGGTCTCGCCGTGGCATCGGCCTCGTCGGCGCGGGCCTCGGCGAGGTCGGCGCGGGTCTCGGCGTCCTCGGCCGTGTCGGCGACCGCGCCATGCAGCAGTGCGGTCAACGCGCTGGTGCGCTCCTCGAACGCGGCGAGCAGTTGGGCGAGCTGGGCCGCCTCGCCGCGCAGCGTCCGGGTGGGCGCGAGCTCAGCGGTCTCAGCCGTGCGCCCGGCCATGTACGGGTGCCACATTGGTGACCTCGCGTAATCCAGTGACGCCTATTCACGGTTGGTGTGCCGGTCCGTAGTCACGGTGAGTGGTCGTTGTCTGGGGCGTATCGGCTCCAGGGGCTTCCGGCGGCGGCGGTGCGGCTGGTCTGCTGGTCGGTGTAGCCGAGCATCCGGGCGATGACTGGTGCTGGTGCCTGCAGCACCAGGTGTCGCAGCGCGGCAGTTCGGCCGTTGAGGACCGGGATGTGGTGTGCGCGGAGATGCTTCTCGATCGTGTCGGTGGCCATGGGTTGGCCACCGCGCCGACCGGGAAACAGCGGGCGAGAGCGCTGGTTGGTCGCCGTGGTCAGGTTGAGACGCTGGTCGAGGTGGCTCAGCAGGAGGTCGTCCATCCGCCGCTGCCGGAGAACTTCCAGCACATCCTGGACCTGGCGATGCGCCGCCACGGCGTGACGCTACTCGAATCCCTTCTCGACGACGGGTCGCGGCTCGTCGCCGACGGGTACCTGGACGAGGCCGAGTTGCGCCGCGCCTGCATGTGCTTCGCCGCCACCGGTCAGCGCACATTCGAGGTGTACCGGCCGCTGATCCTGGAGGTGGGCCTGCGGTCGCTCAGCCACCCGCCCCGGTCGCGGTCGGCACGGTCGCGGTCCGCACCTGTAGATCCGGCTGCCGCTCAGCGGGCCGGGACATGATGAAGCCGGTCCGGCCTCGCCGGTCCACCTCCCGTAGCAACGTCCACCCCTGCACCCGGCAGTAGTAGTCGGCCAGCGCGGGATGGAACGCACCGCGCCGCACGTGCAACCGGCCCGTCCGGGCCGCGTGGTCCAACGCCCACCGTGCGATCGAATGCCCGAACCGGTTCGCTGACGGAATGGTCCAGGTCGACGCGAGGAACACCGACGGCTGCTGCCGCTCGTGCTGGGTGAACGCCCAAGCCGGACATTCACTCAGCACGGTGGTGCATCCCACCACCGTCCTATCGGCCTCCAGCACCCACACCGGCCACTCCGGCTCACCCACCTGACCAGCCAGCGTCTCCGCGATTCCATTCGGTGCGCTCAGCCCACGCCCGCGCAGCCAGGCGACCCTCGCGGTCACCATCGCGCTCACTCCGTCCCGGTGCTGCGCCGGATCCGCCGGAAGCATCGACAGCATTAGCCGCTCCTCCTCGCACGAACAAAGGCATCACCCTACGCCGTGGCCTCCCGGAGACCGCGGCGAATCCGCTGGCACCGGCGAAGGCGTACGGGAGCAGGGATGGTTCAGTCCAACTCTCCGTTGGAGTCCGACGGGTTTTGCGCCATAGCCTGACGCCGTTCGACATTCACATCGTCGTGGTCGATGTCCGTTCGCTCTCCTCGTTGGTCTCCATCTGGGCGATCTCCTCGTCGAATGCCGCCTTGGCCTTCTCGACGGTGTCGTGCACGGTGGTCTCGTCGAAGCTGTTGTCCCATACGCGTACTGACCGCCAGTCGCGGAAGACGCCGCGCACGCCGCTGCCAGCGGTCCAGGTGACGCAGTCGGCCGGGCACCAGTGCGATGCCGTGGACTTGAACGCGGTCTTGCCGTGCTGGCGGCCGCAGTGCTCTCCCCCAGGAGATAGTCGTACGGCGGCGGTGCCATTCGCCAGCACGGCGAGGGTCTCGGTGGTGGCGTCGGGGTCGAGCGGGTACACAGGGCCGCCGAGCCCGATCTTGATGCCCGCGAGCCAGTCGCGCGGGGTCTCCGCAGCGTCCTCGGGTGTGAGCGGGTCGGCGTTGAGCACAGCGGCCAACTCGTCGCTGTCGGTGATGGAGGTGATCATTTTCTGGTTCCTCTCATTTCTGGTGAGCACGTCGGCATGGGCGGGCGCTACGAGCAGGACCCCCAGCGCGCCCACCTCGCTGAGGAACAGGTCACTGGCGCGCGAGCGCCACGCACAAGGGCGCTGCCTTCGTCGTGCATCCCTGTGCGATCGATGGTTGAGGGGCGGCCGGGCGTCGTTCCCGCGTCAGGGCTCAGGGCCCGGGGTGGTCCTGGACGTCCCGACCGCCCGGCCTTTAAGGAGGCACGGCTGCGGGAGGCTCGGTGCCGGTCGGGTCTGCAAGCTCACGTGAGCTGAACGCGGCCTGCTCGCTGTACAACTGGCCGGTGGCCAGGCAGTGGTGCAGGCAGGTCAGCAGACGCCCGTACAGCCTGCGGAGTGCGGCGGAGTGCCGGTCTCCGGCTTCGCGGCGCCGGTCGTAGTAGGCGCGGGCGCCTGGCGACCGGGTGAGGGTCGCAAACGCCCAGTGGTGGCCGGTGACCTTGAGGCGGCGGTTGCAGGCGGTTCGCTCGGTGACGCTGGATGATCCTCCGCTCGCCCAGGTCAGCGGAGCGGCCCCGGCGTAGGCGCGCAGGCCCTTCGCCGTGGCGAACCGGTCGGGGTCGTCGCCGATTTCGGCGAGCAGCCGCGCGCCGATCACCGGACCGACGCCGGGCATGCTGGCGTAGATCTCGCCGTGTGGGTGGGCGGCGAACATCTCCTCCAGGCGGGAGGTCAGGTTGCTCTCTACGCGGCAGATCTCGTTGAGCTGGGCGAGGATGGCCAGCATTCGCTCTCCCATTGCCTCCTCGACCTCGGGCGGCTGCCGCAGTGCCGGCGCGCGGAACAGCGCGTGGAGCCGGTCGGTGTGCTCGGCGACCTGCCGGGTGCGGCCCGCGGCGGTCAGCGTCTTGGAGATTTGCGGGCGGCGCAGCCGGGCGGCGGCGCGCGGGGTCGGGGCCATCTGAAGCAGCGCGCGGGCCTCGGCCCGCAGGGTCCGGTTCGGCAGCGTGGTCCACGCGTGGATCGCTGCCGGGTAGTACTCGCGCAGCGCGCTTCGGAGACGGTTGTCGTACAGCCGCTGGTCGCGGCGCGCGTGCCAGTGGGCCAGCACCAGGACCTTCAGTGCTTCGGCTGCCGGGGAGGGCTGGGCCATCGACCGGTGCAGTTCTCCGTCGGTCCGCAGGATGTTGGCCAGCAGGAGCGCGTCTCCGGCGTCGCTTTCTCGGCGCTGGGTCGGGGTCATCCGTCCGCGGTAGCGGGCGACCATTGCGGTGTTGAGCGGGATCATCGGCTGTCCGGCTTTGCGTAGCGCGGTCACCAGCAGCCCGCGGCTGGTCTCGATCGCGACCGGTACCTGCTTGCGGGAGTGCCGGTGGCTGGTGCTCAGTCCAGCCAGCAGCCGTAGCAGCTCCCGAGCTCCATCCGGTGTGTCGTCGATCCGGGCGCGGGCGACCAGCGCGCCGGCGGCGTCCACCACGGCCACCTCGTGGCCGTGGCGCTCGCTCCAGTCCACGCCCGCCCACCAGCGCGGTTTGGGCACCGGGAACCTCCGTCTGTTCGAGGGGGGATCGGATGGGCCGGGCCGCCGTTCTCGCAGGAGGGCTGCCTGCCCGGGTTCGCAAAAGGCATGCCCGGCCCCGTCGGCGGTCGGACCGCCAACGTATGGACCATATATGGTCCATCGCGTGGGGTGTACCGGTTCCCCCCGCCAGCCGAGAAGATGGGAGGCCAGCTATGCACGAGCAGCGATGGGACGGGGAGGACTTGAGGAACGACGCGATCCCCAACACCTTCCTGGCCTCAGGCGCCTGGCCTGACGGAGAACTCGCGGCTGACGCACCCATCGGAGCGCACTACGGTCGGCAGGTCGCCATGGCCCTCGCACGGGTGATGGACGAACGCGGACTCACCCAGCGCGCGCTGGCCGAACTTTCCGGCGTGCATCACAACACGGTCGGCCGCGTTCTGCGGGGTGCTGTGTACCCCGACCTGGCGACGTTGGCCCGTCTTGAGCAGGCCTTGGACCTCAACATCTACCCGACCGGGCTTCATCGCCGGATCCACCCGCCCCAGACCACGGATCCGGACTGACGTATCAGCCCGGCTGCCGCTGGGCTGGCGTTGGACCCCTCGGGCGCCCACCCGACTAGCGGCCCGGTCGATCCCGGCGTCGTCATCGGCGAGGTCGGGCGTCGGCAAAGGGTGAACTGAGTGATCGATCAGGTGACGTTCGAAGCGGCGACCGTCGATGCTCGCCTTGCCGAATTGGAGTTCAACGGAGCTCGGGCGTGGTTGGACCGCCCTGCTCGGCGGATGCCGTTGCCGCCGCTGGCCGCCGAGGTGTGGGTTGTTGATCCGGGCCTTGGGCTGTGTTGCTGGTCAGGTCAGGCACCGCGTGCGTGAATGGGTGCCGCCCGGAGGCAAGGTCGAGCCGGGAGAGACTCGAGCTCGTCAGGAGGCGGGCGATCACGAACCTGACCTGGTTCGCCGCCCCGAGATGCAGAGCAGGACCGTCCGGGCCGTGCTGACCGCTGGGGTGGTGCATCCGTGATCGCGCGCGCAGCGTCCTGCAAGGTCCGGGAGAGCACGCGTCTGCGGATGGCATGCTCCCGACATGGGCTACCGCTTCACGGGCGGGGCATCCCAGTAGCTCCCGAGCATCTCGTCGACCCACTTCGGGACTTGGATCTTTCCATGGGGCCCCATGACCGGGAAGTACGGCATCACGTCGAAGACGGGGGTTCCGATGACCGCATCGAAGTCCGTGACGTGAAGGTCTCGCTCCTTGATCCTCACCAGTCTCGGATGGCTGATGGCAAGCTGGTTCGGCCGTCGATGGTTTCGGTGGACGAAGGTGCCCGTGGCCGGCCACGCCGGGTTGTTGCGCGGGCTACGCGCGTGCAGCGCCACGTCCGTGGGGCTGGCCCGGTGGAAGTGCCACAGGACCTGAAGGTGCGAGAACTCCTGGAGCCCCTGAAGGGTCTCCAGGGGAAAGTCCTCGTTCATGCGGATGATCGACTCCACCCCGCCTTGGAAGTCGTCGACTGGGTTCGTATGACCCGCGACGACCTGCGCGACTGCCGTGATCTCGATCCGCGTTGGGCTGGTCATCAGAGTCCCCTTCATCACCTGCGCGTAGGGCTGTCCCGGCCTCGGCAGAGGTTCATTGGCACTTCAACTCAGCCAGCCTATGGGGCGAGGCACGTACCTCCGCCGGCCGGTCGGGAGCAGACCGCCGACGACCGCCGACTCGGATTGGGCGGGGGCGCGCGGCTCCAGGTCGGGGTCCCCGCAGATTACGCCTGGCTCAGCATGGTGCGGGCGCGCGCGTCCAGTTCCGCAGCTTGGCTTCCGGCCCGGTTCCGGAAGGGCGTCAATGCTCGGCGCATCTGGATAACAGTCTCCTTCGCCCGGCCCGACTGGACGCCGGTCATGGCGTCGAGGGCCTGGCTCCAGGTCTCGCAGGCGCTATCGAGGTGTCCTTGCTGGGCCTGCACGGCGCCGAGGTAGCCCAGGGTGACCGAGTGCGTCCTCACGAACTGCGCTCGCCGTGTCCGGACGCTGCGGTGGAACTGCGTCTCGGCGCCCTTGAGGTCGCCCAGGTCCCGCAGAGCGGCGGCAGTCTCGTGGGCGAGACTGGCCTCGGTGTAGAAGAACACCCGGTTCGGCTCGTCATCTCCGTCGCTGGCCCGTCCGAGGTCTTGTTCCGCGCGCAGGAGTGCGGCGACGGCGGCCTTCTTCTCACCGGCCGCAGCCAGACCGCGAGCGTGCACGACGCCAAGCAGCGAGCGCTCGCGCCAGCAGGCGTGTGCGTAGCGGCGGTTGGACAAGGAGGCTTCGGCCAGTCGCACGGCCTCCTGCGGTTGGCCAAGGTCGACGGCCTGGTGGGCCATCGCCCGCAGGATGTGCCCGGCCAGCGGAGCGTCTCCGGCCTCTTCGGCCAGGCCCGTGGCGATCGTCAGCCAGCGCTGTGCGAGGGGGTGTTCACGCCCGTCGAAGGCCGTCCATCCCGCAAGGTAGGCGAGTTCGGCTGCTGCCGAGGTCATCGAACGCCTGACGTCTTCGGACAGTAACCGGCCGCTCAGAAGCTCGGCAACATCTGTGCGGAGGTATGCAACAAGGGCGGCGCGGCCGGCGCGGCCGCCGCGCTTCTGGTCGCGGCGGGAGAAGATCGCTGTCATCTCCCGGACGTCGTCGACGTCCTGGGCCGTGACCACGTAGCTCGACAGGGGTTTGCGTGCGCGCGCCCGGTCCGTGGCCCGCTCGAACCACTGGTCGTCGGGGAGGGCCAGGGCGGCCACCGAGTAAGCCGAGGTGGCCAGCAGGTGTCGGCGGTCGATGCCCACCATGTCTTTGCTCCCGAGCGTCACCAGTGTCGTTAGTGGATCGTCGCTCCATGCCGGCGGTTCGAGCTCGTCGGTGTCCGCCGTCAGTCCGATGTCGGCGAGCGTCACTCGGCGACCGAGGCTTCGGGAGAGCGTCTCGGCCAAGATACGGGCAGCCGGGGGCTCGGGGACGACGCCGCTCACCCACTTGGCGATATGGGACTGGCCGACGCCGGCTAGCTCGGAGGCGCCGTGTTCCGCGGCGACCGACCTGACGCGCGTAGCCAGGCGGCTCTGAGACAGACCCGCCTGGGCAATCACGGCGGCCAGTTTGACGTTGCGCGTACGCCCCATGGTGCGTCCTCGTCCCCGAAACGATCTTTCATGACGTTCATTGGTTCCGCGACCTCGCCGGGATTCCCAGCGCCGCGCAGACGCGGTTGTCTCGTGAAGAAGATATTCCCTCAGCGTCTCGCCAGAGCTGGTGAATCGACGACATCACGCAGACGAACTCAGGCCATGGCCGGAGACGGCCTTGCCGGCGGTCTGGAGAAGGGGCCGATGAACGTGCAGCACCTGACACGGAAACGCCGCACGGCAGGTCGGCGTGCTCGTCGCCATCCAGCCGTTGCCACGGCGACCTCATCCGAAGTTCACGTTCCGTGTCACCGCGAAGAATGCCCCGTGATGGTGATCACGCGCTTGGTTCTGCACACCAACGGGAGGCATAGCGCGGCCGGGGGGCAGAGGCCCACATGAGTCCGAACAGTACTTACTGGATGAACTACGCCATTCGGGTTGCACAAAGGGCGTCGCAATCAGGTCGGCAGGTCGGCGTTGCGCTCGTTTCTAGAGACGAAGAGTTAATTTGTTCCGCCTTCGAGGGAGAAGTCCGCGGCGAATCCTGGTATCGCACTCTTCGGAGCAGGATGCAGCGACTCGGAAAATCGAGCGCGCACAGCGCATATCTGACGATCAACACACTGTCGGCGAAGCAGTCGTTTGAGCTCGGCGAACTCTTGAAAGAAGTGCGTATCGACAGGGTTTGCATCGGTCTGCCAGACCCCGCGCTGACGCGTTACCTCGATGGCGATCCCGTCACTGCACGGGGTCATGTACAACGCTTCACGGATGCTCTGCAGCGCGAGATTCTCGACCAGAACCAAGCCTTATACGCAGCGAGTGCGCAAAGTATCGAGTGCAATCCTCACTACTCGACACATCGCATCAGTGAAGCCGTCTCCTCCAGGCTGAAGTCGAAGGGTTTCGCGCTTTCCAGGAGTGATGTCAATGCGAACAGGGGGAGGATCGCGCTCGCTTCTCTGATCTGCCAGAGGTTTGGGATCGAGTACAGAGAGGCTGATCGCGCCGTAAACGAAGCACTGTCCGAAGCATTTGACGCGAAGTACGGCACCTATGACTACGCGTACGACGCTCGGGCCGCCAACTTAAGGTGGACCGAAGACTTCATGTCGGTTTACGGCAGGTCGTCCACAAGCCCTCTGCCTACCGTCAACATCCTCAACGTCGGCGTCGGATCCGGCTACGAAGCAGCAACCTTGTTCTCAGACTGCTCGCAGATCACCTTCGTTGACATCGCGGAACGTGGCCTCGCCAATGTAAGCCGACGCATTCCCTCGTCGAAAACCGTCGTCTCCAGCGCCGAAGACCTCTCTGCCCTACCGGATGACAATTACGATCTGTATGTCTCCTTGAGGACGTACAACTCGTCGTTCTTCGATACGTCCGCAGCAGCCTCAGAGGCGCATAGAGTACTGAAGCCCGGCGCGGTGATTATCGTCTCCGTAGCCAACGGATTTCTATATACTCAGCGGGGCTGCGTTGTTCCGGGACTGATCATCCCCGGCACGGACTTCGTCGACATCTATCGCGGGATGGACACGGCCAACCTGATTAGCGCGGAGCTCGATCGTACCGGTTTCAGAGACATCCGAATGTTCCCAACAAGTACCGAGATCTATCTATCGGCTGTCACCGCCTAATGTTTCCATCGCCCCTCCAGCCGATTATGTTCGCGACGTCCCATCAGTTCTTCGGGACGGCTGAATCGCAGACGGCCGGGCGCGACCGGACTGTTCGGAGTGACCAGCGTGAAAGAAGGACTTCTGCAATGAACGGGCGAACGACTGTTGCCCATCGGATCCTGCAGTTCAACGAGGAGCTTGCGGGAACGACGCTTGAACTGCCTCCCGGTTTCAAGGTCATCAACCCGTTCAGCGGCCCCCAGAGGGAGCGCGTCCGGGAGGTCACGACGGCGTTCTACAACAAGTACTACGACGATGATGAACCGCGCCGGCTGGTACTGGGGAGCTCGCCCGCCCGACGCGGCACGGCCGTAACCGGGGTCCCGTTCGAAGACGCCGAGCTCCTCGAAAGCGACACGGGAGTCGATGTCGACGGCTATGCGGTGAGCCAGCCTGCCGCCAGATTTCTGTACGACGTCATCAGCCGCTACGGGGGCCGCGACAAGTTCTATGCCGACTTCGTCATGAGTTTTGTCTGCCCCCTTGGCCTGGTGAGAACGAAACCCCGGGGGAAGGAGGTCAACTGCAACTACTACGACAACAAGCAGCTGCTGGAGCTCCTACACCCTTTCCTCGTGGGCACCTTGGAACGCCAACTGGCATTCGGAATTGACACTTCGGTGTGCTATTGCATCGGCAAGGGCGAAAACTTCGCGTTCCTCTCGCAATTGAACGAAGGCCAGCGATTCTTCCGAAAAATCGTACCTTTGGCGCACCCGCGCTTCATCACCCAATACAGTCCGGATAGAGAGGAAGAATTCGCCGACAAGTACCTCAGAGCCTTCCGCGGACAAGACGATTAGTCGTTGCGTCCTCCAGAACGCTTCCCAACCTCTCAGCTGATTAGACGAAGGCCGCAGGTCCCCAACGCGCCGGAACGAGATGAAGGAGAACAGTACATTGGCGACAGAAGGCAGAGTCCTGGTCCACTTCAACTCGGAACGCGTGACCGTTTACCACTCCCAGGGCTGCGAGTTGAAACTACTCAAAAGGGAGTGGCTCACGTTCGACGACAGCCGCAACCACGAGGTGCTGGCAGACAGAGTCGGCGCGTTTTGCGCCGGACTCACGGAGTTCAACAAGGTCGTCGACAACAAGACAACGCGCCTGCACGCCACCGGGGTCTTTCAGCAGCTCCCACAGCCGGAAGCGGCCGCACTGGTCAACGGCGTCTATGTCGACACCGGCCTCTATCTCAACATAGTCAGACCTGAGCTGGAGCAGTTCTACCTGAAAACAGGCATGTCCGCGTGCGGATCGGACGACATGCTGGAAGGCCTGATCCGGCGCGAGTTCCGGAACGCCGTTGTCTGCGGCAGCTTCCAGCAATCTCTGGGGTACATCGAGGACGCTATCGCCCGCCTACGCGAGAGCGGCACCGTAGTGCTGAGCCCTCGGTCCACAAAAATCAAGCCGGAGACCGCGGGCACCGACTTCATCCTCTTCGACTACCAGGATCTCCTGAAGAACGAACGCGACACGTGGCGGCACAAGTACCTGCATATGGACACGTTCAGGCAAGCCGACGCTGTTGTCGTATGCAACCCCGGTGGCCTCGTCGGAAAGGGCACTATCTTCGAGCTCGGCTTCATGTCCGCGATTTCCAAGAGGGTCATCTTTACGGAGGAGCCCCTGGGCGTTTCTGTCCTGTTCCCCTGTGAGGTCGGCCTGGGATTTTGAGCGCTCCCGCTGAGGGCTGCGGCATCCCGCCTCCGTTCTTGAACCCCGACCGGAATCAAGCAGCGTTTCGGCGAACGGCACAGGGCCGGGAGCAGGCCTCCGGATCGTCCTCGCTCTCCGTCCACCCAGTTCTTACTTCTCGGCTACGAAGATTCGGAAGGGGCCTCGCTGGTGCGCGATTCAGAACCCATCGACATAGTGCGTGACAGGCTGCGAGAGATCGTGGCGTCTGTCCTTGAAGCGGAGAAGGAGGACATCGAGTCTGATGCCCTGTTCTGTGAGGACCTTGGAATGAGCTCCTTGGAGAAGGTTGCGGTCGTGGCCGCGATCGAGCGCGAGTTCGGAGCCTTGTCCGCTGAGGAGGCGGCTGCCCTCACCAGCCTGGACGCCGCGGTTTCCGTGCTCGGCGAGCGGGCGGCAAGCCTCCACGGTGTCAACCTGATCGACCGCCTGGTGGCGGGTCATATTTCCGCCGGCCAGGGCGAAAGGACCAGCTACCTCGACCCGCAGGCGGGAGAGATCACCTACGCCGCCCTCCTGGAGGCAGCCCGTGGGTACGCGGGCGCCCTCAGGGCAGCAGGCGTGCCTGAGGGCGTCCGCGGCCTCCTGGTCGCCGACGACTCCGTGGCGACCGCCGTCGCCGTCCTCGGTCTGTGGTGGCACGGCTGCGTCCCCGTGGTGATCAGCCCGATGCTCACCGACGACGAAGTCCGCTACATCGCCGAGAACTGCGCCGCCGCGATGGTGCACCTGGACGCGGCCCCCAAGCGGCAACGCACCTTGGAGGAGCTGTTCGCGACGACAACCCGGTTCGCCGGCGCGGACGTCCGGGCCGCTCTGGCCACGGCCGAGCCCGGCCCCGCACGACGCCCGCAGGAGGCCGGGCCGCCGGCCGCGTGGAGTGCGGGGCGTGAGGCGCTCGTGCAGTACACCTCCGGAAGTACCGGCCAGCCCAAGGGAGTGCGGCACTCGGCGGGTGCGATCGCGGCCCTGTCCGACGGCATCAGCACCGTCCTGGCGCTGACCCCCGAGGACACCGTGCTGTCCACCGCCCGGATGTCCTTCGGCTACGGCTTCGGCAGTTCCGTCCTGTGCCCTCTGGCGGCCGGCTCCCGGATTGCGCTCATCCGCGGCCCGGTCGACGTTCACTCACTCGCCGCCGCGCTGCGGCGCCACCAACCCACCGTGCTGTTCTCCGTCCCACGGCTGTACGCCGCGCTGCTGAACGCACCCGGGACGGCGGAGCTCGCCTTCGACTCCGTGCGGCTGTGCGTTTCGGCGGGCGAGAATCTGCCGGGTCCGCTCAGCGAGCGGATCCGCACCGCCTTCCAGGCCGAGCTGCTCAACGGTCTCGGCGCTACCGAGGTGCTCCACATCGTCGTCGGCACGCTGCCGGGGGACGAGCGTCCGGGGACCTTCGGGGTCCCGGTGCCCGGGATTACCGCGACCGTCCGTGCTGTGGACGGCACGCCCGTCGCCGACGGGGAGGAGGGTCGGCTCCACATCGCCGGCCCGACCGTCGCCCTCGGTTACATCGGCCGGCCGGAGGCCGCTGCGGTCACCTTCGCCGACGGCGGTGCGTACACCGGCGACGTGGTGCGCTGTGCGCCGGACGGCACGTTCACCCATCTCTGCCGCGCCGATGACCTGCTCAACCTGGGCGGCTACAAGGTCGTGCCGCGTGAGATCGAGAGCGTCATCCGCGGTGCGGAAGGGGTCCAGGACTGCGTGGTGGTCGGCTGCCGCGACGCTGACGGCCTGGAGCAGGCCGTGGCGTATCTGGTGGCCCGGCCGGGATTCGACCCGGCCGTGGTGCGGCGCGCGGTGATCGTCGTGATCCGTGGCGGTCTCGCCGCCCACAAGCGGCCCGCCCGTCTGGAGTTCCTCGACGAGCTCCCGACCACCTCGACCGGCAAACTGGCCGCCTTCGAGCTCAGGAGGGCGGCTGCGCAACCGTGACCTGGGACCTTACGGGCATGGCCGCCGTCGCCAACATCGGTGCCAGCCCCCGCGAGATCTTCGCCGCGTTGTGCGCGGGCCAGGAGAGCCGCAAACCTCTGAAGGCCTTCGACCCCGCCAAGTACAGGGCGGCCTACGCCTACGAGATCGACGACCGGCCCGAGGGCGGTGGCGACATCCCGCGGCGCGCCACCCGCTGGCTCACCACCGTTGTTCGGCAGGCAGTCGCCGACGCGGGCCTGGAGGACCTGTCCCAGGTACCCGTGCTGGTCGGGACCACCATGCGCGAGCAGCGCAGCCTCGAACTGTGGTGGCGTGACCACGCGGACGTCGCCCTCGAAGACCTGCACTTCGGCACCGCCCTGAAGGAGACCTTCGACGCGTCCACCACCTACACCTTCGCCAACGCCTGCTCAGCCACGCTGTACGCGCTCGCCATGGCCACCGACATGATCGAGCTCGGAATGGCCGACACGGTCGTCGTCGCTGGCACCGACGCCGCCACCGAGAGCGGTTTCGGCACGCTCGACCGGGTGCAGAACGACATCCCCGACGCGCTGCGCCCCTTCGACACCACGCACAAGGGCATGCTGATGGGGGAGGGTGCGGCAGCCGTCGTCGTCCAGCGCGCCGGCACCGCGATCGGGCCCGTGCACGCCCGGGTGCGCGGTGTGTCTATGAACTGCGACGCTCACCACGCCACTGCGCCCGACCCCGACGGCATCACACGCGCGGTCCAGGACGCCTACAGCAGAGCAGGGGTGCGGGCGGAGGACATCGACCTGGTGATGCTGCACGGCAGCGGAACCCCCCGCAACGACGCGACGGAGTCGAGCGTCCTGCGCCGCATCTTCCACGGCGCCGGAACCGGTCCGCGGATGACCGCCATCAAGGCGATGACCGGCCACACCCTGGGCGGTTCGGGACTCCTCAGCCTGCTGATGGCGGTGCTCGCCATGAAAGAAGGGACGGTCCCCCCGGTCGTGGGACTCACCGACCCGATCCCCGAGGCCGCGGGACTCGGCCTGGTGCAAGGCGCCCCCGCAGTCGGCGACCTGAACATCGCTCAGATCGACGCGTTCGGCTTCGGAGGGATCAGCGCCGTCGCGATCGTGGAGGCAGCCCGATGAGCGCGACGAGCACCGCACGGATGAGGAACCCGAGCGCCCGAGAGGTCGTCGTCACGGGCATCGGACTGATGCTCCCCGGTGTCGCGACGTACGGTGACCTTCTCGGACCGCTGCCCGGCGAGGGCCGCATCGACCCGGCAACCGGGCTCAGCGGACGCGAGATGCGCCACAAGGACCGCGCGTCCCGGCTCGCCCTTCGGGCTGCCGAGTCCGCCCTCCACGACGCGGGCCTGACCGACGCCCACGCGACGTTCACGGGCGTCGTTGACTCGACCGCCGTCGTGGTCAGCACCAACCTGGGCAACGTGGACAGCGTCTGCGAAGCCACCGACACCATCGCCAGGGAAGGCGTCCGGGGCCTCAGCCCACTGGGCCTGCCGCAGACATCAAGCAACGTCATCGCCGGCTGGGTGGCCATCCGCTACGGGCTGCGCGGCCCTAACCTCACCGTCTGCAACGGCGTCACCAGCGGTCTGGACGCCCTGGCCTGGGCCCGAAACCTCATCGTGGCCGGGCGCGCCGAAGCAGCTGTTGTCGTCGGCGTCGAACCAGCCAATGACGTAACGGCGAAGCTGCTTGGCTGCGAGCAGTCCATCGAGGCGGCGGTCGCGATCGTGCTGGAACCAGCGGACGCAGTCGCTTCCCGACACGCACGGCCGCGCGCCACGATCGCCGGGTACGCGCGGGCCCGGGACCTCGCCGCGGCGCTGACCTCCACCGGGGTGACCGAGGAGAAGCCCTTCGGACTGTGGCTCGTGGACGAGGCGGGTGCCGGGGCGGGGGCCGGGGCGGTCCCGCTGCTCGCAGCCACGCGCCGGATCGACCTGGAAGCCCAGCTGGGCCCGCTGTCCGGGGCGCTGGGCGTCCTGCAGTGCGCCGCCGCGGCTGCCCATCTGGAGAGCGGCCCCACCGGGAACGTGCTCGCTACGGCTGGAGGCCCTCGCCACGACGCGGCAGCCGCTCTGCTGCTGACCCTTTGACCGACCACTCGTCCACCCACGTAGGAGCCACGGGAGCACCAATGACCACTGCGTCCGTGAACATCGAGGATCTCCGCGCTCTGATAGCCGACGTACTGGAGATCGACCCCGAGGAGGTCACCGACGAGGCGCACTTCTCCGACGAACTCGGGATCGACTCGCTGCTGATGCTGGAGATCTCTACCCGCGTGGAGACGGCGTTCGGCGTCCCGGAGAACACCGCGGTCATCAGCGGCGCCAAGACCCTCGCCGAGCTGCATGCCTTGGTCATCTCCAAGCTCGTCGGCGAGACGACTGCTTGCCCGGTCATCCGCCCGAGGCCGCTGAGCGACCCAGCGGCGCGCCTGTTCCTGTTCCACCACGCCGGCGGCTCACACCTGCTCTACCGGGGCTGGGCGGAGCACTTCCCCCAGGATTGGGAACTGTGCCTCCTGGAGGCCCCCGGCCGAGGCCAGCTGCAGACGTTGCCGCTGATCGACGACTGCGACCGGCTGGTCGACTACTTCCATACCGCTATCGCTCCCTTGCTCGACCGGCCCTTTGGGTTCTTCGGCCACAGCATGGGCTCACTCATCGCTTACCAGCTCACCCGCCGACTTCACCACCAGGAGGGCCCGCTCCCGGACTGGCTGGGTGTGTCCGCCTACGGCGCCCCCCGAGTCGAGGCCGGCGCCGACAGCCGCCCTCACCTGATGTCCGACGGCGAACTGCGCAACTGGCTGCGGAACGTGGGCGGCAGCCCACCGCAGCTCCTCGACAACGACGCCGTCTGGCGCACGTTCGCCCCCGTGTTCCGTAGCGACTTCAAACTCCTGGACACCTGGGCTCCTCCCCGCGTCCCCGAGCCGCTGCCCGTTCCGCTCTCGGTATTCGGGGGCCACCGCGACAGGCTGATCGACGAGGAGCCTCTGCTCTCCTGGCGACCGTTCACCACGCAATTCCGCGGACTCGACAGGTACGAGGGCGACCACTTCTACTTGATGAACCACCGGCGGCCTCTCGCGGCCGCAATAACGGCCGCGATGCGTTCGGCCGCTTCATGAGATCGCTCTCACCACCGCGCCACCCGCTAGATGACCAACTCCAAGGGGCCCCCGCGCAGGGTGCGGCGGGTGGGTCCTCAGGCGTCAGGGTCGACTTCGGGGTGCGTGAACCGCACGGGCCTGCCCAGCGACCGGGCGTAGGCGATTTCGGCTCGGGTGCTCTTTCCGATGTAGTCGCCGACGACGAGCACCTCATCGGCGAGCTGGATCTTCGCCCGGTGCAGCTTGTCGAGTCGAACCTTCAGCGCCTGAGCCTTGACAGGATCGGACCAAAGTGCGTGCGGCGACTTCAGGTCGCAACCCGGCTTGACGACAATCCTGCCGGCTTCGGTCTCCCGCAGATCGGCCTCGGCCATCTCGGCCATGAAACGAGTGGAGCCGCAAATCACAACAATACGCGGGAAACTCAACTGCTTCTTCGCCTCGGCGAGCTTCTCCTCGGGGGTCATCACTTGCTGGAATGACACTGATTCCTCCTGGTGGTGCGGACCGAGGGATGCCTGCGGAGACGAACGAAGGCGTCAAAGATCATCTTATGGCGAACGACGTGGACACCCGCGCGCCCGCACTCTATGGGACGAGCATCCCAACCCGGTGCCGAGACACCCGCCGGCCGGCCTCAGGCCACGCCTGTGCGATGCCGAACCGGTCACCCTCGCCACGAAAGCCGGTGTCGGTTACCGCGTTCACCGCCTCGATCAGCCGATTCACGCGGCAGGGCGCCGCGGTGTCGCTCTATGCGGCCACACCAAGTACGAGGAGACCGGTGATCCGGATGATCCACACCTGTGCGCATGCCCCCACGAGAAGCAGATCCCGAAAGGACCTGCAGTCCTGTCAGTCGGGTTCCCCGAGGAGAGCTTGCGGTGGGTCGGGCCGGGCGGAGAGCCCACTTGGCACGCGAGTCGGCCCCCTCTGCCGCGGATTCTGCCCACGCTGCGGAAGCCAGCCCGTCTCCATCACCGAGAGCTCCAACATGATCACGGTGACCGCCTTCAACCTCTACGACCGCACCGGCATCGACCTGGTGGAATTCAGTTGCCGCGACGAAGCAGTTCCGTGGATGACGATCCGGCTCGCGTCCGACTCCTCACAGCCTCCGGTGGCAGCACCATGACCTTCGCCGACACCCAGGACCGGCTCACGGCGATCGCCGACACGCTAGTGCTCGCGTACGGACTGCACCCGGCAGAAATAGCGCGAATCCCGGAGGGCACCGCAACAGACAATTACGCCATCGTGGACCAGACGGGCCGGCGGTACTTCGTCAAGGTCTATCGCGATCGAGATCACCTGGATCTGGAGCGGGCGTCGGTCGAACTGTCCGAGTTCGCCGCCGACGGAGGTGTCGCGACCGCGCGGGCAACCCGTACACGCGAGCACGAACTCATCGAGACCCACAGCCGCCTGCCAATGTCTGTGTGGTCGTACGTGCCACACACCGAGACTGCCGAGGGCACCCTGACCGGTGCAAGATGGGCAGCGGCCGGCGCAGCGATGGGACGTCTCCACAGCCGACTCGCCGCACACCCCGCCGCCGCACCCACCCTGAAACCTGGGGTCTCGGTGTGCGAAGTCGCCGCCGCACGTGACCGCTTCGAGAAGCTGATTCTCGCGTACCAGCACAGGCCCAGCCTTGGGGACTTCGAGACATGGGCTCTGCAGGCCGCGCGTGAGCGACAAGCCGTCTTGGGGGACGTCGAGCGCATCCTCGCTTCACTTCCACAGTTGACGGTCCAGATCATGCACGGCGACCTGGCCGGTCCCAACGTCCTGTTGAACAACGACGACGTCGCCGCGATTGTGGACTTCGGACCACCCACCCCTGGGTACCTCGCCTGGGAAATCGTGCGTCTTGGTTGTGACCCCGCGAGCGTCCTGTCCAACGGTATGGAGAGCTGGCTCAAGGGATACACCGAGCTCGCCCTGGCCTATCGAGACGCCAACCCCAAGGCGCCCGCGGACGACCTGTTGTCCTCGCTTCGTGTCGGCTGTGCAGCCAAGCTCTGCGCGACCTTTCCGTTGTCGGCACCGGTGGACCGACCGCACATCGTCGACGCCGCCCTGGAGTCCTACGCGCGGGCGCGGCACGAGGCAGCTCTGATGCTGCTGGACCGGCTGCCTGTCTTGGAGGAGGCCCTGCGTGACGCTCTTCACTGAGTTCATGACCCATGGTCGGCGACGATCCGCAGTGCGGCCCGCTGCTGGCCCAAGTGCTCGCTGCGGCGACGACCGACGCCCACGCCACCAACGACGCAGACAGCCACCCGCTCGTCCTCGCCGCCGCAACCGCCCCCCAACGGCGGCAACTCTCCAGCACCCTCCGCAGCGCAGGCGTAGTAGCAGGCCAGACCCCATCGCCCCCCCGACGTCGAGTTCACAGCCGCCGTGACCCGCGCCATCGACACGCTGCACCACGCACTGAATCGGCCTTGCTGACTCATGTCGATGTACGCCCGCAGCCCAGCCTTCGACGACTTCATCCAGCTCCCGGCGCTACGAAGGGGCGAGAACGGCGCGGAGAAGCCGTGGTTCCACGGGCTGGGCCGGGTCGAGACGCACGTGCCGGGGTTCGGACGCCTCGACATCGCCGTCACCCATCTTGCGCCGTCCATGCCCAGGTGGCGTGTCCTGGAAGCCGAGGGTTTCGAATTGCTCGGCAAGACGCCGATGATCGCCGCCGGGGACTTCAACGCTCGCGCCGTCGAGGACCCGGTGGACCCGCAGGAGTTCGGGCCGCCAGGCCCTGGAAGCGGCCGGGCTCGACAAAGCGTTCAGCAACGTCTTCCTCAGCCACAAGCTGGGGTTCGGCAAGGCGGACTCGCGGTTCTGGTCGCACGTCCTGGACAGGCTCGCCGTCACGCCGGGCGCGCTGGTCGTGTGCGGCAACAACCCCGAGAACGACGTCCGCGTCCCCGCGCTGCTGGGCATCCGCGCCCTCCTGCTCGGCCCCGCGGCCGCCCGCTCCGACCTGCCCCCGCGCACCAACCTGATCGAGGAGATCGGCGAGCTGCCCGAGCTGCTCACCGGAAGGCGGACCAGCCGTGCCTGAGCGATTCACCGTAAGAGTCGGCACCTACCCGACCATGGCGGCCGCCGTGATCGGCGCCGCGACCAGTGCCCCCGCAACACCCTGAACCGATCAGCTCACCGGAACCGGTGTCCTCACCACGTCTGCTGATCTGGCCCCCGGACCCCGTCCGGGGGGCTTTTACGTACGAGTCGACCACGCCACCCGGATGTCCCAAAGGAGAACTATGCCGCCGACGCCCCTGCAAGTAGTCGAGATCCGCACGAGGGCCTGGCGCAAAGCAAGGCACGCACGGGACGACGTCCGCGAGCGGATGTACCGGGCCCTCATGGTCGCCGCAGGCGCGGGCGCCGACATCGACGACATCGTCAAGATCACCGAAACGGCGCATCACGGCCTTTACGACCTGCCCGTCTACCCGCTCTCACGGAGAGGCGTCGACAAGGTCATCGACGGACTGGCCCCTGACGTCGAGGAGATATGGGAGGAGGCGGGCTGCCCGGACCTGCCGGCGGTGCTGAGCCGCTGGAGTTGGCCGCCGACGCCGTCGCCATCCGTATCGGCGAGTGCCTGCGCCTCCTGGACCAGCTCGTCGAGGCGATGTGGCAGGCCCACGCCGCCGGGGTCCACACCCGGGCCATCTCCCAAACCACAGGCTTCGCTCTCCGGGAGACCTCCCGGTATATCGCCCCGCGCTGGGGCTGGGACACCATCGGCGCGGCGCTCGCCGACCTGGCGGCCGAGCATGGCGGCGTCCCTCCAGCGGAGCTCGGGCACTTCGACATGCTGCTGTGGATCCGCAACGTCAACCGGACGCAGGACGTCCACGACCGGTTGCAGGCCCTGCTCGGCGCAACCCGCTGGCGGATCAAGCCCGGCTACGGCCACCCGCAGCACTGGGGCCAGTGGGTGCCCCTGATCCGGCTCCCCGACCTCAAGGACACCGAGCCCGGCCGCCCCTGACCGCCACCCCGCCAACCGCTGATCAGCCTGCCTCTGGCGTGCAGAACCGGTGACCTCAACCAAACCACGTCTGCTGAGCTGCCCCCCGGACCACGTTCGGAGGGCTTTTGCGTACGGGTCGACCACGCCACCCGAATGTCCCGAAGGAGAGCTATGCCGCCCAGGCCCATGTGGGATGTCGCGGACCAAGGCGTCCGCCTCAAAGCGGCGCGGAAGGAACGTCAGGAAAGCCTCCGCCGGCTGTCCCGGGCCATCCTGGTCGCCGCAGGCGCCGACGCCGAAACTCCCGCCATCGCCGACATCGCCGCAGCCCGCAACCCGAACGCCTACGACCTGCCCATCGCCGCGCTGTCGCCGACGAGCGTCCTCGACCTCCTGCGGGATCATGCCGGGGAAGTCCTCGACGCCTGGAAAGAAGCGGGGTGCCCCACCCTGCCGACGGCCCTGGAACAGGTGCGCCGCACCGCCGAAACCACGGCCCTCCGCATCGGGGACTACCGGCGCCGCCAGGACCAGCTCGTCGAGGCGATGTGGCGGGCGTCCGCTGCTGGCAACCCTGCCCGAGCCATCGCGACCATGGCCGGGACGAGCTACCGGGCGACTCGCCGCCACGTCAACGCCCTCGACGACTGGACCGCCATCACCCAGGCGCTCGCCGACCTGGACACGGAGCAGCGCGACGGCGGTCCTGACCGGACCTTCGCGCACTTCGGGACGGTGTTCTGGGCCCGCAACCTCCAGAAGAGCAGCGACGTGCACCGCCGGATGCAGCAGGCGCTCGCCACGGTCCACTGGCAGATCCAGCCCTCCTATGACTTCCCGCACTACTGGGGCCAGTGGGTGCCGCTGCAGTGACGCCCGCCGGCCTCGACCAACGGCGGGTCTTGACCGACGTCTACGCCGCGGTGGTCAGGGCCCGCGGTCAGTACCCGGAGTAGTGGTTGCTGCTCTGGGAGCCCGCCCACCCGCCGACCCGATCGACGTCGAGCAGCCAGTCCTCAGCGATCCCGCCGCCGCCGACCTATACGACCTCGGCGAATCGGTCGACGAATCATTCGGCGACCGCACCCCGACTGTGGGCCACCACGGCGACGACCTGTCCGACCACCGGCCCGTCCGGGGCATCTTCACGTTCGGACAGTGACGCCGCTGGAGCCGTGGGCCATCCCGGCCGCGCCTGGGCGGAGGCGCGGCCGGGATCGACGAGCCCGGCACGCAGAAGAGGGGGCGGTGCCGAGCTCCGATACGGCGCCCCCATCGAGGACTTCGACGGCGTCCGCGTCGTCAAGAACGCCAAGGACTACCCCGCGCTCCGCTCCTCGCGCCGAGCCGGTCCGAGGACCGCACCAGCTCGTCGGGGCCCGGTAAGGCGAGCGCAGGACCTGCGGCATCGGGGTTGTGACGCACCGGAAGGTGAACGGCCGGATCCGGCCCGCACCCGTTGCTGTGGCTCGTTCGGGGCCCGTAATTAACTCCTCGCACCCGACAGCGGGGCGGCTTGTGCCGGTGGTGTGCTCTAACGTGATCCGTGCGAGCGCTTCTCGTCTCCTCGGTCGGCTGCCAGCTGGGTTGGCCGGGGCGGGCCGCCGGTCACCCTCTCCCCCCGGGAGCGGTACCCAGGCCCGGTAGCTAAGGGAGGCCCCGGTGGCGGATCAACAGCCAACGGAGCCCCGCAGCGACGGTGCGGAGCGTGAGCCCGTTCCGGAGCCCAGGTGCCATTGCCGCATCACGGTCTGCCTCAAGGCGGCCCAGGTGCTGGTAGTGGTGGCCGGGTTCGCCTGGAAGATCTACACGGCCGGTCACGGCCTGTAGGTCTGCCAGGAAAGCAAGAAAGGCCCCCCAGAGGGGGCCTTCTCGCGGGGCGAAGGGTGGGTCCGGCTGTAGCTTCCTAGGGCGCGGCCGGGCCCGCTTCGCGTCTGCAGGTACTCGGCGGCGCCCAGGGGCGTGTACCAGGGCCGCTAATTACCTGTATTAAGTGTGTTCACCGTACGGGATCGTCGCCGGTGGCGTCGACGCGCGTACCGGGCTACGGTTCGTCGCCGAGATCATGGCCGGCGCCGTGGACGAGACCGATCCCGCCGCCGGCCTCGGGTGGGGCGCCGCAGCGATCGTGCGGGATCAGACCGGCCGCGACCAGTAATGGACTCGCTACCTCAAAGTCAAAGCTGGAAGGGCGCGCGTAAGGCACACTCGCCGGTATGCGCGAGTACCCCGCCGGAAGCGGCCAGCGCAGGCTGCCGCAGCTGCACGAGCTGGAACAGGTTGCCGAGTTGCTGAACCTGCCCGGGGTCGGGTCGGCGGACCTGGGTGAGGACGCAACGGTGCTGGATCAGTCCGCGGTGCTGCTGGCTCAGATCGCCACTTGGGCGGCCGACGGAGCCCAGAACGCCAAATGCGGGATAGCGGAGTTCTTGCAGCAACCCCGCCGGTACGCCTACCGGGTCGAGGCCGTCGAGGAGGGCAACCAACACTGGCACGACGTGGTTGGCCAGGACGGCTACGGCATACAGGAGTCGGCGGACGGGCCCGAGGCGGTCGCCGTCACCGTGCTGCTGCGGTTCCTGGGGCACGTCCGCGCACACCGGGACGACTACGAGTACCTGTATGAAGATGAGGTCCACGTCCGGGCGAGCGTGTGGGACATCCACAGTGTCGCCGGCTCCTGGCCCTCGCTGAGCATCCCGGAGGACCTGCCGGACCCGGCCCGGTTCGCCTTCCACCTCGCCGCCAACAGGATCAGTCCACACGCCCGCGAATTGCGCACCCCCCGCCAGGTGCGCCGGCACATCGTCGACTGAAGGTTGCGGGGGGAATGTGCCGGCCGGCCGCCGTCCGCCCGGGGCGGATCGGTGGGGCGCCACCCGTCTGTTCGGATGGCAGCCAGGCTCGCGGGCTGCGTTAACCACGGCCGGGTTGTTCGGCTCCCTCGGCTCCACGCCCGCCAGGGTCGTTGCCCTTGACCGCCCTCGCCGGTTCACATGAAATGGCGGGGTACAGCTCGGACAATCACCTCCCCGCCGTTGCGCTGGAAAAGGACCCATGACAAGCGACGAATTGCTAGGCGTGTTGTTGCTCGCCCTCGCAGTGGCTGTCCCACTGCTGGTGGCCCGGGTCGTCATGCCGCTGTTGGAACGGCGGTTCGGTGAGGGACGCCCTGAGGATTTCGAGCGGGCTCGGGAGGCCTTGCGGCCCCGACTCCGTCGCCGACCCAGCGATCTGCCTCGTGATCGATGGGTCGGTCAACGACTCCCCATCGTGAGGAACGCACGTCAGGAAGCGCGATCCCTTTCCCTCGCCTTGACGAGACCGCACAGTGGGCGCTCCATCGGTGGCGTGGGTGAAGCGCGTTAGAAGCGGCGGCCCGTATCTGTAGGAGGCAGGAAGCAGCGGGTAGGTCGTCAGGCCACTTAGTGAAGGACGGCAGTAATTCGCTCGAGCATCTGCTGAACACCGCCCGGTCCGGCGCGGATGGGTGGTGTGTCGCTCTGGCGGCGGTCGGCAGTATGGCGTGCCGGGGTTCCAGCCAGACGGAAACGATCTTGGCCGCCTCCTGCCAGTCTGGCTTGGACCATGCGCTGGCGCCGACGGCGGCCATGCGTGCCGGTTCCACGACCATGGACCTGGTCAGGCTCCGTTTTCTGCTCTCCCTTGGTTTCGACCAGGGCATTCTGTCGGCCGACGCCTCCGGCAGACACGACAGCTGAAAGGCAGCATCGGCTTCCGTTCGACCACTGGCCACCCAGCCCGTTCACCCGACTCGGAATCTCCGGAAATCAGCAGCGCACTGTCCATCCTCAGGACGGCTACGGTGACCGCCATGGGCTTCTACACCCCCGCGGGCGCGGAACTGTCCATGGCCGTCTGGGCTGCTGGACGTGGCCGGGCTCAAGGGCCTGGACACCGAGAAGACGCCGCGAAAGCCTGACAACTTCGGCAATGGCGGCTTCCGGCTGCGCGGGCACGGCGACAAGGTCGAGGTTTTCTACGCGCTGGACGAGTTCCTCGATGAGGATCCGCAGCGCCATCCGATCGCGGCGATGATGATAGGCGCGATCGCCGCAGTCCTGACGGCGAACGGCTTCGCCTTCACCGTCCAGCCCGCCACCGGAGACGACGTCGAGGACCTCCAAGACCCCACCGGTCACCGGTACGGCGCGCTCTTGCTGGTGCATGCGCAAAGCAAGGCGCCTCGCGACAACGGTGGTCAGAGGCGATCCTGATTGAGGGAGAGGGCGGATTAATGGAGCGGGCGGAGGTCGCGCGCTTCAAGTTCCCCGACCGCGTGGTCACGGTGGATGCGCTGCCCGCCACCAAGATCGGCAAGAAGGCGCTGCGGGCCGACATCGCCCGGTGGCTGGACGAGGAGCGCCAGAAGACGCCCTGAGAGGCTCGGCGGGTCACCCGCTCATGCGGTGTCCGCCGAGTCGGCCAGCATCTGAAGCGTCAGGAGCAGTTCGGAGGCATCGACGTCGTCCAGTTCACCGAACGTCGCCTTCGAGGTGCGCAAGTCCGACGCCTCGGATTCTGCGATCCGGACGAGGCCGAGGGTCTGCTCGGGCCATTCTGCAGGGGACATGACCGGGAACCCCGGGCTCACATCCAGCACGACCGTGCGGCCCGCCACATGCCGGGTCAGGCAGTGCTGGACGCCCGCGTCCTCGGGTGTGCCGCGCGTCCAGCCATGGCGTTCTAGGCCCAGCGCCTTTCCGACGCCGACCACGACGTCCACGACCCGGTCGAGCCGGTTGCCGGCGCGCTCTTCGTCCGTGAACGCGTGGACGGGACGGCCGAGCTGGGGGAACGGCTGCAGGATCTCGTAGTCGGCGAAGACTTCGGACCAGGCCGCCACGCTCTTCCCCAGGTGCACCGGGTGGGCGATCCGGACCTCGCCGGACTCCGGCAGCGTCATTGCCTTGTCGTTCACGTCAGCGAACGTGCGGTCCTCGGCGATCCGAAACGCCGTGGTCCCGTCCCCGTCGTGCAGCCAGACCATGCGCCTGACGAGGTGCCACAGCAGCGGGTGCCGGACGAACAGCCGCCGGAAGTCCTCGGTCGCCCATCGCCGCTGCTCGGCCATGGCCCGCTCCATCCGGAGGATCTGGTCGGCGGCGACCGTCCGGACGTCCTTCTTCAAGCCGGTGAAGGCCCGGTGCGCTGCGGGCGCCGCCTCCGGGTCGTCCTTCGCGCCCGGCTTGGGCAGCGTCTTGCGGAGCGTGCCCTTGCCGTCGAACACGACCGGCTTCAACTGCTCGTCGAAGCCCACCGTGAACGACCGGGGCCCGTAGTCGAGCGTCATGCCGCCGTCGGCGTCCAGGCCGAAATCGGGGACGATCCGGTCGCCGAGCTGGTCCATCGTGAGGCCGCGGTCGTCGGCCACCTCGGCCAGCAGCCGCCCCGCCTTCTTCTTGAGCCGCTTGGGCCGGGCCTTCTCCGCGACCAGGTGCAACTGCATGACCGCCACATCGGTGCCGATGCCGGCCAGCACGTCCAGCGCCTTCAGCGGCAGCTGGATCCCGTCCTGGCCAGGCCAGGAACGGGCCATCCCGCCCAGCCGCCGCGCGATCTCGTCGTCGCCGGTCCAGCTGAGCTGCGCCAGCGCCCAGCCGATCCGCGTCGCCTCACCGGACACGCGCCAACGTTCGAACAGGCTCCAGCCGAACTCGGCCAGCGACCCGGGGTCGAGTGCGTCCAGCGCATCACCCAGGCGTTGCGCCGGCGCGCGTCGCGGGCTCGCCTTGCCCAGCTCCTCCACCAGGTGGCCGGTCGCGGCCGCGGGCAGCGCGTGCTCCCGGCCCCGCAGCAGGATCTGCGGCATCGCTGCCGGAGGCGCCCACCCGGGTGCACCCTTCTTTCCGCCCTTCCGCAGGGCTTTCGGCACCTGCTCTTCGGGCGCCTCGGCCACGCGCTTCGCCTGGACGGCGTCGAGCGCGGCTCGGGTCCGCGCGCTCAGTTCCACCGTCTCGACCAGGCCGGGGTGCGCCTCAAGATGCGCGTTCAGCAGCCCTGCCGCCAGCGCCGACCGCTTGGAGGTACGGGTGCTCAGCTCCGGCAGGATCCGCAGCGCCCGGACGGGGAACCGCTCGATCATCGCCTCCATCGCGGGCAGGACATTCACCTTGTCCAGGCAGCCGCCCATGATCTGGAACGCCTCGTCGCCCGGGATACGCGCCAGTGCGTCCACGATGCGCCGCCTGTCCTTCGGCTCCGCGTCCCCGTCGAGCGACCGCGCCAGCACCGGCACCGCGGCCTCACCCAGCCCGTCGACCACGGTGTACAGCACGTCGGGAGACCACTCGCCGGTTCCAAGGACGGCCCAGTCACCGAGCCGTTCGACCTGCTCGGCGGTACTCAGCGACCACCACAGCAGCTTGGCTCCGGCCGAAGTCGTGTAGGACTGCCGCTTCGGCGGCTCCTCGCAGCACTCGTCCACCCACTCCGTGCGGTCCGGCACCAGGAACGACGTGATCAGCCGCTTCACCGGATCCGCGCGGAGCCCGGCCAGCGCCTCGACGGCCGCGGCGCGGGCAACGTCGTCCGCCGCAGCCAGCAGCGCCCGCATCCGCAAGCCCGCGCCGCACGGCACCCAGTGGGCGTGGACCAGATCGTCCGTCCCGCGCAGGACGTAGCCCGGTTCCTCATCGTTCACCGTCATCCCGCCGTCGCCCCAGACCCAGATCCCCTCGATCTCGGCGAACGTGCGGGCGGCGAAGGAGAGCCCGTGCTCGGCCACCAGAAAGTCGGTCCAGCCGGCGTCGTCGGCGTACCGCGATTTCAGCCGCGCCATCGTCTCCACCCGCGCGACCACCGCCGCTCCCAGCGGGGTCGCGTCGCCCTTCAGGTAGGAGAGGCCCGCCTCGGCCAGTTCGGCGACGGTGCCCCGGTGTTCCAGCACGGCGCGGACGACCGTCCGGGCGGCGTCCAGGCCCTCGCGCACCGTGGCGTGAGCCTCCGCACGCGGCTCGGTCGCGGGCACCGGGACCAGGCCCCCGCGCCGGGGGATCAGATCCTCCAGCCACGGGCCGGGGATGACCAGAACGTTCTCGTCGCGGAGCGCGGGGGCATGATCAACCATGCGCCCTCACGGTAGAGCAGCCTCCCGACACTCGGGTGCCGTTCCCCGGAGCGCCCACCGGGTGTCAGGCAGCGCCGGACGGCGCTCGGCTCAGATCCACGACGCAGAAAGCGTTGCCGTCCGGGTCGGCGAGCACCACGAAGTCGAAAACCGGTGGGTACATGTCCCAAGCGAGCCTGCAGGCTCTAGGCCCGATCAGGGGGCAGGTGTCGCACGGCGACGCCGCCGGGCGTTCGAGGCTCGGCATGCTCAAAGGCCAACATCGTCGAGCGCGTTGTTGGCCCAGGCCGAGCCGCGGCGCCAGTACCGGAACACCATGGCCAGGCTTGTCCATCGTCCGTGTTCCTGGATGGTGGAGGGTGCGGCGCCGGCTTCGGCGGCGGAGGTGGCGGCGCCGGCGCGCAGTCCGTGGAAGGTGTGCGCGGTGGCGTTGTCGAGGTCGGCGCGGATGGCGGCGTCGCGGACGATGTCGTTGAGGGTCTCGTCGTCGATGCGGCCGGTGTTCGGTCCGGGAGCGGCGTATCCGGGTGTGCCGCCCAGGCGGCCGTGCCTGTCGATGCCGCGCAGCAGCGGTCCACCGGTGATGGCCGGTTTGGTCCGCGTCGGCTCGGCCAGCCGCGCCACCCAGTCGCGCAGCAGTGCGACGGGGTCGGTCTGGGGGCGTCTGCCGTGCTTGATGATGACCTCGCTGCCTACCGCGTCCTGGTCGGTCTTGGACTGGCGCACCTTGATGACCAGTCCGCGGGTGGTGAAGGCCAGGTCCTCGATGTCGAGCGCGGCGACCTCGGAGCGGCGCCCCATCATCGCGAAGCCGAGCACCAGGACGAGCTGGTCACGTTCGGCGCGCAGCGGGTGGATCCGCCCGGCGTCCGCGGCCTCCCCGATCGCGGTGATCATGGTGCGGAGCGCGGCAACGTCGATCTCGGGGGCGCGCCGCGGCCGGTGGCGCAGCGCCGGGTCGGGGTGCGCGGCGCGCTGCTTGCGATAGGCGCGCAGCGCCATCCGGGCCAGGCGGGGGTCGCAGTCAAGTCCGGCGAGCTTGTGGGCGGACTGCACGCAACTGAGCATCGCGTCGATGGTGCCGGGCGCGGGGGGCTTGCCGTACTGGGTGGTGGTACCGGTCAGGTGGTGGACGTACTCGGCGAGCGTCTCCCGCGTGGCCGGGAGCGGGCTCCTGCCGGTCAGCTCGCACCAGCGTGTGAAGGTGGACCAGTGCCGGGTGTAGGCGCGGGTGGTGTTGTCGGCCAGCCCTGCGGTGACCATCGCCGCGGCCTCGGGGGAGAGGGCCCGGTCCGACGCAGCCGCAGCGTCGCCTGAGGGGGCCGGCGGCCCGGTGAGCGCGGGGCGAGCGGTCCGCGCCGCGGGGGTCTGCGGGGCGGGCGGGGCGAGGGCGGGAAGAGCCAGCCTCGTGGTGCTGTCGTTTCCGGCGTCCGGCGCGGCAGCGGTCGGGGACTGGCGACTCGCAGAGAAGCCGGTACGGGAGGCCGGCTCGGTCATGGGGCTCACGCTCCTTGTTGTCGGCGCCAGCTACATGGCACGGTCGGTGCTCGCGTTCAGTCCGGGTGCTTCACCGCTCGCTGGATCTGTTGGGTCAGCGCCTGGTCGTTCGCGGCCTCGGCGGTGCGCCGGTAGCTGCAGACCACGCACTGCCCGACGCCGACCGCGCCAAGCAGGCCGTCGCGGTGCTCGGCGACTAGGGACACATTGCCGCAGACCGGGCAGTCTTCCACGGTGGTCTCGTCGTCCTTGTGGAAGGGCCGGTAACGAGCGGTGTAGTCCAGGGCCGCTCGCCGCTCGATCTCCTGGTCGTCCAGTAGGTGGAGGTAATCGGTGGCGCGCTCCTGCTCGGCGCGGTCGGCGGCGGGCACCGCGACCTCCTGGCGATCGCGCAGTTCCTCCATGACCGAGCCCAGCGCCGGGTGCGTGTCGAGTTCTTCCAGGGCCCGCACCTGTTCGGCGGTCAGCGCGGTGTCGGGGCGCTCTCCGGTGTCGCGTGCGTGTCGGATCGCCTGGGTGGCGCGCAAAGCGCCGCGCAGAGCGGTCGCTCGCACGGTGGTGAAGTTCGCTATCCGCTCGTTCAGCACTCCCCAGGGCGCGGACTCGTACTTGGGGCCGGCGGGATCATGCAGCACGTGCACCACGCCGGGTTCGGCGGCCTCGCCGTGCTCCTCGATCACGGTCAGCAGGTCGGAAGCCGATAGCACACCGCGGCGACCGCGCTCGCGGCCCGGCCACGCGTGCGCGACGATCGCAGCCAGCCCGTTGGTCACCGCCTGATCGAACACGCCCTCAACGCCGTCGCTGACCCGGTCGTAGCCGACCGCGATGGTGCACAGCGCGTACTGTCGGGCGCGGCCGCGCTGCACCCCCGTGGAGGGCCCGGCGCTACCCGGGCTCATCGCTCGGGCCCGCGGCGCTGTGATTGCTCCGGGCGCGGGGCCGGAGGAGTGGGCGAGGCGAGGGTGAGCCAGTCGAAGAACGGGTCGAGGACGTAGAACTCGTCGGCGCCCTCGCGCAGGTCGCGACTGCAGGCGTGCCGCCAGCTCAGCACCCGCATCCGCAGCCCGCGGCGGTGCAGCGAGGCCAGCGCGGGTTGGAAGTCGCCGTCGCCCGCGACCAGAACGGCCAGGTCGCCGCGGCCGGCGTCCATGTACTCGTAGGAGTCCTCCAGCAGAACCGTGAGCAGGCTGCTGTCGACCCGTTTCTCCTTGTTGGCCGCGTTGCGGTCGAGCACCTCCACCTCGAAGCCCTCGTCCTCGGCGCGAGCCCACACCGAGTCGTTGGGCGGCGGGCGGGAGCCGACCAGGAAGGACCGGCCGACCATGCTGCCGGGCGGGCAGGCCAGCTCGCTTCGATCCAGACGTTGGAGTTGTCCACGTAGGCGAACACCCGGCCCGGGGCGGCCAGTGCGACCGGACGCGTCGCTTCGGCGCGCCGGACCGGGGGCGCCGGCGGCGCCGGGCGGGCCAGCCGCGCTGCCAGCATGCTCGGCGTGGGGACGGCGTCTGGCGCGGGCTGCTGCTGTGTGGTCACGAACGCCGATCTTAGGCGACCCCCCACCGTGCTGGCCAGGGTTAACGATCCCTTAACCCTAGCGAGGAACGTGCTCGCGTTTCTGTTTCTGAAAACCGCGAAATAGAATCTCGGTTTCTCGGAACACGTGAAACGAAACCTGTCACGATGAAGCCATGGCCGATCTTGGACCCCCGGCACCCGACGCCGATGCCGACCGCACTGCGCAGCCCGTCCCGGGCACCGCCGAAGCCCCGTCCGCTGCGCCCGAAAGTTTGGGGGAGGGGGCGGCGGCCGCGGCGCCGCACGGCCGGTGCAAGCACTGCCGGGAGCCGCTGCCACCGCGCGCCGGCACCGGCCGCCGCCGCGAGTACCACCACAGCGGAGAGGGCCCGAATGGGCAGGACTGCCGGGAGGCGGCCCGGCGAGCTCGCGGGACCGCCGTCGGCGCAGTCGTCGAGCATCCGCTGCAAACCCTCATCACCTGGGCCGACAGCGAGGAGGGGCACCGCCGCTCCCACGCCGGACTGCTGCGCGCGGCCGCCGAACGCGACGACCGGCTCGCCGCCGAGCTGGCCGACCTGCGCGCCACCGTGCTGGAGCACCACACCGAGTTGGAGACCCAGACCGCGCAGGCCCGCACCGACGCGGCCGAGGCCGTCGCCGCACGTGAGGCGGCCGAGCGACGCGAGCGAACGGCCCTGGCCGAGGCCACCGCCGCCCGCGCCGCCGCCGAGCGTGCCGCCGAGCGCGCCGCCGGCGCCGCCGAGCTGGCCCGGCGGGCCGAGGACGCCGCCGACGCGCACCGGATCGCGCGGAACAAGGCCGAGCAGGAGACCGCGGTGGCCATCCGGGCGGGCGACGAGGCGCGGACCGAGCGCGACACCGCCCGCGCCCGGCTCGCCGAGCTGGAACTGGAACTGGCCGCGGTACGCGCCCACGCCGAGGCGCTGGGCGGGCGGCTGGACACCGCCGCCAGCGAGCTGGCCGCCGCCCGCCAGACCCTCACCAAGAAGGACGCCGCGATCGGTGACCTCACCGGGCGGCTGGAGCGCGCCGAGCAGGAGACCGAGACGGTTCGCTCCCGCGCGGCCGAGGACGTGCGGGCCGCCCGCGAGGCCGCCGAGCAGGAAGTCCGGCGCGCCGAGGCGCAACGGCACAGCGCTGTCGAGGCCGCCGAGCAGATGCGCGGTGAACGCGACCAGGCCCGCACCGACCTGATCGCCGCGCAGGCCGCGCACCGCGCCGAACTACAGGCGCTGCAACGCGAGCGCGACGCAGCACGGGCCGCGGAGACAGAGCAGCGCGAACGCGCCGTACGCGCCGAACAGGCAACCCAGGCGGCCGAATGAGTCTGAGCATGCCCGGGCGTCGGCGACCTCGTGAACGGGGTCGCGGCGGGAACACGCCGAACGGCGCACTCTGGAGCGCGGGTGGCCGAGGGAGTGTGATCCGTGCCGTCTGCTTACGCCAGGACCACGGCCCCTGCCGGCGCCACTGTGCTGGGCACACTCTCCCCGCCTTGGTGATCCTGGCCGTCCTATCCGCGCCCTCGCCGGTGACGAACGGGCGTGCCCACTGCCCCATCGGAGGCGCGCGATGACCACCGGGAAGTCCCCGTCTCCGAGGCCCCCGTCGAGGCCGTCTTCGAAGGCGCTGGAGGCGTGGACGGAGCTGAACGACCGGCAGATGGGGACGCTGGCGGTCGTCTACGGTTTGGATCAGGAGGTCGAGCAGTGGCGCCGCGAGGCCGCGGCGAGCGGCGAGTACGACTCGCGTCCGGCGTCAGAGTGGCGGGCGATCGACTTCGCGCACGACCCTTCCGACCGGCGGCTGTTCGGCGTGACCGAGATGCAGATGCGCCTGGCCGGAGAGGGGTGGGACAACCAGGGCAACGGCGCGACCATGGCGGCGCTGGCCGACCGCGGTCTGATCACCCAGAGGGCCAGGCCCACCGCGTGCGGCCGGATGCTGACGGTCGCCCTCACCCGCACAGGCCGGGCCGCCGCCCGCGCCGGGCTGTCGCTGCAGCCCGGCGCGCCCCGCAAGGCGGCGCTGTCGCCCCGGGCCTGGAAGGTCCTGGCGCTGCTGTGGAGCGCGGACTGCAACGGCAGGCGTCTGGAGTGGGCGAACTCGACCACTATCGAACGGGTTCTCATCGGAAGGCACGTCCCGCCGCTGGCCGCCCGCGCCGGCGAGGGCTACGGATACGAGATCACCCAGCGGGGCCGCGACTTTTACCGCGAGCACCACGCCGCGCACACCGCGGCGCATCCCGACGTCCGAGCCCCGCACCCCGATGGCGCGGACGCCGAACCCTGGCCGCAGCGCGCCGATGAGATCCTCGCCGAGCACGACCGGCTCCATCGCGCCTTGTGCGAGGCGTGGCGGGCCGCTCACGCCGCCCACCAGCAGGCCGAGGGCGAAGCCTCCGCCGGCGCCCCGCAGATTCCCGAGGTGTTGCCCGCGCCGGTGGCCGAGCAGATCGCCAACCGGTACGCCCTGTGGTGCGACACCGCCCGCCAGCGCGCCGACCTGGCCGCCGCCCATGCCGAGGACCTGCACCAGCGCGCCACCCGGGCCGCTCGCGGCTACGCCGCCGCGGCGCTGACCGTGTTCAACGCGGCCGTCGCCGACGCCGACCCGCTGACCGGCCTCCAGGCCCCCGCGGGCGATGGCGACGACTGGGACGAACCGCGCCTGGTCCCGCCCGCCCAGACCGGCATCCACGTCATCGACGCCGGAGCCGACAAACTCCACGCCGCCGCCGTCGGCGCCCCGATCAAACGCCGCGGCCCGGCCCCCAAGCGCCGCCGCAGCCGCCTGGCCTCCGCCGCGCCCGCCCTGCCAGACCCTGGCGGTCGCCTCGTCGATCTCGCGCGGTTCCTGCACGAGCACACCATGGGCGGTGTCCTGCACCGGCGCCTTCACCCGCAGGGGTGAACGCCCCGCACCCGTCCCCATCCGCCGTGGCACCGTCGCCCCCTCGCAAGTCGAGGTGAGCATGGCGTGCTGCGCGGGTTCTGCCCCTTCGGGGAGTGGTCGCAGGCCGCCGGGTGGTCGGGCAGTCGGGCGCGAGCTGGCCGACGGGTGTCTGCGAGGTCGGCCAGGCCTTGATGGGCGCCGCTCAGCACATCGGCGATCCCCTCGCCGACCTCGACCGCTGAGGCTGGGTCGGGATGGGCGGTCCACCCCATGCCCAGGACGCCGCTGGGTGTCGCCCCCGAGGCCCGCTGGCGCTCGCGGAATAGGGGTGGTCTTGTCCTGGCCACTTGATGGTGTGGCGTTGTCGGCGTGCGGTAGCGTCAGCTGGGCGGGCTGCTCGTGGCTCGCACCTGGGAACGGGCGGCCGCCTGACCACGGGCAGTGAAGTGTGGGCGTTTCCCGGTGTGTTTCTGCTGACCTGCGCGGTGCAGTCGGGGTGGGGCGACGTACCGCCGATGTTGGCAGGAGTGCTCTAATGCCGCGATCTTCCGGTGCCCATCAGCAAAAGATCGCCCGCGCGTTGCAGCAGCAGCTGGGCGGTGCCGTCTCCTACCAGGAGGCGCTGCGCCGAGTGCGCGCCGCAGCCGCAGAAGGGTCGCTGCCCCGCACCCTGGACAAGGCCGGCCGCGCCGAGGCCGTCCGCCTGCTGGCCGCCGGTCACCTCCCCGCCGCAGCTCCCGGCGCGGTGATCAACGCCGGCCGCCTGCACACCGCCCTGGGAGAGTTCTTCCGCGCGGCGGGCTGGCCGGTGGAATCCGAGACCCGGCCTGCACTCGGTCGCTACCTCAGCTATCCCGGGCCGATCACGATGTTCATCGGCCGTGGTCCCGCCGACACCGTAGGCGCCAGCGGCGTGGGCGTGGGCACCGACGATCCCGACGACCCCGCCGTGTTCGACCTCGCTCAGCCGCCCTACATCCAGGTGGCCGCTCCCTTGGGACCCGAGCGCGGCGACCGGCAAGTGGAGAAGGCGCTGCTCGGCACCGCCAATCCCGGACAGGTCATGGGCGCCGCCCGGGACATGCTCGCCACCGGCCGCAGCCGAATCCTGAAGGCGGCACACAACGACACCCGGTGCGCGATCTGCCGCGACGCGTACCCCATCGACCACCTCGTGGTGCCGGATGTACCGGGTCGGAGGGTGTGCCCGGCCTGCGTCTTCGACGAGGACACGCCTTGGCAGGGGCCGGTGCCGGTGCTCGCGCTCCAGTTGGACCGGCTGTGGGACCGTGATCTGGCTGCGCCGGCGGGATGGAGCGCGGTCACCGCGCTGCTGGCCTGCGTGGGCGGCCCCCGCCTGCGCGAGGTCATCGAGCGCGCGTGGTTCACCGACGACATCCTGTACTCGCCGATGGACGCCTGGTCGGTACCCGACGATATCTGGATCTGGTTGCCCGAGCGGCCGATCTGCGCGGCGCTGGCCCCGTTCGGGCCGGGCGCGCGTCTGGGCGCGGTCGTCCAAGCCCTGGACTGCGCCTACCCGGCGCTGCGCGACCGGGTCCGCGCCGAACTGGCCGAGATTGACGCCGAGATCGCGGCCGAGGGCGGCGAGGGCGACCAGCCGCGGCCTGATCGGTTCGTCCAAGCGGTCTGGCCGGCCTTGGTCGCCTACGTGATCAGTATGTCGACCCAGGCCGCCGAGCGGCCCGACCAGCGCCCACCACTGCAGCATCTCAGCGGATCGTTTGAGATGCTGCCGCACTACATGCGCGAGATCGGTAGCGACCTGAACCCCGATGACGTGGTCTCCACCCTGGAGTGCGGCCTGGAACTGCTGCCGCGCCTGCTACGTGCTTCTGTGCTCGACACGCACCTGATCGGCAAAACCGTCTCCACCATGCCCCTGCCCGCGTCCGCTTCCCGCGTAGTGATCTTTGACGGCGATCCGCAGACCATGGGGAGCGGCCAGGACCGGGCGCGCCCCGATCACCCCGACGACTTCCAGCCGATCATCCTCGACGTCCCGTGGGCCTCGGAACCGATCCTGCCGAGAACGCCGGAGGGGTAGGCCTCCGCTCGCGCCCCAACAGCCCCCGGTCGGGCACGTGTCCAGCCATTGTCCGACTCGGCCCGGTTGCCCCCCCGAACAGCATGTGGTTCGCCGATCGGACTTCTACGCCGGAATGCGCTCCAGGCAACGTCGCCGTGCACAGCCAGCACTCGACAGCCGCTGCGGTGGCCTCAGCGACACCAGTGGCCCGCCGGGAGGGAGTAACCCGCGGCTGCACTCCGCCGCCCCTGCTCTGCAGGTGCCGGGCTGAAGCGTTACCGAATGCCGTTACTTTCGGCCGCCGAGCGTTACTTCGCCCGTCACACTCCAGTCCTGCAGGGGCCATTCCATCGGCAATGCTCCCAGCATGGCCTGCAAAGGCGCAGCGAACAAAGGGACACTAGAACAAAGTTCGGTTCGATCGATCAGTCGATCTTGACGCTCAGGTTAATTCACCCGGAATGCCGGGCTTTCTCCAGTGGGGCCAAAAATGTCCGCGAGGGCGAGTAAGCTTGAGAGCCGTAACGCAAAATCCCCGGCGCACGCGACGGGTGACGCGTGCACCGGGGTTCGTCTTGCTCGCACCTGGACACTACCTCAGGCCAAAGCTCATGCCGTCGGCGGCTACCGAGCTGTGACCAAAAGGCGCGCTACCTGTCTGCTCCGGGGCCCTTACACCTTCGAGGAGGGCGCCATGCAGCTGCTGCGCGCGCACATCACCAACTACCGGCCGACCGAGGACTCCGAGGAGTTCGAGATCGACCCCGAGGTCACCTGCCTGGTCGGCAAGAACGAATCCGGCAAGACCTCCATCCTTCAGGCTCTCTACCGGACCAACCCGATCAGCCCGGCCGAGTTCGACGAGGTCTTGGACTTTCCGTCCAGGATGAGCAAGAAGCTCAAGGACCCGGCGCCGGTCACCGCGATCAAGGCCACGTTCCGGCTCGCGGACGAGGAGATCGCCGAGATCGAGGACGACCTGGGCCCCAAGGCGCTCGCCGGGCGCATCCTCACGGTCCGCCACGGCTACCGCTTCAACGACCGCGAGTTCGACTTCGACATCGACGAGGTCGCGATCGTCAGGCACCTGCGGGCGCAGTTGGACGTCGCTCTCGACGGCCACGCGAGCCTCGCAGGCGCCGAGACGATCGCCGACTTCCTCGAGGCGATGGAAGAGATCGAGGAACCCTCTGGGTCGGTCCAGACGATGATCGGCCGCATTCGCGGCTGGCGTGATCAGGACGTCGAGCTCTACCTGATCGACGAGCACTTCAAGCGTCTGCTCCCCAAGTTCGTCTACTTCGGGGACTACGACATCATGCCGGGCAAGGTCTCCGTCCCGGCCCTGATCGAAGGCCGCGACGCCGACACCCTGGAACTCGGCGAGCAGGCTTTGCTGTCGCTGCTCCACCAGGCGGGCGGCAAGCTGGAGGACTTCGGCCAGGCGGGGCAGCATGAACGGCTGATCCGTGAGACGGAGAACGCCAGCAACGCCATCACCGACGAGGTCTTCGAGTTCTGGTCGCAGAACAAGGAGCTGGCGGTCGACCTCAAGGTCATGGAGCCTGAGGCGGACGCCCAGCCCCCGCTGCACCGTGGGCCGATCCTGCAGGTCCGGGTCCGCAACCAGCGGCACCGCGTCACGGTCCCCTTCGACGAGCGCTCCCGCGGGTTTGTCTGGTTCTTCTCCTTCCTGGCCTACTTCACGGACCTGGAGGACACCAGCGACAAGGACCTCATCCTGCTGCTGGACGAGCCGGGCCTGTCGCTGCACGGCCGCGCCCAGGAGGACCTGCTGCGTCTCATCGACGAGCGGCTCGCCCCCAAGCACCAGGTCATCTTCACCACGCACTCGCCGTTCATGGTCGCCCCCGACCACCTGAACCGCGTCCGCACCGTGATCGACCACGACGGAGGCGGCACCAAGGTGTCCGCCGAGATCTTCAAGGCCGACGACGACACCGTCTTCCCGCTGCTGGCCGCGATGGGGATCGAGCTGACCCAGACGCTGTTCGTCGGCGAGCACAACCTGCTGCTGGAGGGGCCGAGCGACCTGATCTATCTGGACATCCTCACCGACGCCCTTGAAGCCGAAGGCAAGACCGGCCTCGACCCCGCCTGGGTCAAGATCCCCATCGGGGGCGCCGGCAAGTTGTCCACCTTCGCCACCCTGCTGGGCGCCAACAAGCTCGACGTCGCCGTGGTGGTCGACTCCAGCACCACCGACGTCGGCGCCATCAAGCGCCTGCGCGAGAACGGACAACTCCGCAGGAAGGCCCTGATCGAGATCAGCGAGTTCACCGGCACCAAGGACGCCGACATCGAGGACCTCTTCGAGCCGGACTTCTACCTCGACCTGGTCAACCGCGCCTACACCAAGGACCTGCCCGCCCCGGTCACCGCCGCAGACCTCAACCCGCACGACCCCCGCATCGTTCGGCAGATCGAGACCCACTTCCGCACCAACAACATCGCCGCCGGCAAGTTCAGCCATTACAAGCCCGCCGCCGTCCTGATGCGCGAACAGAACGCCCTGGTTCCGGCCATCAGCGGCGCCACCCTGGCACGCGCAGAAGAACTGTTCCGCAGAATCAACGACCTGCTGCGCTGAGGCTCACGCCGTGAGGGGCCCACCAGATGCGATGGACCCCTCCCGGCAGGATCGGCAAAGCCGGCGGACGCGGCGAGGCCACCATGCGATGCCCTCGATCAACCTGGGCAGTCGCGTCGACCGTCGACAGCCAGGGTGCCCTGACGAAGTTCGCGTCCCTGACGATGCTGTCTGGCCGAATCCCAGAGCACACAAGGAGCAAGAGGACCCAGATCGCAGGAGGGCACATGGCTACAGCATCAAACCCCCACAAAGAGCAGGCCGAACAGCGCCGCGCCAACTCGTCCGGTAGCGCGGCGGCCGAGGAGATCGCCGCGCAGTTCGCGGCCGCAGGCCGCGCCGGGCGGGACCTGGCCGTCGAGAGCGCCGCACGCGCGGGCGGCAGCGCGGGGCCCGCGCGCCCCCAGGCGCGTGGACGACGCTGAGACACCGGTCGGCTCAGGGAACGCCCGGTGGGTGCTCGCCAGGGCAGGTAGGGGACGGCCCTGGCGAGCCCTGATCGGGGATCTGCAGACGCGCTCGGTTCTGCGGTCGTGGCCGGGCCAGTGACCGCTAACCTTTTCGTGACGTTGTCGGCGTGACGGAAAGGGCCCGGCCCTGACGGCGAGAGTGTGCGCACAGTGCAGCGGCCCGATCTCGTCTCAAGGCCGGGGACGCCCGGCCAGGTTCTGCGGCGCGGCCTGCAGGGCCAAGGCCTACCGGGATCGCAAGCGCCGCGGCGCAGCGGCGCCCACAGACTCGCCGGAGCCGCCTACCGAAGGACTCCAAGGAGAGCGGCCGGGCTATCAGTCCGTGGCACCCGGCCTCCCCATCCACCTCCAGGTCCTGGCCGATGCGCTGTGGCGCGATGTGCTGACGTTGGTGGAGGCCGTCCAGGCTTGTCAGGAGTCCCGCGACATCGACGCCGACACCGTCGAGACCGTGGCTTCCGACGCCCGGCGAGGGCTGGCCGAACTGGTCGTCCGGGCGCAGCGCCCGTCCGACGCCGAAACCGCCCAACGCCCTCACCTGCCTGGAGCCGTGACCGGGCCGGTCCTGGCGGCCGACCGCGCGACCATCCCCCGGGCCGACCCCGACGAGCGGAAGGGAACCTCCGGGGCAGTGACCAGGGAGGAAGACACCGGCCGCGGGGGAGACCAGGGCGAGCAGGAGGCTCCGGATGGGCCGATACCGTCCGGCGCGCTGCGGACTGTGAAGGTGCTGGGGAAGGAGTGGGCCACCGACGAGGACGACGTTCTGTGGTGGCAGGGCACGACCCGGGTCGGCAGCGTGGTCAAGGCATGGCCGGGCAGCGGCGGGCAAGCCCGCCACAGCACCGGCCGCCGCGTCACCACCGGCGCCGGCCCCAAGGACCGCTATCGATCGCGGATCAAGGCGCTGGCCGCGCTGGCCGCCGAGTACGACCGCGCGCGCCGCGAGCGCACCCCGCACGCCGAGGTGCCCATCGAGGGGCTGCCGGACGGTTGGCGCCTCACCCAGACTCTGGCCGAGCACGACGACGGCAGGTGGACGCAGCATGCCCCCGGCGGCCAGATCGCTGGGACCATCACCCGCGTCGACTACGGCGGCAGCCGCCCAGAGTGGCGCGCCACCGCCGGCGACCCCAGCCTCAGCACCAGCCTGCGGATCACGGTCACGCCGGACGCTGACCACCCCGCCCGAGGCAGCGACTTCGACCTGTTCCGCACCCGCACGGCCGCCGCTCACGCACTGGCCGCCTGGCACGACCCCGACCTGCACGACCTGTGAAGAAGAGTTCCGCATGGCCGAGGACCACACCGCGCCGTAAAGGGACCGGTGGAGTCTCTATCACCTGGAGCACACCGTGATGGGCGGCCTGGCCGTCACACAGCGGATCGTGCTGCTGGACCGGCTCGACGAGCACCTGGCCGCCCTGGTACAGCTCCGCGAGGAAGCTGCGCGGATCGCTTACCGGCTCAACGCCGTCGCTCCCGACGCCGAGCCGGTGGCGAGATCGGAGTTCCGCTTCTCGGGGATGGAGGCAGCCTTCCAGGCGCTGACCGAGGCCGCCGAGAACCGCTGGGAGCAGATCAACAACGGCGGCCGCCTGCAGGATCCCGACCTGTGGACCCCGGACCGGGCGACATGACCCGAACGCGAAACGGGCCAAACTGGGTGCGCCAACGGAGCCGGCGGCGGGACGTCCCGTAATCGATCAGATTGGGGCCTGCGCGCCGATATTGCGCTGACGTGACCTCTGCGCTCGCGCCCGTCCATGTGGGGGCAATCGCCCCCCCGACAGGTTCCCCGCCGTCTCAGGAGGGGAGTTTCCCGGCAGTCCTTACTCCCCGCCCGCGTCGCCGAGGCGCGCACGAAACGGCCCGCGCCTCCCTCAAAGGGCTCGATCCGCCAATCCGGCGGCGGCACATGCCCCGCAGCAGGGTCCGGCACAGTGGCCGACTCCAGCCCCATGCGCGCCACAACCGGCCATCGTCCCTGCAAGGACATGGTCCGTGATGCCGCGCTGGCGGCCGGGTTCATCGCCGGGAGGGTCGGCGACCATCCTGGTCGCGGCAGGATGCGCCGCCACATCGATGCTGGTGCGCAGCGGCACGCTGCCCGCAGCCCCTTCACCTCAAGGCCGCCGCCGTCCGATGACGAGCGGCTCCGCTACTCAAAGGCCGAACCTGCACTCGACCAACGAACGCCAGCACGCGCCGCCGCTACGCGAGAAACAGGGCGATCCGGTCCCGCATCTGCTGCTCAGCACGGCTATCGCGCTCCAACGGCACGTCATCAGGCGCGAAGTCGCGCTCGGTCAACTCTTCGTTGACCTGAAACGGCGCCACCTGGGCGAGAGGCTCATACGACGTGTGGTGGGCGCCCCCGTACTTCCCGACCGCCAGCAGGATCACCTGTTCGACCCCGGCCGTGTCCAGCAAGGTCTGCGCCCAGCTCAGCGACATGCCATGAGTGGTGAAGTCGTCGGCGACGATGACCGTCTTGCCTCTCAGCCGCCCGTCTCCGTAGTTGGACCCGACGTGCACCGTGGTCGCCTGCGTCGCGATCGACACCTGAGCGCGACGCCCTTCCCTGCGCGCCATGAAACGTTCCCAACTCGTGTCGGGTGCCTGGACCGCGCGGACGAGAAGGTCCTCACGGTAGTAGTTGTGGAACAGGTGCGAGGCGGGCTGCAGGAAGGCCTGCAACTGCTCGCTGACCCGGCCTGGGCTGCTGCTGGGGTAGACGCAGATCCACGCCCCGCCGGTAATCAACCCCTCAAGGTAGACGTTGACGAGGGCCGACAGCATGAGCACGCTGCGGGCGTCCTGCTCACCGATCTTCACTGGCCGCGCGTGTGTGAGGACGTCCTGCAGCCGGAACGTCCGGCCGGACGCTGTGCGGCGCAGCTCAATAGACGCAGGCAGCAGGCAGCGCAGCTCCCACCCGTCGCCGCCGCCCTGAAACGCCCAACGGGGCTCGTCCAGCAAGAACGCTTCCGCGAACTCGGAGATCCCGCTGGGGGTCGAAACAGTGATCGCGTTGTTCCTGGGGGGCAGCCGGCCGGCCCAGAGCGCGTGGACGTAGAACACACCTGCATTTCCTGCGGTGCGCCAGTCCAGGACGGTGCTGCCGACATACAGCAGTTCGTGCCGCTGCACTCGCAGTTGTTCGGCAGCCTCATCCACCCAGGCCACCGAGCCCCGGTTTCGGCGGCCTGGGACGATGCCTCGGTGCACGTACGCCGACGGCTCCCGATACCTGTGAGCAGCGCACCACGCGTCGACGTTCACTGGGTCGGTAGTGAACAGGCACCAGTCCAGGCCCTGCCCTGTGATCCAGCCCAGCAACGGTTCGCCGCAGCATCACCCTGCTCAAGGACCTTGTAGTCGATGATGAGAGCGCGAACGGGCATCCGGGTTAGCGCCTTTCGTTTAACAGCTGTTGGATCTTCTCCTGCAGTTGCAGCAGGTCGTCCTGGCGGAGATCGCGGCAAGCCGCTTCGCGGGTGAGCTGCCGCTGCACCAGCGTCAACGCGTCGGTGGCGTGCCCGTGCCGCTCGGCGAGCGACCGGACCATGGTGTCCAGCTCGCGGCGCGCGGCCGGTGTGAAGATCTCCAGGACCCGCCCGCCGGAGGTGTCTGCGACCAGCCGGGGCAGATCCCCGGCGCCCCGCCAGGACAGACCGACCACCGGAGTGCCGTACTGGGCGGCGAACCGGACGGTGTGCGCAGTCCCGGACGATGCCTGCCCCTCGACGGCGATGACCAGTTCCCCAAGCCCGGCCTGCAGCCGGTTGCGTTGAACGAACTGCTGCCGGCGGTACCGCTCGTCCGGCAGATACTCGGTCGCGACCGCACCGCCGTATTCGAGCATGCGTTCGCGCAGCTGCGCCGTCTCGGCGGGGAACACGATGTTGATGCCGTGCCCGAGGAACGCCACGTTGCGGAGTCCGAACTCCACAGCGCGGGCGTGCGCGGCCGCGTCAATCCCGTTCGCCAGCCCGGATACGACGGTGACCGGGTAGGCCGCCATCGTCCGCACCACTGCGGCAGCCGCGTCGATCCCAGCCGGGGACGCGTCCCGGGTCCCCACAACCGCGACATGCGGCCCCTGCACCAACGCAGCCGGGTCGCCCTGAACAAACAGCCAGCGCGGCCCGCCAGGTAGCCGCAGCAACCGGGCAGGCAACTCGCCGGGGCCCAGCACGTGCACGTTCTTGCGCCCGAGCTGACCGAGGTGCTCGTGGGCACGTTCGACCAAGCCCGGCGGAAGGCCACTGACTGCCTCGACCAGCGCCTTGGGGGCCTTGCGAGCCCGCAGGTGCCCAACCGCCACCTCGGGCGCGACGCCGAGCAGCCGCCCCAGGTCGTTGCCGTAGGCGCCGACGAGCGAGTGCAGCGCGCGATACCCCACGCCGGAAACAGAGGAGAAGGCCAGCAACGCGACGGGAAACGGGACCTCACGGCCCCCGCCCAACTCGGACGCCCCCGCCAGCGGCAGCGCGCCCTGCACAGGGTCGTTCTCACCGCCGCTTGAGGGATCGTGCTCCGCCATGCGCTGCACACTATCGGGCAATCCCCCTCGCTTAGAGACGCGCCAGAGACCAGGACTGGCCTGCACGGATGCCTGCTGCTCGGCCGACCGGACTTGCGCTGGGCTAGCTATTGCGGGACGACCTTGAACTCCCGGAAGAGAGCTGCGAAGAAGCCTTGGAGCAGTTCCCGTGCGGCATCGCGATGGTCCAGCTCCACGGTGCCGAAGCGGAAGACCTCATAACCGGAGAGCTTGAGGTCGCGGTCACCGCGCACCGTCCGCGCATACTCCTGCCGGTCCGCCTTGGCGTCTCTCCAGCCGTTGGCGGCATCGGCGGAGCTGTAGTGCTGGACCCCGTCGACCTCCAGGACCACGCGGTGCCCGCCTGGCAGCAGGAGCAGGAAGTCCATGCGGTGGTGCGTCATCGCCGCGTCGCCGCGAGCGCCGATCGATTTGGGATCCCAGTGCACCCAGGCTTCGGGCAGAAGGGCCGGCAGGCCGGGCATGTCCCGAGCGTGCAGGTCGTAGTAGAGATCGAACAAATTCTCCTGCGCGGGGTACCGCTCCTTCTTCCCATCGACCAGGCGGGCCGGCAGGCAGGCCTTGAGTCGGCGGTACAGCGACTTCTTCGCCTGGGCGTCGTCGGTGATTCGACGGGTGTCTTTCCACCAGCAGTGCAGGTCGCGCCAGAGGAGTCCGTCGCCGTCGATTGGACGGTCGTAGAACAGCACATCGTTGCGAGAACCGAGGATCTCGATGTCCAGGTCCAGTACGTCTCCGATGCGGATGTCGGGCTTGGATAGCGTGGCGAAGATCAGAGCCCGCGGCGGCCGGCTGCGCCTCGCGTGCGTCGACACCATAGTGAACACCGGATAGCCCTCAGCGACCCCGGTTTCACGCAGCTCCGCACCTGCGTCTTGCAGAGGGGGATTGAGGATCTCGATCAGGCGCCATTGCAAGCGCACATCGGGAACGACGTCTGCGGAGACCAGGGCGCTCAGGAATCGCGCGAACCTCGGATGATCAGCTTTCAGTGCCCCCAGCTGCTCGAACAGCTCCACGACGGTCCAGTCGCCGGGGTTGCGGAACACGTGCTGGTCGATCTGTGCCCGTAGGCCCGTGCCGTCATTGAGCAGGAAGCTCAAGTCGGTGTCGAGGACCCAGAAGCGGTCCAGCAGCATCCAGAACCGGTCGCCCTGCTCGATGAGGTCCTGCAGCTGCGGCTCCAGGGCACTGGCGATCTCCCGCCGGATGCGCACAGAGATCTCTGGAACCTGCTGCCCCGCCCACAGCCCATCCTGGATGACGTTGCGGGTCTTCGCATCCAGCGGGCGGTCCTCCAACCCGAGGATCCGTTCAGCGACGGCCGACAGGCCGTCGTCCGGCAGAGCCGCGAAGCACCGCTCGAACCGCTTGCGTTTCGTAGCGCCTTCTTCACGCGCCAGCACCGGCAACCCAAGGCGCTCGCACGCCGCATCAAACTCCTCGTGGGTATGGCCCGCCACGTACGCCTCCGCGGGCTCTCGGAGATCCCGCCGCAGCTTCACCAGGTCCATTTCACCCGCCATCCGACGAGTCTGACGCAGACATGCCGAACTGGCCGTAGAAATTGGCACACCAGCCTTGCTTACGGCCGTCGGCGCCGACGCCCTTGCAGGTAGCGCCTCCCCGCCATAACGATCGCTCCCCCCTGATCATTGGTGTTGATCCAGTCAAGGTGGCAGCCGTTGGACGGAGCACGTACTGGGTTAAGACGGGCTTCCTGACCCACACGCTGGCGTCTAGTGCGTTGACCACGAACGTTCACCGGGTTGGGTGACACGCCGGGCAGGGGGTTGCCGGATGTCGGCCTGCACGGTCGCCTCACTGCGAACTCGGTCCCGGCTGGCCAGCCGTCCGAGAAGCGAGGCGAGCTGGTCACTGGCCGCTGCATCGGTTGCCGCGCTAGTTGTCTACCACGCAGCCGATCCGAGTGTGTGGCGTCCGGATGTAGGCGGATCGCCGGTCCGGGAGGACATACACGGGGCCACCACGACGACGGACCAACCTTTCCACCCGGGACCCACCCTTGCGCCCCCCGGTCTCTGTCGGAAACGATCGACAGCTGGACACCGGTTTCAGGGCCCGTCCGGTGATGAGGGGATCGCTGCCCCGTACGAAGTGGCCCTCAGTCCCCTCCCGCGCCGCGTTCAGCGCAGCACGCCCGACCGCCCGGCCGGACCGGTCCTCCGTGGTGTCCAGCGAAACAAAGATCGCGGCCTCCACGGTGCCCCACTCCTCGATGAGCCAGCCAGGGCCCCGGCGGCGAGGTCGCCCGTCCAGGCGACGGCCGCCGCCAGGAGCTGCTGCACCTGCGGCTCGGTCAGTGCGCCGGTCTTGCCCGTCTTCGCGCGCTAGTAGTCCTGGGTCTGGGCGGCGCAGCGAGGCCAGCCACGCCGCCACCGCCGCCTGCAGCGCGTCCCCGCCGCGGTCGGCGGCCGCGAGCAGCCGTCCGACCGCCCCGGACCCGGCGTTCGGCGCTGCTGGCGCCAGGTCCGTGGTGGCGGTGGCGCCGCCGCCCAGACGGTCGGTTGGTGCGGCCGGTGACCAGCCGTCCGGGCGAGGGCGGGGCACGACGGCGACCGCGGACGGATGAACGGACGGCCGGGCGGGTGGCCGAGCTGCCGGACCCGGGCGGCGATCCGTTCAGAAACGGCTTTGAAGGGCGATCTTTGGTTCGAGTGTGGCTGGGTGGCTCGCCTAGCGGTCCTCCTGCGCGGTGTAGGCGGCGGCGAGGTGGTCGTGGAGTTCGGCGTGCCGGAACTGGTAGACGGGACCGACGGTGCGCAGCAGGCCTAGGCGGTGCGCGTCGTCGAGGAAGGCCATCAAGGACCGCGGCAGCCGCCGCTGCCAGGCCAGCTCGAAGGTGACGGCCAGAAATGCCAGCCACGCATGATGGTGCCCGACCATGACCCCGGCCCCGAGACCGAAACCGAGACCGATTACGAGCCCGAGCACGAGCCCGAAACCGAGACCGAAACGGAGACCGATGACGAGCCCGGACACGAGCCCGAACACGAGCCCGCCCGTGCAGATACGCAGGAGGTTCAGGGTACGGTCCGCGCGCCAAGTGGAGACAGGCGTGTTCGCACCTCCTGTAACGGCCGGAGTCTCCGCCCATCTGATGAGCCCGAACCCGAGACCGTACACAAGCACGATCCCGAGCCCGACCCTGAGCCCGATCGCGGCCCCGAACATGAGCCAGAACCCGAACCCGGCCAGGAGCCCTTGCCCGAGCCCGAACCAGAGGTTGTCTGCGAGCCGGTATGCCAGGAGAGTCTTTCTCCCGGTGGTCTTGAGGTTCGCATAGCCAGGCGATTCCTGTGCCCAAAATACAGCGCCGGCCCCCACCACGAACCCCTCCCCGAGCCCGCCCACGAGCCCGCCCACGTGCCAGACCGGGATCCAGCCGTACTGCCCACCCACGTTCCCGCCGACGTACCGGACCGCGAGCACGCCCGCGAGCGCACCCGCGAGCCCGCCCGCGAGCGTGATGAACCCGAGCCAGGCGATGCGGGCGGTGAGGGTGTGGCTGGTGGCGGCCAGCCGCCACCAGGCGAGGTCTCGGGTGGGGACGGTGTCGAGGAGATGGGCGAGATAGCTGAGCCAGCGGGTGGCTTGCGCGGGGTCGTGGTGGCGGCGGGGGCGGAACAGGTTGGCGGGGTCGGTGCTGGGGGGCCGGGTGATGATGACTGCGGGGATGAGCAGGTCGAACAGGTGGGCTTGCAGTGCCGCGGCGGTGGGGAACCGGGTTGGGTCGGTGACGGAAGTGGGGTCGGCGCGGGTGGTGATGTGGGTGGTGCGTAGCAGCCATAGGCCCAGCGGGGTGGAGACCATCTCGGTCAGGTGCGCGGCGCCGCCGGTGCGGATCTGCTGCAGGGCGTCGATCCAGGCGGGTGGTGGTAGCGGCGGCAGGCAGGAAGCCAGGTAGTCGGCGGCGGCACTGGCGGTCAGCGGCTGCGGCTGGATGACCGCGGCGGAGGTCAGGACGTCGCGGGCGAGGGCTGCGTCGGTGAACTCGCGGGTGCGGCTGGTGAGGATGAGCTGGTCGTCGTCGGCCAAGGACCGGTTGAGCGCGGCGATGACGGCGGTGCGGGCCTGGGCGGGGATCTCATCGAGCCCGTCCAGCACGGGCAGGATGTGAGCGCGCTGCACTAGCTGGTCGGCCGCGTCCAGGCCGTACTGCGGCGCTCGCAGCGACGGGTAGATCTCGGTCAGGCGGGCGGCAAGCCAGGCCTGCAGCCGCGGGAATCGGTTGGTGTCCCAGCTGGCCACCGACACCAGCAACGGGACCGGGTCACCGGGATCCAGATGGGCCAGCAGCTCCCGGACCAGCTGCACGGCCAGGGTGGTCTTGCCCGCCCCCGGACCCCCGATGATCACCAGTCGGCGGCGCCGCAAAGCCTTGAATTCCCCGGCCATGGCGGCGATCCGATCTCCCGTGCCCGACCATGTCAGCGCACCGCCACCGACGGTGATATGCGCGGGATGGTCCATGATCCGCGGGTCTGTGGTCAGTTCCCACCGCACCGGGATCGGGGCCGGGTCGTCCAGCTCCCGGATCCGTGCTTCCTCCCGCCACTGCGCGGCGACCATGACCGCCAGCGCCTCCTTGGCCGCAGCCACTGTCTCGGCGTCGGGGACCGGGGCCGGGCCCCGATGCCGCCACCACCACACCACCAGGCCGACCACCACCGCCGGTACGGCAAGCAGCACCCCGACCAACTGCGCCACATTCGCCGAGGTCTGCAACCCTCCCTCGCCGCGCCAGGCCGCGAACATCCACACCAGCAACCCGGCAACAACCAACACCCAGGCCGCCACGACCACCCCACGCCAACCTGCCCCGCGCCCGCCAGCGCCACGCCTGCCCATGCCCACCATCCTGGGGCGACCACCCCCACGATGGAGCGACCGCGCACAAACCGTGACCAGCACGGCCACCACCGGCCGCCCAGCGCGGGTGCACCTACCTGCTGCGCGTGCTGCGGGAGGTGGGGGACCGGTGAGTAGGTGGCGGTGTTGGCCGGGCGCGCAGCCGCGCACGTCGCCCTGGACAAGCCGCGCGCGGTGGCCGACCTGCTGGACGCGTTACGGGAGGCGGGGGCGGAGGAGCAGGTCGTCGTGCTGGTCGAGCGACTTCCTGCCGGGAGATTGTTCCGCGCCATCCCGCAATCCACCGCTACTTCGCCGCATCCGGCCATGCCCAGCGGGACGGCACGCCAGCACCCGCTACCGCCCCGACCAGGTCAGGCGCGAGCGGCCTGCTCCAACTCGGTGACCAGCCGGTTGGCGGCCTTGCGGGAGGTGACGATGTGGACCTGGGCGTGCCCGGCGTGTTCGGCCAGCAGCGCACGCACCCGCGGCGCCATCTCGCGCCGGTAGCCCCAGACGTACGTGACGAAGCTCCAGGTGATGCGGTCGTAGACGCCGTCGGTGTGCTGCCCGCCGCGGTAGCGCCAGCGACGCTGGACGATGCCCCACAGGCAAGTGATGGCGGGCAGGTCCAGGAAGATCACGTAGTGGCGCGGCGCAGCCGGATCGGCAGGGTGGAGGCGTAGTTCCCGTCGATCACCCAGGTGTCGGCAGCCACCAATTCCTCCTGGAGCGCGGCGAACTTCTCGGCGGGCACCTTGGTCCACGCGTCGTCATAGAACACCGCGTCCAGGTGCGTAATCTGGGTGCCGATCGCGGCGGCCAGGCGGCGGCCGACGGTGGTCTTGCCGCTGCCCCCGCAACCGATGATCGCCACACGCTGCATGGGCTCCATGGGCATCGACGGTACTCAGCGGACCATCCGCGAGCGTGGAACATACGCGCAGACCGAAGGCTGCGGCGCCGACCGCAGAAGGGTTGTCGGAGGGAGGGTACGGGGGCGCTACCTTCCGCGGGTGAAGGTGCTGCGGGCAGGGGCGGCCGGGCGCCCTAGGAATCCGCTGCCCGGCGACGGGATGTCTGGCGTCAGGCGATCAGGTTGTCAGCGGCTCGCCATAGTGTTCACGCGCCGCCACCATGGACCTACGGCGAGGTGACTGCCGATGAGCGTGACCGTGCACGGAACCCCGGGTTGGAGCCTGCCCCAGACGGAGAAGTACGGCTCCGACGCCCGCTGTGGCGCCTTCCACGAACGTTAGGTCGCGCGCGCCCTGCAGCGGTGGCTGGACGATCGCGACGACCACTTCCGCCTCTTCCACGACCTCGGGGGCCTTCGAGCGCGTCGCCGGGGCCGGCCTGGAACCGCTCGGCTTGGGCACCACGAACATCGACTATGTGGTGCTCACGGGCGACACTTGGCTGATCGTCGATTCCAGAGGATGCGGCGCCGGAACCTTGGGCTTGGACAGCAAACGCCGCGGCGTTCTGGTCGGTCCCGACGGCACCGCCCGCGCGGAGGAGTGGCTCGATGACGGGCGCGCCTACTCGCGCGCTGGTGTCCTGTACCGCCTCACCGATGGCGTTCAAGGGCAAACCGCCTGGATCGTCCCCGACACCACGCTGCTGCACCCCAGCATCCAACAGGCCGCCTGCTGCCGCCGAGGCGGACTGGTGCTCCCGATGCGCGCCGTGACCGACGGCTATTTGAACGAGCACTTCCCGGAGCCGCAGCGACCCGCCGACCCCAGCCAGATCGCCCGGCTCTCAGCACACCTCAGCACACGCCAAGAACAGCAGGAATAGCTACCCGAGACTCGTCTCCGACAGCGGCCCGAGCGACGGCGAAAGCTGTACCAGCGCTACCTCAAGTGACCACTCGCTGCGTCAGGGAGCAGTCCGCACCACGGTCGCGGCGTCGAGGCGGCGATGCACCAGCGACAGCATCGAGAACAGATCCAGTGCGTCCGGTTCGGTCAGCGCCCAGCCCGCCGCCGCACGCGGCGTGTGCGCCGGCGGGTTCCGGAAGGTCCCGAAGATGCCCCTGAGCAGGTTCGCGAACCCACGATGCTCACTGATCTCGGACTCGGTGCCATAGGCGTTGATCCGCACGACCGGCACGCCGGCCCCGGCCCCGAAGCACTGGTGCACGAGCCCAGCGCCGTCGCCGGACAACCCGCTCATCTGCCGCAGCCGCTCGCTGACGCCCTTGGTCGCCTCGAACACCGCGTGGAACAGCGACTTGCGCAGCAACTCCTCCTCGCAGTAGCGCAGAACCTCAGGATGCACACCACGGCGCGCCAACTCGGTCCGCAGGCGCCCGGCCAGCCGGGCCACCTCGTCCCAGCGTGGTCGCCGTAGCCGTCGCCCTGGCGACCTTGCCCTGTTCGTTGACCCGAAGGCCGACCAGCGACAACGCCTCCGTCAGCCCATCGCGCAGCGCGTCGAACCGACGCTGGTCTTGAAGGAACCGGCCCGGTGCCATCGCCTCGGTGATGAACCGGATGATGCAGCTGCTGGCCTGGTCGCGGTGCTGCTGGTCAAGCAGGGCAGTTCCCAACCGGGTGCGCTTGTTGGGTGCCTCCACGTCGGTGGTCCCGACAATCCCCAACAACCGAGTGATCTCCGTGTTGCTCAGCCCTGGCCAGCCGGTGCTGGCCAGTACGTCGGAGATCGCCTGGACAACGTCCGACGGCCACGGCGGATGCAGGTTCTTCGAGCGCACCGCTACATGATGGCGGTCACATACCGTGCCACCGCACCCGGTTTTCCTATTCCACGCGCAGCAGATTAACCGACCGCCTGTGCGCGCCTCCGCCGCCAGCCGGCCCAACGGCCGAAGCCGCCTCGGCTGCGGTTGTGCCGCGCCCGGGTCGGCGCGGCCCGGCGACTCGCCGAGCCTCTGCAGGTGCCCGGCCCTCGGGAAAATTCGTAGCTGTCGATCACGTTCTTTCGCCACAGTGGCAGGATGGCCTCGAAGAACGAACCGCTCCTGCGACCGGTCGTCGAAGACGGCGACTGGCGGAACACCGCGATCATTGGATACCTCGACAACGATGGGGCACTGGCTGCCGGCTATCTGGATGCCGCGCAGGTCCTGGTCGATCATTGGAATGCGCACCGTCCCGCCGACCACCTGGTCCTCCCGGCCCTCAACTTGTTGCGGCACGGGATCGAACTCGCGCTCAAAGACCAGGTCCGCGAAGCCGCCGCGCGTCTGCGTGCCGACGGCATCGACGACCCGGACCTGACGCCAGAGGCCGTGGACCGCCGCCTGTCGACCACCCACTCGATCAGCGGTCTGGTGACTGAGCTGAACAACTACCTTGGCCAGCTGCAACTGGGCACCAACGACAAGCTCCCCGCAGACACGACGGAGGTTCTGCAGAGCCTGCACCTGCTGGACGAGACGGGCCAAACCCTGCGCTACAGCACCGTCAAGATCGGCAAGGGCAAGAACAGCAAACTCGTACCCGCTCGCCCCGAACAGCAGGCGTTCGACTTCCCTGCTGTGGCCACTGCACTCCACAACGCCGGCACGCTCATCCTTTACGGGGTGTCCGGCGTCCTCGGCGAGTACGAGGAGTACCAGAGGGATATGCAGCGGATGTACGGCGAGACCTACTAGGGGATCATGGTGGAAGACAACTCGCAGGACGCAGCTCACGCCGAGGACAAGCTCAAGGTCGCGACCTATGCTGTGGACTATCTGCAGGTCTACACCGAGACGATCGACCGGTACTACCCCGCCGTCCTGCAGGAACTGATCACCCTGGACGCCGCCGCAGACATGCTGCCACTGTATGACCGGCGACTCGGCGCAGACACCGACGTCGTAGCTGCACACGCTGCCACCGACTTCTACCTGTTCTTCGTCGACGCCGCGCAGGTGTCCGTGGACCGCCTGGAGCAGCTACCCGGGCGACTCGACGCTGGGTGGACACACACGGCCACTTACGACCGGCGTCTGGCCGACGTGCGGGAGTGGCTCGACCTGCGCCTGCCCGAGCTCGCCGCAGTCAACATGCCGAACACGGACTTCTTCTCCTTCGACACCGACTACTGGCAAACTCAGGCACGCGAGCACGGGACTGCTGCCGCACGACGCGACGGTGACCGGGCAGCGACAAATCTGCCCCGCATCCGCGAGACGGCTCACCGCTCCCAGGAACGAAACCAACTTGCCCAGCGCTACCTGGACCTGAGCACCTCGGGACTGACGCCTCAGGACCGCGGCACGCAGTTCGAGCGGCTCTGGCGGGACCTGCTGTCCTTCCACGGGTGGCATCCAAAGAAGATTCGGATCAGCGGCGAGGACAACGATTTCACTGCGTTGTATAACGGCCTCCACATCCTCGGCGAGACGCGCTGGTTCGCCACACCGATGACCGGTGGCAAGATGCGCGAGTTCCTCGCCAAACTCGACACTCGCCCCCAGACGATCGGACTATTCGTGTCTCACTCCGGCTATGACGACGGTGCGCTGAGCGTCATCCGCCGCTCAGTCGCAACCAAGACCGTCGTCCGGTTCGACCAAACCGACATCGACAGACTGTTCCTGCACCGCGCCGACCTCGGCGACCTGTTCAGCGAGAAGCTCCGCGACGCCTACGACTACCTCTTCGAACGCGACGACCAGAAGTAGCGAGCTGGGCCGCCGTCACCCGGCAGCGGGCGAGACCCGTATCCCATACCGATACGCCACTGACCTACATTCGGCGCAGGGCACTGACAGCATTTTGGCGCTCAACATGGTGCGCACCGGAGCTGATCACACCGGCGGCTGGCCCGTCATTACGACCGCCGCCCCGCCACCAGCGAGACCATGGTCCGCTGTGCCTCATCAGCCTCATGACCCGGCCCTTGGCGGGGCGGACAGCACACCGTCCGCAGGGGCACGGCCCCCCTCGAACACCCGAGCAGGTCCCTTCTCAATCACGCACTCGGATTCCAAAGAGTTCAGGGAGCTGTGCGGAGGTCAACGAGGTCAGCCGGTCCACACCAGGTCATAGACGCGGATGAGACCGGCGACTTCGTCAACGATGAAGGTGATGAACCCGCCTTCGCCGAGCTCAGCCATCCGCTCACGCGGATCTTTGCCGGTCGGGGCACTGATCACCCGGTCGTAGGGGTCTTCGCAGACCCGCATCATCAGTCGGACGAGCAGGTCGAAGGCTTCCGGTGGAAGGCCCGGCATCTGGCGCAGGACCCGGTCTTGGTCCAGCCACGGCCGGTAGCTCACGTGGGCCGGAACCGCTTGACCGCGTCCTCCAGGAGCATTCCCTCGCCGGTGCCGGCGCGGGCGCGTTCTCGCGCCTGGTAGTGGCCGGGCCGGTTGGTGGCGATCGCCATGAAGCTCCACAGCCGCAGGGTCCGGCGCAGGTTCTTCCACCCGGCCGGGTCGCGGGCGCCGGCGAGGGCGGCCCGGTAGGCGTCGAGGAAGTTCCCGCGCTCGTGTTCGGGAAGGTCGTTGAGGATCCGCTCCGGGTCGAGCGGGTCGTCCTCCTCAATCGGCTGTGCGGTCACTCTTCCCATCTTAGGCCGACCGACAGCGGGCCGCCTTGGCGCTACCGATGAGCGTCCTGGCCCTGCTGGCGGCGCGGGCCAAGGGACAGTCCCGCGCCACGATCTCCCGGCACGTGCTGCGGACGGTGGCCGACGTGCCGCGGCTGATCGCGGCGGCTCCGGCGATCACTCCCAACCAACTGGGAAAGGCCGTCGACGGCCTGCTGCACGGATGGGAGCATCGGCGGGACCCCCGCGCCGCGCAGACCACGTTGGCGAAACTGCTGCGTGCGTTCACCAGGTCATCGAACGTCCGGTGCCGGGCTCTTGCCGCTGAAGCGTTCCCCCTGGTCGTGGGGCCGCGGCACCGCTTCTCCAAGGGCGAGGTCTCGGCGACCGTGCTCATCGCTGATCCGGAGGTCGCGGTGCTGGTCGCGTTGGCCCGCAACCACCACGTGCGCAGCCTGCCGGAGTCCGAGCAGGGCCTGGCTGTACGCCGCGCGCTCCTGGACAACGCCGCACCACGTGTGCGCGCCGCAGCCCGCCGCGCAGGCCTACACGTGCTCCACAGCCACATCGTCGCCGCGCTCTCGGCAGCCGACGGCCGGCCCGTCCCCGCCGATGCCGCTGCGTCCGAAATGGAGAGGGCCGACCCGCTGGATGATCCGGCGCCCAGCGTGCGTGTGACCGCTATCGCCAACGGCATCGCTGAGCAGGACGGCGCCCGCTGGGCCCGCGTCCTGGCTGACCCGAGCCCGCAGGTCCGCAAGGCCGCCGCCACACGCGGATACTCCACACCCCACTTCGTGTGGGCCGCCCTGGCCAAAGACCCGGACCCGGCCGTACGCGCGGCTGTCGCCCATTCCCGCTGGGCGCCGACGGAGCAGCAACGCCGGCTGTTGTCGGACGCCGACCCGAAGGTGGCGGCCACCGCCGAAGCCCGCGATCCGCTCTCCCGGCCGGTGGAGGTACGCCCGAGCCTGCCCGCGGACGGGGAGATCATGCTGCCGGTCAGCTTCACCCACGACCATCGGCTTCGCCGACTCGACCTCACCGCCGTCACGCTCACCCTGACCCAGCAGCAGCACCTGGCGACCGCGGCGCGCACCACTACCGAGGCCCGCGCCCAAGCACGCGCCCGGGTGATCGCCCGCCTGGGAAACTCCCGGGCCGCGCGCTGGGTGGCCGACCGCTGGGAACGTTGGTGCGATGTGTTCGCGGTCCCCGCGCCGACGTACTCCATGATCGCGTTGGAGCGCAGGCTCGCCGCGCCGTTCGTCGGCGCGGCGCCCGAAGCTGATGACCGTGTCACCGGCGCGCTCGCGCTGTTCGACGCCGTTCTCGGCCTGGCCGCCGACCCTGGTTTCGCGGTGCCCGACCACCGGCCCGAACACCGCTCCGAAGCCCCGCAAGCCAGTACCGAGGAGCAGACCGAGCAGCAGGCTGCCGACCTGGCGCTGCTGACCGCGCCGTGGGAACACCTACTCCTGCTCCCTACACCGGTCACCGCGGACACCGTGTACGGACCGCGCACGCCCGCCGCACGACAACTGCTGACCACCGCGGCGCGGCTGCCCCGCCCCCGCCTGGACGCTCTGCTCACCACCCGCATCAGCATCGACGACCAGCGCTGGAGATCCGCTCGCCGCGAAGCGGTCGACGCGATCGCCGGCCCCCACGACCAGATATACGCCGCGCACTTTCTGTTCTGGGACGCTGTTTGCGTCGCCGAACTCGCCGCCTGGCAGCGCCCCACGGACCCGCTGCTGGCCGACGCCCTGTGGGCCGCCGCCGCGGTGGCGTTGCACGGCGAGCAGATGTCGGCGGCCACCGCCGAGATCCTGACTTCGCCCTGCGCCGCCGCAGGTCTCGCACTGTGATCGGCCACCGGACCAGCGACCACGCGGCCCGGCGATGGACGGGAACGCTCGGCTGCCAGCGTGGTCAGGGAGTCATACCAGACGCCTGTGGAGCGCTGCCGACAGCGCGCGTGACTCTGGACGGCACGGGGTAGGATGATCATGCCCCCGGTCGTTCGACTTTTGATCGGAGGGGATCGTGCGCGGGCCTGTGGGAATTGAGCGGCCTGTCCTGCGCGAGTATGCGTTCCTGACCCCGGCAAAGCTCGGTGGCATAGGCGGCTACCGGCGCGCGTGTGCGGTCACCGGTCTCAAGCCGATCCCCGGCGGGTACGGCCTGCTGCACATCGCCTCGGAGGAATCAGGTCACCACGCGACGGTCGCGACCTGGGACGTCGCCTGGGTCGAGGCCATCGCCGAGGTGCAACAGCAGGTCGAGCGCGGACAGATCACCGACGAGGCCGGCAAGGTGGATCTGTCCAGCGAGCTGCTGCGCGAGAAGATGGCGGCGCTCTACAACGGCTGGCCCGATGAATGGGGCGGCCATTCACCCGACGGGGTCATCGTCACCGCCTACCGAGGCGACACACCGCACTCCCGCGACATCGGCCACGAAGCACCGTAACCCCCTGGCCGGCGGCATCAGGTATCCGTGGGCACTGCCGCGGCGCGGATATCGTCGGCCTACACGCGAAATCCTTCACGGTGAGCGGGTGACGCTGCGGCCCGCGGTGATGGACGATGTGCTCGCGCTGGCGACGATCCGGGCGAGGCCGGAGCCCCCGCCGATGGTGGCGGGGCTGCCCCGACCTAGCCGCCGAAGTGGCCCGCGAGCTCGGATCGCGGGGTCCATTTCGCGCCAGAGGGCGAGGTGGCGGGCCAGGGGGCGCGATCCACCTGCCCCAAGGCGGGCCAAATGGGGCGGTTCCGTGCGATATTGGGCGTGAGTGAGCCCCCGCAGGACCTGGTGAACCTCAAGCGCGACTTCCTCCTCATTGAGGCCGGACTGTCCGGCCGCTACGACCTCACCGCCGGCATGCAGCGCCTCCGAGTCCTGACCGGCCTCATCCAGGACCACCCCTGGTGGGCCAAAGCCGGCAACGCCTTCGACGCCCGCATGACCCTCATTAAGGCCGCGAAGGCCGAACTGCCGCCCGGCTTCCCGCAGGAGCTGCCGGACGAGATGCCGCCCCACGCCGACGCCGCGCGCCCGTGAAGGTTATCGCCGCGAATGGGCCCAGCGCAGATGCCCAGCATCGCTCACCGTCCTTGACCACGTGCGAGGCCGCTGCCACTGCTTTTGCGGCGCTCCAGGCTGGGCTGTCCTCTGCCTTCCCGCAGCGGGGGCGCAGCGTGACGCGAAAGCGGTGCCTGGTTACCACAGTTCTTCCCAGCCCCATCGGCTGGCCGAACTTCCATCTGGCTCTCGCCCGAACCGATACCGCACTGCATGACCCCCTTCCGCCGAGAACAGGTCGAACATGCCCACGGCCGGCAACCGGCCGATAAGCGCCCTCACACAGTCGTCCAACCGAGCCTCCCGCAATCCAGCAAGCAGCCAGGCGACGGCGAACGGGTCCTCCAGGACCGCATGCGCGGTGATCCGGTCGGCCAGTGCGACCAACTGTTCGTGCGTCCCGGCGTATTGAACCGCCCTCAGCAACCCGCCGACCGCGTAAAAGCTGTCGAGGGCGACGTGCGCGGCCGCCCGGCCCGTCAGTGTCGTCACTTGCTCGTCCGCCCCGACCTCCCACAAAACGCGCACCAGCCGAGCGACGTCGGGTGAGTTGTCCAGCTCTGTGTGCGCGGCGGGCTCTCGGGCAATAAGCGCGGCTATCTGCTTCCGCGCCCCGGCAGTCTGTAACACCCCCAGCAGCCGAGCGACGGCGTCTGGGTCATCCAGGGCGGCGTGCGCGGCAGCGCGGTCGACCAGCGCGACCATCTGCTTCTGCAGCCCGGAAGTCCGCAGTGCCTCCAACAGCTGAGCGACGGTGTCCGGGTCGTCCAGGGCGGCGTGCGCGGCGGCGCGGTCGGCCAGCGCGACCACCTGCTCCCGCGCTCCCACCTCCCACAACACTCGCAGCAGAAGACCGAGGCCGCGGGGGTCGTCGAGCGCGGTGTGCGCGGCAGGGTCACGGGCCACCAGAGCAGTCGCCTGCTCCTGGGCCCCGACCTGGCGCAACACCTCCAGCAGCCGAGCGACGGTGCCCGGGTCGTCCAGGGCGGCATGCGCGGCGGGATCGCGGGCTACCAGCGCCTCCACTTGCGCAACCGCCCCCACCGCCTGCAACGCTCGCAGTAGCCGAGCGACAGCGACCGGGTTATCCAAGGCGGCGTGCGCGGCAGCGCGGTCGGCCAGCGCGACCACCTGCTCCTGGGCCCCCGCCTTCCGCAACACTCGCAACAGAAGGCCAAGGCCGCTCAAGTTCTCCAGGGCGGCATGCGGGGCGGCCCGGCCGGCCAGCGCAACCATCTGCTTGTGCGCCCCAGCGTTGCGCAGCACCTCCACCAGCCGAGCGAGGGCGCCCAGGTCGTCCAGGGCGACGCCCGCGGCGGCGCGGTCGGCCAGCGCGATCATCTGCTTCTGCGCCCCTGCGCCCAGCAACGCCTCCAGCATTCCGCAGACGTCATCCGGGTCGTCCACGGTGACGTGCGTGGCGGCCCGGCCGGCCAGCGCGATTACCTGCTTTTGCGCCCCGACCTTCCGCAACGCCTCCAGCAGCAAAGCTACGCCGCCCGGGTTGTCCACGGTGGCGTGCGTGGCGGCACGGTCGGCCAGCGCCGCCACCTGCTTCTGCGCCCCGACCTCCAGCAACATCTCCAGCAGCCGAACGAAGGCGACCGGCTCGTTTGGGCCAGCGTGCGCGGCGGGGTCACGCGCCACCAGCGCCTCGACCTGCTCATTCGCCCCCGCCTCCCGCAGCACCTCCAGCAGCCCGGCGACGGCGACCGGGTCCTCCAGGGGGGCGTGCGCTACGGCGTGGGCGGCCGGGCGGTGATCGGCGGGGTGCAGCTGGTGCAGGTTGACCACCAGGGAACGGGCGGCCCGCGGGTTGCCGTAGGTGGTGGCGTTCTTGTGGAGTTGCGCGGCGTCGCGGTACAGGCCTCGGTCCCAGGCGGCGTCGCCGAGCGTGTGCTGGTCGGTGGGGTGGGCGTGGTCGGCGGCCGCGGTCCAGAAGGCGACGGGTGGGATGTGGTCGGCGCGGTGGGTGCTGCCGTGCTGGTCGAGGTAGTCGGCCAGTTGGTAGACCGGCCCGCTGACAGGATCGGCCAGTTTCGCGCCGGTGCGCTGGGGGCGCCGGTTGCGCTGGTCGGTCTTGAAGGGGGTGAGGATCCCGGGGATGCCGTTGCAAGGGGCGGTGAGGTACTCCAGGGTCTGGGTCGGCCAGTCGGCTGGGGTGAGGGCCCATTGGGTGTCGTCGAGGTAGCCGGGGGCGGCGGCGGTCAGCAGCGCCAGCGGCAGGTGCGGCCCGCACCCCAGGCGGCGGGCGTCCATCGCGGCATGGATCAGCGCCCGGGTGATCGGCGTGGCGGTGTCGTAGCGGTCCAGCAGCACCGGAACCCCGGCCAGGTACTGGGTGATCCGCCCCGAGCCGGCGCGTGCGGCGGCCTCGGCCAGCCGCGGGTCCTGCCCCGCCCGGGCGGTCAGCCGCTCAAGGTCAGCGGCTCCGAACGCCTCGGGCACCTGGATCCGGCGGCCTTCCAGCAGTTCACGCGCTTGAGCGTGCCGGTCAGGCCCGCCGGTAGGGCGGGAGGTCAGAGTGCCCCAGTAGGTGGGCCACAACGTGGCCAGCACCAGCACCGGGCCCCGGGCCCGGTCGCGCAGCACGGCCCGCAGCCCCGCGGCGACGCGTTCCCCGCGCACCGGGTCGGCCAGGTAGAACTGGGCCTCGTTCAGCCACACCACGGTGCGCGGGCCGACCTGGTCCAGCTCGGCGAGGGCGGCGTCGGGCCGGGCCGGGGCGATCGGGTGCCACACCCGCCACGGCTCGGCGCGCCCGCGCAGTAGCTGCAGGGCTTCCCAGCAGGCCCGGGTCTTGCCGGTCGAGGACCCGCCCACCAGCACCGCGATCGCGCTGCCGCCCGCGGCCGCGTCTCGCACCACCTGCGCGAGCTGGTCGTCGTGCGCACGCGGCACGTACACCGGCAGCTCCGCCACCCCGGCCGGTGATTCGACGGCGTGGTGCACCTCCAGCGCGAACGGGTCGCGCACCTCATCCAGCGGCCAGCCGACCCCCGCCCCGTCCGCACCGCGCCGCGGGCGCAGCCCGGTGCGCGTCTTCTTGTCGGCCTCAAGCAGCCGAGACCAGGCGGCTTGGGTTCCCGGGGTCTCCCCGGCCCAGTCGGCCAGCACCGCACCGGTCCGCGCGAGCTGGTCCACATCACGCGGCAAGGACCTCCCGGTCGACCACGAGTTCACCGTGGTCAGCGGAACCTTCGCCTGCCGGGCCAGCCGTTCCTGGGCCACCTGCCCGCCACGGTGAACCGCTCGGTCCCACAGCCGGGCGAGCTCGGCCAGCACACCCGAGGCCACGTTCGGGCCGGCCTGGGGACGAAACGGACCCAGCGGCCTGCCCATCCCCTGCCCTTCGTCGCCCTTGAAGCGCATCGCCCGGGTCCGGCTCGTACCGCCTCGTATCGACCCGGATCCCCACCTGTCCTGCAGCGTAATCACCCCGTACCCACCCGGATCCGCGATCCCTGGGATCGGCCCGATCCGGCCCCGTCAATGGTGCTCATGACCCTGCCGATGAGAGGAAGCACCCGATGAGCGCGGTCCAGATCCTGTCCCTGCTGCTGGCCCTGTCGGCCGCACTGCACCTGGCAACGGCCGCGGCGCTGATCGCCCGCAGGACCGGCGCCGACCCCGCCCACGCGATCCTCACCGGAGCCGGGGCAGCCGCCACCGCACTGGGCCTGTACTTCGCCGCCGTCACCGCCTACCAGTAGAGCGCTGAGGTGGCGGTTTGGCCGAGGCCGCGCTGACCGACGTCCTCGCGCTAGCTGTACTTGGTCATGATCTTGGTGACAGTCGGGTGATGGGGGGCTTGCCGCCCAGAGCTGAGTGGGGGCGTTGGGTGTTGTAGTGCTC
>NZ_JBEZJI010000056.1:0-59852 GCF_040649435.1 Actinomadura sp. NPDC048955
CTCATCCACCTCCGCCGCGAAAGGAGCGATCTTGGCCTCGGCCAGCTCACGCACCGAACGCCGCAACAGCTCGTGCTCCTCCGACGGCGCGTACGTGGGAAAATCAGGACTCATGCCGCCGATGCTACCGGCCAGTAGGCAGTGGCGGCCGACGCGGGCACCCGCCCGCAGCGGGCACGTGTCCAGTAGGGCCGCTCGTCGGCGACAGCGAACGGAGAGGAGCAGGCCTTGTCCCACCGGCTGACGGTCATCGGAACCGGTTACCTCGGCGCGACCCACGCGGCGTGCATGGCCGACCTGGGTTTCGAGGTCCTGGGCCTCGACGTGGACGCGGAGAAGATCGCGCGGCTCTCGGCCGGCGACCTGCCCGTGTACGAGCCGGGCCTCGAACCCGTGCTGCGCAGGGGCCTGGAGACCGGGCGGCTGCGCTTCACCACGTCCTACGAGGAGGTCGCGGAGTTCGGCGACGTCCACTTCGTGTGCGTGGGGACCCCGCAGAAGGCCGGGGAGTACGCGGCCGACCTGTCCTACGTCGACGGCGCGATCGCGGCGCTGGCGCCGCTGCTGGAGCGGCCCTGCCTGGTCGTCGGCAAGTCGACCGTTCCGGTCGGGACGGCCGCGCGGCTCGGCGAGGCGCTCGCCAAGGCGGCGCCGGCGGGCGGGGACGCGGTGCTCGCGTGGAACCCCGAGTTCCTGCGCGAGGGCTTCGCCGTCCAGGACACCCTGCACCCCGACCGGATCGTCGCCGGGCTGCCCGCCGACCAGGGCGCCGCCGAGCACGCCGAGAAGGTGCTCCGCGAGGTCTACCGGACGATGATCGCCGAGGGGACCCCCTTCATCACCGCCGACTTCCCCACCGCCGAGCTGGTCAAGGTGTCGGCGAACGCGTTCCTCGCCACCAAGATCTCGTTCATCAACGCGATGGCGGAGGTGTGCGAGGCCGCGCACGCGGACGTGACGAAGCTCTCGGAGGCGCTGTCCTACGACGACCGGATCGGCGGCAAGTTCCTCGGCCCGGGCCTCGGGTTCGGCGGCGGCTGCCTCCCCAAGGACATCCGGGCGTTCATGGCCCGGGCGGGCGAGCTCGGCGCCGACCAGGCGCTGACCTTCCTGCGCGAGGTCGACGAGATCAACATCCGGCGCCGGATCCGGATGGTGGACCTCGCCCGGCAACTGCTCGGCGGCTCCTTCGCCGGGCGGACGGTCGGCGTCCTCGGCGCCGCGTTCAAGCCGAACTCCGACGACGTGCGCGACTCCCCCGCGCTGGACGTGGCCGCCTCCATCCGTGCCCAGGGCGCCAGGGTGACCGTCTACGACCCGCAGGCCATGCGGAACGCGCGCCGCGCCCAGCCGACGCTGGAGTACGGCGAGTCGGCGATGTCGGCCGTCCAGGACGCGCACGCCGTCCTGCTGCTGACCGAGTGGGCCGAGTTCCGGGACATGAACCCGGCCGTGGTCGCCGAGGCCGTGGCGGAGCGCAACATCGTGGACGGGCGCAACGCGCTCGACCCCGAGCGGTGGCGCGCGGCGGGATGGAACTACCGGGCCCTGGGACGCCCGTGAGGCGGCGCTGACGCGGAACTAAAGCGCCCGCGGCGGTGTTGCAGCGGGCATGAGCGCTGACTTCGCCGACCAGGCCGTGATCCGCCGCCTGCTGAACGAGTCGAGGACGTGGGCCTTCGTCGGCCTCGGGGACAACCCGGCGCGGGAGGTCCACAGCCAGGCCCGGCTGATGCAGGAGCGAGGGAAGCGGATCATCCCCGTGCACCCGGAGGCGCGCGAGGTGCTGGGCGAGAAGGGGTACGCCTCACTCGCCGACGTCCCCGACGCCTCCGAGGTGGACGTGGTGGGCGTCTACCGCCGCGCCGAGCACGCCGGTCAGGCGGTGGACGAGGCGATCGCGGCGGGCGCGAAGGCGGTGTGGCTCCCGCTCCAGGTGATCGACGAGGCGGCGGCCCGGCGCGCCAGGGACGCCGGGCTCGACGTCGTCATGGACCGCTGCCCCGCCGTCGAGTGGGCCCTGCGGCGCTGACCGGCTCAGCGGGGCCGTGAGCGCCCCGGCGGCGGGCGTCCCTCAGAGCCGTTCTCGCAGCCGCGCGCCCTTCGCCTTGGCCTCTCCGTAGAGGTGCCGCTGGAACACGGCCATCTTGGCCCGCAGACCGTCGTCGGAGGCGGCCAGGATCCGGACGGCCAGCAGCCCGGCGTTGCGGGCCGCGCCGACCGCCACCGTCGCGACGGGGACGCCCGCGGGCATCTGCACGATCGACAGCAGCGAGTCCATCCCGTCCAGGTACTTCAGCGGGACCGGCACGCCGATCACCGGCAGCGGCGTCACCGAGGCCAGCATGCCCGGCAGGTGCGCGGCGCCGCCCGCCCCCGCGATGATCACTCGGAGGCCGCGGGCGGCCGCGTCCTCCCCGTAGGCGATCATGTCGTGCGGCATGCGGTGCGCGGACACCACGTCCGCCTCGTAGGGGACGCCGAACTCCTCCAGCGCCCGGGCGGCGCCCTCCATCACGGGCCAGTCCGAGTCGCTCCCCATCACCACGCCGACGACCGGGTCGTTCACGCGCGCCTCCACTTCGAACTCTCTCACCGGTGATCTTTCATGGCGGGGCCCCAGCGCAGGTAGTCGGCGGCGTGCCGGGCGCGCTCGCGGACCTCGGCGAGGTCGGCGCCGAGCGCGGTCACGTGGCCGATCTTGCGTCCCGGACGGGACTCCTTGCCGTACATGTGCACCTTGACGCCCGGGTCGTGGGCCATCACGTGGATGTAGCGGGGGTAGACGTCCGGGTCGTCGCCGCCGAGGACGTTGGCCATGACCGTGTAGGGGGCCGTGGGCTCGGTGGAGCCGAGCGGCAGGTCGAGGACGGCCCGCAGGTGCTGCTCGAACTGCGACGTCCGGGCGCCCTCGATCGTCCAGTGCCCGGAGTTGTGCGGGCGCATGGCCAGCTCGTTCACCAGCAGGCCGTCGCCGGTCTCGAAGAGCTCGACGGCGAGGAGGCCGACGACGCCCAGCTCGTCCGCGACGCGCAGGGCGAGGCTCTGCGCCTCGGCGGCGAGGTCCTTCGGCAGGCCGGGCGCGGGCGAGATCACCTCGGTGCAGATCCCGCCCTCCTGGACGGTCTCCACGATCGGGTACGCGGCGCCCTGCCCGTACGGGGAGCGCGCGACGAGCGCGGCCAGCTCGCGGCCGAAGGCGACGTGCTGCTCCACCATCAGGTCGACGCCCTCGGCCTGCAGCCGGTCGGCGACCCGCGCCTCCTCGGGATCGCCGACGATCCAGACGCCCTTGCCGTCGTAGCCGCCGCGCGTGGACTTCAGGACCAGCGGCCAGCCGTGCTCGCGGCCGAACGCCTCCAGGAACGCCCGCGGCTCGGGCGAGGGGACGGGCGCGTAGGCGGGGCAGGGGACGCCGAGCTCGCTCAGGCGCTCGCGCATGACGAGCTTGTCCTGGGCGTGCGCGAGGGCGGCCGACCCGGGCCGGCACGGGACGCCGGTGGCCTCCAGCTTCTGGATGTGCGGCCCCGGGACGTGCTCGTGGTCGAACGTCACCACGTCGCAGCCCTGGGCGAAGGCCAGCAGGTCGTCGAGGGCGCGATCGTTGCCGACCCGCACGTCCGAGACGGCTCTGGCGGCCGACTCGTCCGGCGCCCCGGCGAGCACGCGCAGCGACACGCCGAGCGCGATCGCTGCCTGCTGGGTCATCCGGGCGAGCTGCCCTCCGCCCGCCATCCCGACCACGGGCATCTCACGAACCTTCACGTCGAAAGGTTATCGGGCCGCCGGGGCGAACGAATCACGCGGCGTCCGCGTCGAAGGCGTGTGGGGGTGGGCCGCGGGTGTGTGTGGGGGGCACGGCAATGGGCACGGAACGGGGCGTGCGCGTGAAACGTTCATGTTCGGACGTCCCGGGAGCCACGGACGTCTATTCTCGTGGTGCCTCCCCCGCAGTCGCCGGCCGCCGGCCGCGCCGCACAGTGCAAGCCCGGAAGGACGGTTTCCCTTCGTGAGCCTGGTAGCCAAGATCCACCGGCGGTTCGCGCACCTGGTGCGAGAACTGGCCCAGTTCGGCAGCGTGGGCGCCATCGCGTTCGTCATCACCTTCGCGATCGGCAACGGCCTGCACACCGGACTGGGGGTGGGCCCGCTCACGTCCAACGGCGTCGCCACCGTGATCGCGACCACGTTCTCCTACCTGGCCAACCGCTACTGGACGTTCCGGCACCGCGACCGCACCGGCCTCGGCCGCGAGTACGTGCTGTTCTTCGCGCTGAACGGCGTCGGCCTGGTGATCACCGAGCTGTTCATCGGCTTCTCGCACTACGTCCTCGGGCTGGACGGCGCCGTGTTCTTCAACATCGCGCTGATCGTCGGCACCGGGGTGGCGACGCTGTTCCGCTTCTGGTCCTACAAGAAGTGGGTGTTCCTGCCGGCGAGCGCCCCGCACGTCGACCCCGCGTCCGGGCTGCCCGAGGCCCCCGCCGACGGGCCCGCCGCCGAGGGCCCCGGCGCGACCCGCGCGACCGGCGCCCCGGGCCGCGCGCCCGGCCCCCTGCGCCCCCTCGACCGCACCGCCGGAGACTACGCCGAGCTCTGACCCTCAGGCGGGGCCCATGACCACGCGTTCGGCGGCCAGCCTGACCTCGGCGGTCTGGCGCAGGAAGACCCCGAAGACCGCGGGACGGGACTGGATCAGCTCCAGGCGCCCGCCGTCCACCACCGCCAGGGAGCGGGCCAGGTAGAGGCCGAGGCCGGTGCCGCGGCCCCCCGAGACGCTGCGTTCGAAGATGCGGGGCTCCAGCTCCGACGGGATTCCCTCGCCCTCGTCGCCGACCTCGACCACCACCGAGCTCGCGCCCGGCTTGGTGTGGATGGTCACGGTGCCGGCGCCGTGCGTCAGGGAGTTCTCCAGGAGCGTGGCGACGATCTGGGAGAGGCCCTCGGGGTGCGTCATGCCGACGAGGCCCTGCTCGCCGATGATCCGCACGTCGCGGCCCGCCTTGCGGAAGCTCGGCCGCCACTCCTCGACCTGCTGGGCGATGATCTCGTCGATCGGGGACGGGACGGCGCCGCCGGTCCGGTCGTGCCGGGCGCGGGCGAGCAGCTGCTCGACGACCGCGACGAGCCGTTCGGCCTGCGCGACCGCCGCCGCGCCCTCCTCCCGGACGACGTCGGGATAGTCCGCCGCCTCGATCATCTCCTCCAGCCGCATCGACAGCGCGGTCAGCGGGGTGCGGAGCTGGTGGCTGGCGTCGGCCGCGAACTCGCGGCTGGCGACGAGCAGGTCGGTGATGCGCACGGCGCTGCGGTCCAGCACCTCGGCGACCCGGTCGACCTCGGGGATGCCGTAGCGGCGCGGGCGCGGCCGGGCGTTGCCGCTGCCGAGCCGGTCGGCGGTCTCGGCGAGGTCGACCAGCGGCAGCGTCAGCTTGCGGGCTTGCACCATCGCCAGGCCGACCGTGACGGCAACGCCGAGCAGGGCCAGGCTGCCGACGAGCAGGAGCAGCCGCAGCGCGGCGTCGCGGACCTGCGCCTCCGGGCGCGACACCCGCACCCTGACCCGGCCGTGCACCGCCGTCGCCGACAGCACGCGGCCGCGCCGCGGCGGCCCGGCGGCGAGCGTCCGGCCGTCCGGCAGCGTGATCGAGACGTGCCGGCCCGGGTACTCGCGGGCGAGGACCGCGGGCGTCACCGGCTGGCGCGCCTCCAGGCTGTAGCCGACGCCGCCGGCTATCGAGGACGCCTCCCGGTCGAGCGACCGGCCGGCCTCCTCGTAGACGAGCTTGTGCGCGGCGTAGGCGAGGGGTATGCCGAGCAGGAGCAGCGCGACCACCGCCACCGCGAGCGTCGACAGGAGCAGTCGGCGCCTCATCAGGGCTCCTTCTGAGGGTGGGGCCGCGGACCGTGCGGCACGCGCCCCGGGGGCCTCTCGGGAAGGCCCCCGGCGTCCCGCCGGGCCGCGGCGGCCGGTGCTAGTCGCCGCGTTCGAACCGGAAGCCGACGCCCCGCACCGTGGTGATGTAGCGGGGACTGCCGGCGTCGTCGCCGAGCTTGCGGCGCAGCCAGGAAATATGCATGTCGAGGGTCTTGGTGGAACCCCACCAGTTGGTGTCCCACACCTCGCGCATGATCTGTTCGCGGGTCACGACCTTGCCCGCGTCCCGCACGAGGACGCGCAGCAGGTCGAACTCCTTGGTGGTGAGCTGCAGCTCCTGGTCGCCCATCCAGGCGCGGCGCGACTCGGCGTCGATCCGCACCCCCTGGACGATCGGAGTCTCGGTGCTGCCCCGGCGCAGCAGAGCGCGCACCCGCGCGAGCAGCTCCGCCAGCCGGAACGGCTTGGTCACGTAGTCGTCGGCGCCCGCGTCCAGCCCGACGACGGTGTCGACCTCGTCGGCACGGGCGGTCAGGATCAGGATGGGCACGCCATGCCCCTCGGCCCGCACCCGGCGGGCCACCTCAAGGCCGTCCAGCTCGGGAAGGCCGAGATCGAGGACGATCAGGTCCACGCCGCCCCCGAGCGCCCGCTCCAGCGCCTGAGGGCCGTCGGGACTGACTTCGACGGTGTACCCCTCGCGACGCAGCGCGCGGGCGAGAGGCTCGGAGATGGACGTGTCGTCCTCGGCGAGCAGTACTGAGGTCATGAACCGATCGTATGACCAATCTTGACCTTTGCTCGGCTACCGCCGCGCTCTTGACCTGCGGTTTGCCACTCGTAGTACATCCGCGAACACAATATTTCGGGCTCTATCAGGATGTAGGCCGTATCATCCCCGCAGTGCAGGGGGCCCGGCCAGATCGAGGACCGCGACCGAGGCGCCCGGCAGCACCACCGAAGCCGTTCCGGAATCGCCGAGGCCGACCGGGTCAAGGCGAATCGCCGGATCCGACGCGAGCAGCAGCCCCGGCGCGGCCTCGCCCCGACCGGGCACCGGAACCAGGACGGGCCGGTCACCGAGGTTCGCCGCCACGCACACCGAGCCGCGCCGCACGGTCAGCCACCGCGCCGCGACGTCGTCCGCCCGGTCGCCCGCCTCCTCGCGGGTCTCGACCGCCGTCGCGGTCAGCCGGGGATCGTTCAGTTCGGGCCGGGAGCGGCGCAGCGCGATCAGGTCGCGATGCCATGCGAGCAGGTCGGCGTGCGGCGGCCGGTCCGGTTCGGCCCAGTCGAGGACGGATCGCCGGAACGTGTCCACAGCCTGTGGATCGGGGACCTCGCCGCTCCAGCCGTGCCGGGAGAACTCGCGCCGGCGTCCCTCGCTGACCGCGCGCGCCAGCTCCGGGTCCTGGTGGTCGGTGAAGTAGCACCACGGGGTCGCCGCGCCCCATTCCTCGCCCATGAAGAGCATGGGCGTGAAAGGCGCGAGCAGGAGCAGGGCCGCGCCGACTTTGAGCAGACCGGGAGAGGGCAGAAGAGCACCGATGCGGTCGCCCGCCGCACGGTTGCCCACCTGGTCATGGTTCTGCAGGAAACCCAGGAATCTGTGCGCCGGCGTCTCCCCGACATTCACCGGACGGCCGTGATGCCGCCCCCTGTAGGTCGACATGGTCCCGTCGTGCACGAATGCCTTGGTGAGGGCCTTCTTCAGCGTTTCCAGGGAGCCGAAGTCGCAGTAGTAGCCCTGCCTCTCACCGGTGAGCGCGGCGTGCAGGGCGTGGTGGAAGTCGTCGCTCCACTGGGCGTCCAGGCCGTACCCGCCAGCCTCTCTGGACGTCACCAGGCGCGGGTCGTTCAGGTCCGATTCGGCGATGAGGAACAGTTCCCGGCCAAGGTGAGCCGAAAGCGCCGACACGGCGCGTCCCATCTCTTCCAAGAGGTGTTGCGCGCCGTGGTCGGTGATGGCGTGCACGGCATCGAGGCGCAGCCCGTCGAGGTGGTAGTCGCGCAACCACATCAGCGCGTTCTGGACGACGAACGCGCGGACCTCGTCCGAGCCTTCCTGGTCGAAGTTCACCGCGTCGCCCCAGGGAGTGGCATGGGCGCTGGTGAAGTACGGGCCGTAGCTTCCGAGGCGATTCCCGTCAGGCCCCAGGTGGTTGTAGACCACGTCCAGGACGACGGCCAGACCGCGCGAATGGGCGGCGTCCACGAATCGCTTCAGTCCGTCCGGGCCGCCGTAGGGCTCGTGCGGCGCCCAAAGGTGGACACCGTCGTAGCCCCAGCCGTGTCGGCCGGGGAAAGAGGCGACCGGGAGCAGTTCCACGGCGTCTATGCCGAGCGCCGTCAGATGGTCGAGACGCTCGATCGCCGCGTCGAACGTGCCCTCGGCCGTGAACGTGCCCACGTGCATCTCGTACAGGACGCTGCCGGCCAGCGGGCGGCCGTGCCACTGCTGGTCGGTCCAGGCGAACCGTCCGTGGTCGTAGACGCGGCTCTGACCGTGGACGCCATCGGGCTGCCAGGGCGAACGCGGGTCGGGCAGCACTTCGTCGGCCCCGTCCAGGACGAACCCGTAGCCGGTCCCGTGGGAGGCGTCCGCGACCTCGGCCTCCCACCATCCAGAAGACCCCGGTCCGGACGGCCGTGCCTCCATGGCGTACCGGGCGCCGCCCGCCTCGACGTCAACGCGGACGGCGGCCGGAGCCCACACCTCGAAACGGGCGCTCACCGATCGATCTCCCGGGGGACGAGCAGCGCGACGGGAAGGTGCTCGAACACGCGCGAGGCGTCAAGGATCGGGCCCATGTGCGTGCAACCGGTCAGGACGTCCCTCCAGCCCTGGCGGCGGACGTCCACGCGCGTCCCCTTCCAGCCGCCGCGGCGCTCCAGGCCCACGGGGAGCCGGGTGGCGAGCGCGACGGCCTCCCCTCGGGCGAACCCCACGACGTGCTCGGCGGCCGGCCCGCGCGCGGCGACGGGCTCGTGCCGGGAGCCGGGGCCGAACCACTCCGGATGGGCGCGGCGCAGCCGCAGCGCCCTGGACGTGAGCAGGAGCTTCTCGTCGTCCACTTCCTTCGGCTGCCGCCCGGTGTCGAGCCGGAACAGGTGCTCGCGGCGCCGCCCGTAGTCGACCGGCCGCCGGTTGTCGGGGTCGACCAGCGACAGGCCCGTCATCTCGCAGCCCTGGTAGATGTCCGGGACGCCCGGCATCGCCAGCTGGACGAGCTTCTGCCCGAGCGTGTTCACGCGCGCGTGCGGGGTCAGCTTCGCGACGAACGACGTCATGTCGGTCACGAGGTCCGGGTCGGCCAGGACGCCTCGCGCGTACTCCAGGACGGCCTCTTCGTAGGCGGGGTCCTGTTCGGCCCAGGAAGTGCGCGTCTTGGCCTCGCGCATCGCCTTGGTGAGGAACTCCTCCAGCCGTCCGATCGTGAGCGGCCACGCACCGACCAACGTCTGCCAGAACAGGTATTCCAGGTCCGGCTCTAGGGGCGATGTGCCGGAACCCCAGTTCCGCCACCGATCCACGGATTCGGCCCACTCGGTGGGCAGTTCCGACAGAACCGCCAGCCAGGCGCGCACGTCCTCCTCACGCTTGGTGTCGTGCGTAGAGAGCGTCGTCATCGTCAACGGCCAGTCGCGGGCGAGCCGGATGCAGAACGAGTGGAAGTCCTCCTGGGCGACGCTGAACCGCCCTGGCGCACCGCCGACCTCGTTCAGCACGGCCATGCGGTTCCACCGGTAGAAGGCCGTGTCCTCCACGCCCTTGGCGGCGAGCGGGGACGTCGTCTGCTGGAACCGCACGATGAACTCGGCGTCGGTGCGCTCACCGCGTCCGAGGGCCAGATCCACGACGACGTCGAGGTCGCCGTGCATCTCCTCTGGCAGATGCGCGCGCGCACGGCGGGCGGCCTCGTTCACGACGTCCACGGCCTGCTGCGGGGCGTCCTCGCCGGGCACGACGTAGGCGCGGTAGACGGGCATGGCGACCAGCAGTTCGACCAGCGCCCGCTCCAGGCCCGGACGGCGCTCGCCCACGACCCGTTCGAGGACGCGCTGGAGCCGCTCGACCTCGGGCCTGAGGCTGTGCGAGGCGGCGTGCGCCCGGGCGTCGCGTTCGACCTCCTCGAAGGAGGCCGGGTTGCCCGTGAGCGCCACGTAGTAGTCGGTCAGCGGCTTCTCCCCGGCGGGATCGAGGAACAGTCCGCCGATCATGCCGAGCGCGTCGTAGCCGGTGGTGCCCGCGCACGGCCAGTCCGGCGGCAGCCGCTCCTCCCCCTCGGTGATCTTCTCGACGAGCAGCCAGCGGTCCGGGGCGGCCTCGGCGAGCCACCGCAGGTAGCCGCGCGGATCGGCGAGCCCGTCGGGATGGTCGACGCGCAACCCGTCCACCAGGCCGTCCCGGACCAGGCTCAGCAGCAGCGCGTGCGTGCGCTCGAAGACCTCCGCGTCCTCCTGCCGCAGTCCGATCAGGCCGGAGATGTCGAAGAAGCGCCGGTAGTTGGGCTCGCCCTCGCCGGGCGGCACGATCCGCCCGCCGCCCGCCTCCCAGTCGATGTCGAACCACCGGGCGAACCGCGACCGCGGCCCCTCCGCCAGGACGTCCGCGAACGGCAGGTTCAGCTCGGCCGGCTCCGGGATCGCCATGTGGTTCGGGACGACGTCCACCAGCACCCGCAGCCCGTGCGCCCGGAACCGGGTCACCATGGCGCCGAACGCCTCGGGCCCGCCCAGCTCCTCCGACAGCCGGGAGTGGTCGACGACGTCGTAGCCGTGCGTGGAGCCCGGCGCGGCCTGCAGGACCGGCGACAGGTAGACGTGCGACACGCCGAGTGCCGCCAGGTAGGGGGCCAGCGCCGCCGCCTCGGCGAACCCGAAGTGCCCCTCGGGCGTCCCGCGGAGCTGGAGGCGGTAGGTGCCGGTCGGCGGCGCGGCGAGGGCGTCCTCCTCGGGGACGCCCCTGTCCACGCGTTCGGATGTCTCCGCCCGTTCGGGCCTGTGGTCCTCGGACACGGTTTCCTCAGGGGGTTCGGCGACGGGGAGCGGTTCCTCTGGGACGGGCTCGGCCTGCATGCCGCCGTCCGCCGGCGCGCCGCCCATCCGCGTGCCGGCGGCCGGCCGGGTGTCGTCGTCCATCTGCGTATCCCTGCTCTCAGACCCGGCGCATGACCTGGATGGAACGGGCGGCGACCGGCACGTTCTCGCGGGACTTCACGACGGGCGACTCCTCCTCGGCGAGCAGCGGGTCTGCGGTGTCGAGCACCTTTATCCACATCTGCCCGTACAGCACGGGCGGAAGCGCGAACGCCAGGTCCCCGTCGTGGGCGTTGACGAGCAGCAGGAACGAGGCGTCCCTCACCTGCCGCCCGCGCCGGTCCGGTTCGCCGATCGCGTCGCCGTTCAGGAACACGGTCAGCGACTTGTTGAAGCCGGCGGACCAGTCCCGGCCGGTCATCTCCGCCCCGCCGGGCGTGAACCAGACGAGGTCGGGCAGGTCCTCGGGCCTCGCCCCCGCGCGGGAGCGGACGGAGCCCTCGTCGCCGCCGATGAAGAAGCGGCGCCGCCGGAACACCGGATGCTCGGTGCGCAACGCGGACAGGCGGCGGACGAAGTCGAGCAGCGGGCCGCGCTCGTCGAAGAACGTGTCGTCGCGCAGGCCCGTCCAGTCGACCCAGGACAACTCGGTGTCCTGGCAGTAGGCGTTGTTGTTGCCTCCCTGCGTCCGGCCGATCTCGTCGCCGTGCAGCAGCATCGGCACGCCCTGCGACAGGAACAGCGTGGTCAGGAAGTTGCGCTTCTGCCGCTCGCGCAGCGAGATGACGTCCAGGTCGTCCGTCGCGCCCTCGTGGCCGCAGTTCCACGACCGGTTGTCGTCGGTGCCGTCCCGGTTCCCCTCCCCGTTGGCGTCGTTGTGCTTGCCGTCGTAGGAGACGAGGTCGTGCAGCGTGAAACCGTCGTGGCAGGTCACGAAGTTGATCGAGGCGATGGGGCGGCGGCCGTCGTCGGCGTACAGGTCCGACGAGCCCGTCAGCCGGGAGGCGAAGTCGGGCAGCGTGCCCGGCTGCCCGCGCCAGTAGTCGCGGACCGTGTCCCGGTACTGGCCGTTCCATTCCGTCCACAGCGGCGGGAAGTTGCCGACCTGGTAGCCGCCCTCGCCCACGTCCCACGGCTCGGCGATCAGCTTGACCTGCGAGACCACCGGGTCCTGCTGGACGAGGTCGAAGAACGCCGAGAGCCGGTCCACCGCGTGCAGCTCGCGGGCCAGCGTCGCGGCGAGGTCGAAGCGGAACCCGTCCACGTGCATCTCGGTCACCCAGAACCGCAGCGAGTCCATGATCAGCTGCAGGACGTGGGGGCTGCGCATCAGCAGGCTGTTGCCGGTGCCCGTGGTGTCCATGTAGTAGCGGGAGTCGTCCTCGGTGAGCCGGTAGTACGAGGCGTTGTCGATGCCGCGGAACGACAGCGTCGGCCCGAGGTGGTTGCCCTCGGCGGTGTGGTTGTAGACGACGTCGAGGATCACCTCGATCCCGGCCTCGTGCAGCGACTTCACCATCGCCTTGAACTCCAGCACCTGCTCGCCGCGGTGGCCGGACGAGGAGTACTCGTTGTGCGGCGCGAAGAAGCCGATGGTGTTGTAGCCCCAGTAGTTGCGCAGCCCGCGGCCCGTCAGCGCGTCGTCGTGGACGAACTGGTGGACGGGCATCAGCTCGACCGCCGTCACCCCGATCGAGCGCAGGTGATCGGTGATCACGGGGTGGCCGAGCGCCGCGTACGTGCCGCGCATCGCCGGCGGTATGTCCGGATGCCGGGCGGTGAGCCCCTTGACGTGCGCCTCGTAGATCACCGTCTCGTGGTAGGGGGTGCGGGGCGGGCGGTCGTCCCCCCAGTCGAAGTACGGGCTGACCACCACCGACCGCATCGTGTGGCGCGCCGAGTCGGCGTCGTTGCGCGACCAGGGGTCGCCGAAGTTGTACCCGAAGCACGCCTCGTCCCAGTCGACCTGCCCCTCGACGGCCTGCGCGTACGGGTCGAGCAGCAGCTTCGCGGGGTTGCAGCGCAGGCCGCGCGGCGGATCGTAGGGCCCGTGCACCCGGTACCCGTACCGGCGTCCCGGCATGACCCCCGGAAGGTAGCCGTGCCATACGAAGGCGTCGACCTCCGGCAGCGTCAGCCGCGTCTCCTCACCTTCGCCCGCCGGACCGTCGAACAGGCACAGCTCCACCTTCTCCGCCACCTCGGAGAAGACGGCGAAGTTCGTGCCCGCGCCGTCGAACCGGGCCCCCAGGGGGTAGGCGTCACCCGGCCAAACCTGAGCCAATTGTTCCGCCCTTCGTAGGGTGCGGCGCCGGGGCGCGCCCGACCGCGCGCGTACCGGGGGCCGCATCCCCGAACCCCTTCCCCCTGGGGGATGGATCACACCGATCGGGACCCCACTGGCCAGAACGGACATCCGTGCGTTACGTTAGGGGAGCCTTACCTTAATGAGGGCGCCCTAACCGGCGCCGGTGGGGCACGCTGCGTAGACAACGAGCCGCACGGAAGGTCTCCCACCGGAATGTACGTCTGCATCTGCAACGCCGTCACGGAGGACGACGTTCACGGCTGCATGGCGAGCGGTTGCACGACCGCCAAGGCCGTCAAGGCGGCCTGCGGCTTCAAGCCCGGCTGCGGGCTGTGCACCAAGCGCATCCACACGATGGTCAGCGAGTACCGCGCCTCCACGGCCATGGCGGACGCGCTCCTCGGGGGAGCGGACGCGCTCCTCGGGGGAGCGGACGCGCTCCTCGGGGGCAACGACCCCGCGACCTCGACCGCCGCCTGAACAGACCCCGCCCTTACGTTCCGTTCCGATTAGGGAACGCGCTGTGTGCGATTAGGTACTGTCCCGGATCCGGCCCGGCATGGAAGCATGGGGGCCATGGAAGGCGACAACGACATCATCGCTCTGCTGAACGAGCAGCTCACCGCCGAGCTCACGGCGATCAACCAGTACTTCCTGCACTCCAAGATGCAGGAGAACTGGGGCTTCACCCGCATCGCCAAGCACACCCGCGACGAGTCCTTCGACGAGATGCGGCACGCGGAGCGGCTCACCGACCGGATCCTGTTCCTGGAGGGCCTGCCGAACTACCAGAAGCTCGGCACCCTGCGCATCGGGCAGACCATCGTCGAGCAGCTCAAGGCCGACCTGGAGATCGAGATGGAGGCCGTGGCCCGGCTGCGGCCCGGCATCGAGCTCATGCGCTCGCGCGGCGACGTCACCTCCGCCCGGATCTTCGAGGACATCCTCGCCGACGAGGAGGAGCACATCGACTACCTGGAGACCGAACTGAGCCTCGTCCAGGCCCTCGGCGAGCAGAACTACCTGCAGCGCCTCACCGACTCGCCCGGCGAGGGCGGCCCGAGCCCCGTCTGAGCCCTACGTCGCCCGCCCGCCGCTCCTGCGCAGCACGTACGGCTGGATGATGCCGAGGCCGCGGACCGGGCGCTTGACGATCCGCGTGACCTCGTAGCCCGGCGCCTTCTCCAGGCACGCCGCCAGCTCGGCGTCGATCACCACCGCGCCCGGCCGGGCGAGCGAGGTGAGCCGGGCCGCGAGGTTCACGGTCGTGCCGAACACGTCGCCCATCAGCGGCAGGACGGGCCCGTGCGCGACCCCGACCCGCACGTCCGGGACCTCGGTCTCGTCCTGGATCGCCGCCGCCACCGTCAGCGCGATCTCCGCGCCGATCTCCGGTGTCCCCGCGCTGAACAGCACCTCGTCGCCGAGCGTCTTCACCAGCCGGCCGCCGCAGGAGGCGATGATGTCGGCGGCGGTCTCCTCGAACCACTCCACCACGCGGGCCAGCTCGATCTCCTCCAGCTCCCGGCTGACCTGGGTGAAGGAGACCATGTCCGCGAACCCGACCGTGGTCATCGGCCGGCCCGCGGAATCGCCGTTCTCCCGGCTCGCCGCCGCGGCCAGCGCCCGCGTCCCCGCGGCCGCGAGCTGCCGCCGCCACGCGTGCAGCACCAGCGGCTCGAAGTCGCCGATGTGCTTCTCGGCGATGTCCACCACCGTGTCCACCGCCTGCGCGGACGGCGTCTCGGTCAGGTCCTGCGTCAGCATGCTGCGCAGCAGGTTGACCTGCCACTCCGCGAGCCTGGTCATCGTCTGGCCGAACGCCCTGACCAGGCGGATCACGCCGTCCTCGTCCAGGATCCCGTCGTCGACGAGCCGGCGGAGCCGGTCCAGCGCCGCCACGTCGCCCTCGGTGTAGGCGATCGTCTCGTCCGGCATCGACGGGTAGCCGAACGCCCGCCAGATGCGGCCGGCGAAGTCCCGGGACACCCCCGACTGCCGGACCGCCTGGACGCGGTTGTAGCGCAGCTCGCCTCCGAGCAGGAGCTCTTCGATCTCCTTCGGATCCGGCAATCCGGCCGCCATCATCCGCCCCTCAGTCCGCGGCCGCCGTGGGCCGTGGCGGCGGCGTCGTGAATCGGTACCCGCACATATCGTCGCAGATCAGCATCAACGTCAGCGGCCGGATGCCGGATCGTCCTGTCCCGTTCACCGGACATGCACCACATCGCCCGCACTGACCGCGACGTCACCGCCCGGTCCGGCCACCACGAGCCGCCCCGCCCCGTCCACGTCCCGCGCCGTCCCCGCCAGCCGCTCGCCGCCGGGCATCTCCACCCGCACCTCGCGGCCGAGGGTCGCGCACAGGTCCCGGTACGCGGTGCGCAGCCCGCTGCTCTCCGGATCACCGTCGAGCGCCGTCCACTCCTGGTACCAGGTGCCGAACTCGCGCAGGATCGCGCGCAGCAGCGGCGCCCGGTCGCTGAGCGGCGCGCCCTCGATCGCGAGGGACGTCGCCGTCGGCACCGGCAACTCCTCCTCGTGCAGCCCCACGTTCAGGCCGACCCCGACCACCAGCCCGCCGTCGACCGTCTCCGCGAGGATCCCGGCGAGCTTGCGGCCCCCGACCAGCACGTCGTTCGGCCACTTCAGGCGCACGTCCACCGCGACGTCGCCCCCGCCGCCGAGGAACCCCTCCCCCTCCTGCGACCAGGCGGTCATCCGCCGGAGGGCGGTGGCGACCGCGACGCCCGTCAGCAGCGACGCCCACGCCAGCCGCGCCACCGGCACCCGGGGGCGCAGCAGCATCGAGAACGTCAGCCCCGACCGCGGCGGCGCCGTCCAGGTCCGCCCGAGCCGCCCCCGGCCCGCCGTCTGCAGCTCGGTGACCAGCACCGTCCCCTCCGGCGCGCCCTCCCGCGCCCGCTCGGCCAGGTCGGCGTTGGTGGACCCGGTCTCCTCCACCACGCGGACGTCCCTCCACAGCCCGCCCTCCCGCACGAGCGCGCTCCGCAGCGCCGCCTCGTGCAACGGCGGCCGGTCGAGATCCCCATACGGTGAGTCGCTCACACCTCCAATCCAACCCCATCGCGATTTCGATCTTGGGACCGGCGTCCGCCCGCGGCGACCGCGCTCGTTAGGGTGCCCCCATGGATGGTGCGACGCTGGATGGCGTGACGCTGCGGCGCGACGGGCACGTCGCGGAGATCGTGCTGGACCGGCCCGAAGCCCTCAACGCCCTGTCGACCGCGATGGCCCGCCGCCTCGCCGACGTGTGCGCCGAGGTCGCCGCCGACGCCTCGGCCCGCGCCGTGGTCCTCGGCGCCGCCGGAGAGAAGGCGTTCTGCGTGGGCGCCGACCTCAAGGAGCGGGGCACCATGACCGACGCGGAGATCCTCGCGCAGCGCCCGGTCTTCCGCGCCGCGTTCGGCGGCGTCCTGAACCTCCCGCAGCCCGTCGTCGCGGCCGTCCACGGCTACGCCCTCGGCGGCGGCTGCGAGTTCGCGCTGTCCGCCGACATCATCGTCGCGGACGAATCCGCCGTGTTCGGCCTCCCCGAGGTGAGCGTCGGACTCGTGCCCGGCGGCGGCGGAACCCAGCTCGCCCTGCGCCGCCTCGGCCCCGGCAGGGCCGCCGACCTGGTCTTCACCGGCCGCCGCCTCGGCGTCGAGGAGGCCCTCGCCTACGGCCTCGCCGACCGCCGGGTCCCCGCGGGCACCGCCCGCGCGGAAGCCCTCGCCATCGCCGAGTCGATCGCCCGCAACTCCCCCACCGCCGTCCGCGCCGCCAAGCGCGCCATGCGCCTCGGCGGCGGCACCGCCCTGGACGCCGCCCTGGACCTCGAAGACAACGCCTGGCGCACGGCCGCCTTCTCCGCCGACCGCCGCGAAGGCATCGCCGCCTTCAACGAGAAGCGCAAGCCCGTCTGGCCGTCCTAGCCCAGGGGGGCGACCCCCTGGAACCCCCGTCACGAGCCGGACGATCCTCACGCCACAGTGCGGGTGTGTCGCGTCCGTGCGGGTTCGCGTCGTGTCGCTCCGGTCGCCCGGCTCGACGGGTCGTGCGACCTCCAGGCGCTTAGAGCGCCTTCCGGCCGCCCAACCCGCGCTGTGTTTCCCAGGGGGGCGACCCCCTGGAACCCCCGTCACGAGCCGGACGATCCTCACGCCACAGTGCGGGTGTGTCGCGTCCGTGCGGGTTCGTGTCGTGTCGCTGCGGTCGCCCGGCTCGACGGGTCGTGCGACCTCCAGGCGCTTAGAGCGCCTTCCGGCCGCCCGACCCGCGCTGTGTTTCCCAGGGGGGCGACCCCCTGGAACCCCCGTTGCGACGCAGGCGATCCTCACGCCGCTGTTGCGGTCGGTTGTGCCTGTTGCGGCTTGTGTGGCGTCGCTGCGGTCACTCCACGCGCCTGCCCGTGACCCGGCTGAGGCTCTAGGTCAGGGTGTCGGAGTGGCCTGTTTGCAGGCGGGGCCACTGGGCCGTCGGGCGGCCGTCGGTGCGGAAGAAGCCGCCGTCGACCGAGCCTTCGCGCGGCCAGCCTTCGGGGGAGTCCTCCCAGTTCTCCTGGCGCCCGTAGACGGACATGTCCATGAGCGAGTAGGCGATGTCCATGGCCTCGACACCGCGGCCGTTCGTCCAGTAGGTCTCGAAGACGCGGTCGCCGTTCCGCAGGTAGAAGACCAGGTGGAACATGCCGGGCCGGCGGCCGGTGAGCAGGGTCTCCGCGGAGTCCTGGGCGGAGTACCAGGGCATCTCCCAGCCCATGAAGTCGCGGTACCGCACGCTCTCCTCGTAGGGGCCCTGGCAAAGGGTGGCGTAGGTGATGCCCGCCGCGTGCAGGTTGGACAGCTCCCTGAGCTGGCCGTTGAAGTACGTGCAGCCGTCGCACTGCTCGGCGGCGGGCCGGCCGGCGGACCACATCATGTAGTACGCGATCAGCTGGCGGCGGCCCTCGAATGCGTCCAGCAGCGTCACGGGGCCGTCCGGGCCGGTCAGGGGCGCGGAGGCGTCCACCTCCACCATCGGCAGCCGCCGCCGCGCCGCCGCGATCGCGTCGCCCGCGCGGGTGTGGGCCTTCTCCCGCTCCCGCAGCGCGTCCAGTTCGGCCTGCCAGGCGGCCCGGTCGACCACCTCGGGCATCGGCGTCGTGGGGTTCATGGCTTCCCTTCCTCTCGGTGGACCTTCGCCCCACCGACGAAGGGCGCCCGCCGGGATCGACACCCGCGGCGAAGAATTTCTCAGAGTTCGCGGAGGCGGCGCGCCAGATAGCGGCGCTCGGGCTCGGTGGGCGCGAGCGCCAGCGCCTCCTCGTACGCCGTTCTGGCCTGGGCGGCGCGGCCGTCGCGGCGGAGCAGGTCGGCGCGGGTCGCGGGCAGGAGGTGGTACCCGGCGAGCCTCCCGGACGCCGCGAGCTCGTCGACGAGGGCGAGGCCCGCCGCGACGCCGTCCGCCATCGCGACCGCCACAGCGCGGTTGAGGTCCACGACCGGGGACGGCGCCAGCCGGGCCAGCTCGCCGTACAGCGCCGCGATCTGCGGCCAGTCGGTGGCCGCCGCGCCGGGCGCCGTGGCGTGGCAGGCGGCGATGGCGGCCTGCACCTGGTAGGGGCCGGGGCGCCGCATCGCGACCGCCCGGTCGAGCGTCTCCACGCCTTCGGCGATCAGCGCCCGGTCCCACCGGGACCTGTCCTGGTCCTCCAGGGTGACGAGGACGCCGCCGTCCGTGCGGGTGGGACGGCGGGCCTCGTGCAAGAGCATCAGCGCGAGCAGCCCTCGCGGCTCGGGTTCGGCCGGCATCAGCCGGACGAGCACGCGCGCCAGATGGACGGCCTCGGCCGCCAGGCCCCGCCGCCCCTCCTCGCCGTACCCCTCGTTGTAGATCAGGTAGAGCACCGCGAGCACGGCTGCGAGGCGCCGCGGGAGATGCGCGGCCGCCGGGATCCGGTACGGGATGCCCGCCTCGCGGATCTTGCGCTTCGCGCGGACCAGGCGCTGCGCCATCGCGGGTTCGGCGGTCAGGAACGCCCGGGCGATCTCGTCGGTGCTCAACCCGGCCAGCGTGCGCAGGGTGAGCGCGACCCGGGCCGGGAACGGCAGCGCCGGGTGGCAGCAGGTGAAGATCAGTCTGAGCCGTTCGTCGGGGATGTCCTCCTCGGCGGGCTCGCCGGCGCCGCCGGCCGCGAGCAGGCGCAGCTTGGCCGCGCCGGCCGCGTCGCGGCGCAGCCGGTCGAGCGCGCGGTTGCGGGCCGCCGTGGTGAGCCAGGCGCCCGGGCGGCGCGGGACGCCGTCGCGGGGCCAGCTCGCCAGCGCGGCGGCGAAGGCGTCCTGCGCGCAGTCCTCGGCCAGGTCCCAGTCGCCGGTGGCCGCGATCAGGGTGGCGACGACCTGGCCCCACTCGTCCCGGTAGGCGGCCTCGACGGCCGACCGCACCCGGTCGCCGGGCGCGGTCATTCCCAGAGGGGGCGGATCTCGACGCCGCCCCAGCGGGCGTAGGGGTGCCCGGCGGCGATCTCGATCGCCTCGTCCAGGTCCGCGCACTCGATGATCAACAGGCCGCCGACGAAGTCCTTGGTCTCGGCGAACGGACCGTCGGCGACCAGGGTCTCCCCCTCGCGGACCCGGACCGTGGTCGCGTCCGCCACCGGCCGCAGCCGCGCACCGACGAGCTTCGCGCCGCGCCGGTCCAGATCGGCCTGCCACGCCTGGTGCCGGGGATCGGCCGCCAGCTCCTCGTTGCTCGGCGAGACCGACTCGTCATCGCAGATCAGCAGCGCGTACCTCATGGGAGGATTCTGCCCGACGCCGCCGACACACCCCCTACGAGCGGGCGGGCACCTGTTTGGCCATGTGGACGATGCCGCGGCCGCCGATGGTCTCGCGGCCCGTCTCGTGGTAGCCGAGGCGCTCGTAGAGGGCGATGTTGGGGGTCATCAGCTCGTTGGTGTACAGGCGCAGGCGGGGCAGGGCCAGCGTGCGGGCGCGGTCCTCGGCGAACGCCAGGAGCGTTCGGCCGATGCCCCGGCCGTGGCGGCCCGGGTCCACGGCCACGTTCTCGACCAGGAGGACGCCGTCCTCGGGGACGAGGACGATCAGGCCGTCCCTGGGGACGGTCACGAAGACCTGGCCGGCGTCGATCAGGGTCGCGTAGTCGGCGTCCATGGGGATCGGGCGGGCGCCGATGATCTCGGCCCAGGGGGCGTAGGCCGCTTCGACGATCTCCTCGATGCGGGGGCGGTCCGGCCGGGCGGCGGGTCTGATCATGGTCATCCCGTGTTCTGGAGGCCGGCGGCGACGCCGTTGACCGACAGCAGGAGGAGGTCCTCCAGGTGGGCGCGCTCCGCGTCGTCCCGCACGCCCGCGCGCAGCGCCTTCAGGGCTCGTAGCTGCAGGTGGGAGAGGGCGTCCACGTAGGGGTTGCGGAGCTCGACCGCGCGGGACAGGACCCGGCGGTTCTCCAGGAGGCGGTCGTGGCCCGTGACCGCGAGGACGAGGCGGCGGGTGCGGTCGTACTCGGTCAGGACGGTCTCGGAGAGCTCCGGACGCTCGCCGAGGGCCAGGTAGCGCTCGGCGATCGCGCGGTCGGACTTGGCGAGGCTCATCTCGGCGTTGTCGAGGAGGGTGTTGAACAGGGGCCACGCCTCGTAGGCCTCGCGGAGCTCGGCGAGGTCGCGGCCGTCGTCGGAGACGGCGGCGAGGCCGCTGCCGAGGCCGTACCAGCCGGGGAGGTTGACGCGGGTCTGCGTCCAGGCGAACACCCACGGGATGGCGCGCAGGTCCTCCAGGCCGCGGGCGGCCTTGCGGCGGGCCGGGCGGGAGCCGATGCGCAGCTCGGCGATCTCCTCCAGGGGGCTGACCCGGGCGAACCAGACGGCGAAGTCCTCGGTCTCGATGAGGCTCCGGAACGCGCCCCTGGCCGCCTCGCTGATCTTGTCGGCGAGGGGGCGGAAGCGGGCCGCGGCCTCGCGGGCGCGGTCCTGGACGCCGTCGGTCGAGGCGAGCAGGACGGCGCTGGTGACCTGCTCGACATGCCGCTTGGCGATCTCGGCGTGGCCGTAGCGGGCGAAGATGACCTCGCCCTGCTCGGTGACCTTGAAGCGGCCCGCGACCGAGCCCGGCGCCTGCGCCAGGATCGCCCGGTTGGCGGGCCCGCCGCCGCGGCCGAGCGAGCCGCCGCGGCCGTGGAACAGCGTGAGCCTGACGTCGTTCCGGGCCGCCCACGCGGCGAGGGCCTCCTGCGTGTCGTACAGCCGCAGGGTGGCGCTGGTCGGGCCGAGCTGCTTGGCGGAGTCGGAGTAGCCGAGCATGACCTCCAGGCGGCGGCCGGTGTCCTCCAGGCGGCGCCGGACGGCCGGGATCTCCAGCATTCCGTCGAGGACGGACGGCGCGCGCTCCAGGTCCTCGCCGGTCTCGAACAGCGGGATCACGTCGAGGACCGGCGCGCCGTCGCCGAGGGTCTCGGCCAGGGCGTGGACGTTCGCGATGTCCTCGGCGGAGCGGGTGAAGGAGACGATGTAGCGGTGGCAGGCGCGGACGCCGAACCGCCGCTGGATCCAGGCGACGACCCGGAGGGTCTCCAGGATCTCCTCGGTCATCTCCGAGCGCGCGTCTCCGGAGCGGACCTCCTCCAGGGCCTTCTCGTGCAGCTCGGAGTGCTGGCGGATCTCCAGCTCGGCGAGGTGGAACCCGAACGTCTCGACCTGCCAGATGAGCTGCTGGACGCGCCCGTACGCCTGCCGGGGGGCGCCCGCGGCGGCGAGGGAGTCCTGGACGGCGCGCAGGTCGGCGAGCAGCTCCTCCGGGGAGTCGTAGGCGAGGTCGGCGTCGCGCTCGCGGGTCGCGGAGATGCGGGCGGCGGCGTGCAGGAGGAACTGGCGGTGCGGCTCGCCGGGCGAGCGCTTGGCCGTCTCCCCGAGCAGCCGCGGGTGGGCGGTGCGGGCGGCGGCGAGGGCGTTCAGCAGCTCGCCGGACGCGGGCGTGGTCGACTCGTGGACGGTCAGCTCCCGGCCGATCCGGGCGCACGCCGCCTCCAGGGCGCGCAGGACGTGGTCCGCCTGGATCATGACGGCGTCCCGGGTGACCTGCGCGGTGACGTAGGGGTTGCCGTCGCGGTCGCCGCCGATCCAGCTGCCGAACCGCAGGTAGGGGCGGGCCTTCGGCGGGCGGGCGCCGAGGGTCCCGGCGTCGGCGCCGCCCTCCAGGGCGCGGTCCAGGGACCGGTACACGTGCGGGACGACCCGGAAGATCGTCTCGTCGAACGCGGCCATCGCGGTGCGGACCTCGTCCAGCGGGTCCATCTGCGAGACGCGGCGCAGCGCGGTCCGCCACAGCAGGTCGATCTCCTCGCGGAGGCTGCGCTCGGTCTCCTCGCGCTCGCTCGCGCCGGGGTCGCCGTTCAGCCGGGCCAGCAGGTCGCTGATCCGCTGGATGGCGGTGACGACAGCGCGGCGGCGGGCCTCGGTGGGGTGCGCGGTGAAGACCGGCCGGAACTCCAGGCCCTCGACGACCGCCTCCAGCCGTCCGTCGCCCGCGGCGCGGATCTCCTCGACCGCGGCGGCCGCGGACCCGGCGACGGTGCCGCCGGTGTCACGTTCCCGCAGCGTCCGGATGCGGTGGTGCTCCTCGGCCAGGTTCGTCAGGTGGAAGTACACGGTGAACGCGCGGGCGACCTGGCCGGCGCGTTCCAGCGACCAGCCGTCGACGAGGGCGGCGACGTCGTCGCCGCCCGCCTCGCCTCGGCGGGCCGAGATCACCGCGTGGCGGAGCCGCTCGACGTCGTCCAGGAGCCCCGGACCGCCGTACTCCACGAGGGAGTCGCCGAGCATGGCGCCGAGCAGCCGCACGTCGCGGCGCAGCGGTTCGGGCATGTCCTGCCGGAGGATGTCTCGCGTCTTCGTAGCCACCCGACCAAGGGTAACGAGAGGCCGCGAGGCCCCTTCCCACCGGCCCGCGCCCCCGTCGGTCCCGGTCAGCGGGCCCCGGCCGCGAGCGCGGCATCAGCGGGCGGTTACCCTGGCGCGCATGGCGATGGAAGCCCCTGAACCCCCGGTGGACTACGACATCCACACCACGGCGGGAAAGATCGCGGACCTGGAACGGCGCCGCTACGAGGCGGTGCACGCCGGTTCGGCGCGCGCCGTGGAGAAGCAGCACGCCAAGGGCAAGATGACGGCCCGGGAGCGGATCGACGCGCTCCTGGACCCCGGCTCGTTCGTCGAGTTCGACGAGATGGCGCGGCACCGCTCCACCAGCTTCGGGATGGAGAAGAACCGCCCCTACGGCGACGGCGTCGTCACCGGGTACGGCACGGTCGACGGGCGTCCCGTCGCGGTCTTCAGCCAGGACTTCACCGTCTCCGGCGGCTCCCTCGGCGAGGTCTTCGGCGAGAAGATCTGCAAGGTCATGGACCACGCCGTCACGACCGGCTGCCCGGTGATCGGCATCAACGACTCCGGCGGCGCGCGGATCCAGGAGGGCGTGGTCGCGCTCGGCCTGTACGCGGAGATCTTCAAGCGGAACGTGCACGCCTCCGGCGTCATCCCGCAGATCTCGCTGGTCATGGGGCCGTGCGCGGGCGGGGCCGTGTACTCCCCCGCGATCACCGACTTCATCGTCATGGTGGACAAGACGTCCCACATGTTCATCACCGGGCCGGACGTCATCAAGACGGTCACCGGCGAAGAGGTGACCATGGAGGAGCTCGGCGGCGCCCACTCGCACAACTCGCGCTCCGGCGTCGCCCACTACCAGGGGTCGGACGAGGACGACGCGATCGAGTACGTCAAGGCGCTGCTGTCGTACCTGCCGTCGAACAACCTGTCCGACGCGCCCGCGTTCGACGTGCCCGTCGACCCGTCGGAGGTGGACGAGGAGCTCGACTCCCTCATCCCCGACTCGCCGAACCAGCCGTACGACATGCACACCGCCATCGAGCACGTGCTGGACGACGGCGAGTTCCTGGAGGTCCAGGCGCTGTACGCGCCCAACATCATCGTCGGGTTCGGCCGGGTCGAGGGCCACTCGGTCGGCATCGTCGCCAACCAGCCGATGCAGTTCGCCGGGACGCTCGACATCGACGCCTCCGAGAAGGCCGCCCGGTTCGTCCGGACCTGCGACGCCTTCAACATCCCGGTGCTGACCTTCGTGGACGTCCCCGGCTTCCTGCCCGGCACCGACCAGGAGTGGAACGGGATCATCCGGCGCGGCGCGAAGCTGCTGTACGCCTACGCCGAGGCCACCGTCCCGCTCGTCACGATCATCACGCGCAAGGCCTACGGCGGCGCCTACGACGTCATGGGGTCCAAGCACCTCGGCGCCGACATCAACCTGGCGTGGCCGACGGCGCAGATCGCCGTGATGGGCGCGCAGGGCGCGGTGAACATCCTGTACCGGCGCGAGCTGGCCGCCTCCGACGATCCCGACGGCCGCCGCGCCGAGCTGATCACCGAGTACGAGGACGCGCTCGCCAACCCCTACATCGCGGCGGACCGCGGCTACATCGACAACGTGATCAAGCCGTCGGAGACGCGCGGGCAGGTGGTGCGGGCGCTGCGGGCGCTGCGCGAGAAGCGCAAGACCCTGCCGCCCAAGAAGCATGGGAACATCCCGCTCTAGCGGGGACACGCCCGGAAGGTGGGATATCTCGTGACCGCCGACAGCAAGCCGTTCCTGCGGATCGTCCGCGGCGACCCGGGTCCGGAGGAGGTCGCGGCGCTGGTCGCCGTGCTGACCGCCCGCGCCGGGGCCGCCGCCGCGGCCCGCGACGGCGCGGCCCCGCCCCCGCCGTCGCGCTGGGCCGACCGCTCCCGGCTCGTGCGCACCACGCTCGCGGGCGCGCCGCGGCCGCGGGGGCCCGGGGCGTGGCGGGCGAGCGGCCTGCCGCGCTGACGCCCGACGCGGGCCACGCCGGGCCGCCCCGCGACATGTAACCGTGGTTCGCACCCGGCGGGGCGCTCCGCACGAATAAGGTGGAAGGCCATGGCCACCTCGGAGTACGTCCCACAGCCCGCGCGATACGCGATCTTCGTCGACGCGGGGTACCTCTACGCGGCCTCCGGTGCCCTGCTGCTCGGTTGCGGATCCCGGCGGGAGTACCGGGTCGCCGCGGAGAAGCTCATCAAGGCGCTCACCGACCACGCCGACGAGCAGCGGCGGGGCGAGCTGCTGCGGGTGTACTGGTTCGACGCCGCGCCCAAGCGCCAGCCGACCGTGGACCAGCGGGTGATCGCCAACCTGCCGCTGGTGAAGCTGCGCCTCGGCAACCTGAACGCCCAGGGGCAGCAGAAGGGCGTGGACGCCCAGCTGCGCGCCGACCTGGAGGCCCTGGCCCGGCACCGCGGGATCACCGACGCGGTGCTGCTGGCCGGCGACGAGGACATGCTGCCCGCCGTGGAGGCCGCGCAGCGCTACGGCATCCGCGTGCACCTGTGGGGCGTCGAGCCGACGCACGGCTCGAACCAGGCCGAGTGGCTGGTCTGGGAGTCCGACACGGTCGAGGTGCTGCCCGCCGAGTTCCTGCGCCCGTACTTCACCAAGGCCAAGGTGCTGCCGGTGCCCGCGCCCGGGTCCGCCGCCGCGGTCCGCGACGCCGCGGCCGCCGCGCAGCGCTCCAGCCCCGTCCCGTCACCGTCGCAGGTGTTCGCGGGGCGCCCCCCGTCGGTCAAGCCGACGCCCGCGGCGGCCCGCGCTGCCGTCCCGGTGCCGGGCGCCGCCACGCCCGCCACGGTGGCCGCGTCGCTGAACTCCGCCACGGCCGCGCCGTCCGACGGCAAGCTCGGCCCCGACCGCGACCACATGCTGGAGATCGGCGAGCACGTCGCCCAGAAGTGGATCTTCGAGCGGGGCCGGGACAACATCCGCGACCTGCTGCCCGGCCCGATCCTGCCGCCCGTCATCGACAAGGAACTGCTGATCGAGGCGGAGAAGGAGCTCGGCGGTTCGCTGCGCCCCTACCAGGAGGCCCGCACCTGGCTGCGCGACGGCTTCTGGGAGCGCGTCTACCGTGAGTTCGGCATCGGCATCGGCAAGTCCGACTGAGGACCGGCCACGGTGCCTCAGCCGAGGATGTCGTGGCCCGCACGGCGCGCGCGTCGCCGGGCGACGCGCATGGCGGCGCCCACTCCGAGCCGGTAGACAAGCCTGGACGGCGGTGTCCGGTAGGCGAGTTCCGTGTGCGGGGCGTAGCGCACCTCGGGGCCGTTCTCCAGCCATCCGGTGTGGACGCGCTGGTGCTGCCCCTGGACGTACTTGGTGAAGGAGTGGGCGGTCAGGCCGGCGCGACGACCTCCGCCGGGGAGGATCCCGGAAGGTGCGTCGAGCAGTAGGCCGGCCGGGTCGTGGCCGGTGACGGAGACGGGGACCACCATGGGGAAGCCGTCGGCGCCGGTCCAGCCGAGCAGGGTCTCGGGCAATGCCGCCAGGCGACTGGACGCCCTGGCGTGGTCGATCCGGGGGGCGGTGCCCAGGCCGGGCGGCTCGTGCGGTGCCGGAGGGCCGCTCGGCAGCGCCGGTCCGAGCACGCGGGGCTCCTCCCGGCAGGCGAGGTCGGGCCAGACGACCATGCGCGCGACGGTGACCTCGATCAGCACGCGGGTGTAGTAGAGGCGCAGCCAGCGGTTCCAGAAGGGGCCGGTGGCGCGGGGCCCGTCGAAGCGCTCCCAGTCGGCGCCCAGCGTCTCGGGGTAGTCGCCGAGCGGGGCTGAGAGCGATGCGGTGCCCTGGACCAGCACGTATTCGGGCCGGTCGCTGTAGCCGTGGTCTCGCGTGTGGAAGGCCAGGGCGACCTTGGGTTCGCGCTTGATGCGCTGGAGCTTCTTCCACCCTCCAACCGAACTGTTCACCGTAATGGTTCCGCCGTCGCGGTCACGCGCGCCGAAGTTGGTGACCGGGGTGAGCACCACTCCCCTGGCCGGGGTGACGGTGGCAAGTATGACGGCCTGGTCGCCGCCGATGATGTCGTCGACGGTGCCGGGCCAGTGCGCGAAGGTCATCGATCGCTCCCCTCAGGACCGGCGCCGAATCTAACAGACATAAGTGTTTTTTAAGCGGGCGGGTGGGCTTTGCGTCTTTCGTGGCGGTGAACCGCGCACCCCGAGGGCCGGCCGGCACCCGAAACCGCCTCCGCGGGGAACACGTTTGGCAATTAACCGGATACCGAGCGTCGTCCGTAGGTAAGGTCCCCGCCGTGAATGGGGGAGACCGCGCATGCGAACTCACAAGGGACGATCACGGGCCGCCGCGCTGCCGCTCGCCGCGGGCCTCGCGCTGACCGGCCTGGCCGGGTGCGAGTCGCCCGTCCCCTTCTACCGGCCCGGGGAGGGCTCCCCGGACGACCCGGTCGTCGGGCTCGGCGGGCCGGCGCCCTACCTGCCGGCGCGCCCGGGCGGCGCCGCTCCGCGCGCGTCCGAGTCCGGGCCGCCCGGCGGGGTGCCCGTCGCGCCCGCGGGCGGCGCCGTCTACGCCGCCACCGGCCCCGGGATGCTCGCGCCGGCCGCGCGCGGGCTGCCGCCGCGGCTGTACGTGCCGAACGGCCCGTACGTCGACGTCCTCGACGCCGCCGGGCTCCGGCTCGTCGGCCGCTTCCACACCGGGGCGGCGTCGCGGCTGGCGCCGTCGTGGGATCTGCGGCGGCTGTGGGCCACCGACCGCGCGAACGGCCTGCTCATCCCGCTCGGGCCGCGCAGCGGGCGGCGGGGCCGCCCGGTCGGGGTCACGGCGCCGACCGGGCTCTACTTCACCCCCGACGGCCGCGACGCGCTCGTCCTGGCGCGCCGCCCGGACCGGGTCGACCTGCGCGACCCGCGCACGATGGCGCCGCGGGGGTCGGCGCCCCTGCCGTGCGCGGCCGGGCACGCCGACTTCACGCCCGACGGCGCGTCCCTCGTCGCCACGTGCACCGCCGCCGGCCTGCTCACCCGCGTCGGTATCGCGAGCCGCGCCGTCTCCGGCACGATCCGGCTGCCGGACGGGGCCCGGCCCGGCGACCTGCGCCTCTCCCCCGACGGGTCCGCCTTCTACGTCGCGGACGCCCGCCACGGCGGGGTGTGGCTGGTGGACGCCCGGCGGTTCGCCCTGGCCGGGTTCGTCCGGACGGGGCCCGGCGCGCGGGGCCTGGCGATCAGCAGGGACGCGCGGCGGCTCTTCGTCGTGGGCGGCGGCGCCCTCACCGCCGTCGAGTTCGGATCGCGGCGGGTCGCGGCCCGCTGGCCGCTGCCCGGCGGCGGCTCGCCCGCACCGGGCGGGGTGTCCTCGGACGGCACGGCGCTGTGGCTCGCCGACCCCGCCGGGCTCGTCTACGCCGTCTCGACCCGGACCGGGCGCGTCGTCCGGTCCGTCCGGGTCGGCGGCCGCCCGGCGGGCCTGTGCGTGCATCCGCAGCCGGGCCGCTACTCGCTGGGCGGCACCGGCCTGTACCGCTAGCGCGAACCGACAGGGTGCCAGTCGGGGAGCAGCTCCTCGACGAGCGCCTCCGTCTCGGGCTGGAGCCCGTCGAACAGCGGGTCCCGGCCGACGCGGCCGCGCAGCTCGTCAACGGCCACCTGGACCTGCGCCACGTCGCCGGTCGCGTGGGTGGCGCGGAGCAGGTCGCGCCACAGGCCCTCGTCCTCGGGGGCGAGCCGCAGCCCGGCGCGGGCCGCGCTCACCGCGCCGCGCGGGTCGCCCTCCTCCAGCCGCAGCACGACGAGGCGGTGCGCGACGTCGATCACCCGCGCGGGCGCCTCGAACTCCAGGTCGTGGTCGGCGAGCCAGGCGTAGCGGCCGCGCGGCCGGTCGGCGAGGAGCGGGCCGCGGACGAGGTCCAGCGCGTACGCCATGTAGGCGGTCTCGGACGCGGGCTCGGCCGCCGACCGCCACACCAGCCAGCGGAACACGTTCAGGTCGACGCGCACCTCGGAGCCGAGCCGGATCCGGCCCCGGTCGTCGTGGTACAGGTTGGGGCGGCCGCGGGCGTCGCGGCCGAGCCAGTCCGACACGCGGGCCACGGACGCGTCGCGGACCCCGGCGCTGGTGCCGCGCGGCCAGATCGCGCCGGACAGCACCGTCGGGTGGACGCCCTCCGGGTGCGCCGCGAGGTACACCAGCAGCTCCGTGCACAGCTCGCGGCGGGACTCGTCCATCGGCCCCGGCGCGTCGACCTCGATCGGGCCGAGCAGCCGGACCTCCACCGACGACTCCTGCGCGGTCGGCGGCTCCTCGCCGCCGGCGAGGCCGGGCAGCTCCACCGGCTCCAGCCGCGCGGCCGTCCGGAACAGCTCGAACACGCCGCGGTAGTCGTCGTCGCCGACGAGCTGCGCCTCGACGTCGAAGCCGAGCACGCCGGCCTGCAGGCGCCCGGCGGCGTCGACGTCCCACGTCCAGGTGGCGCCCTGCACGTCGCCGGGCACGACGTAGCCGGCGGCCATCCGGGTGCCGGTGCGGGCCAGCGCGACGAGCCGGTCGGCGTCCCGCTCCGCGGGCTGGTCCGCCATGATCAGGTAGTGCGGCATCCACGCCTCGCCGAACACGCCGCGGCAGCGTCCGGTGAGCACCGAGTCGACGCCGGACGCGGCGAGCGCCTGCCGCACCTCCTCGCTGCGCCCCTCCAGCTCGGGCAGCGCGTCCTCCAGCGTCGGGACGGACCGGACGCGGTCCGGGGCGATCTCCGCCAGGCCCTCGCCGAGCTCGGCGTCGAACCCGACGAGCGTGATCCGCATGTGGTCGGACCAGCGGTTGGTGGCCAGCTCCAGCGCGACCGCCGACAGCACGGCGCGGCGGGTGTCCTCGGGCCCGCGCAGCGCGATCAGCCCGTGCGCGGCCTCCAGGTCGACGAGGATGCGGCCGTTGTCGTTCGTGCCGATCGAGACCAGGCCGGGGTAGGGGGCGAGGACGTCGACGAGGTCGGAGGCCTCCAGGCCCGGCAGCGCGTCGGCGCCCAGCCGCCACACCTGCCCGTCGTCGAACGCCTGCCAGGGCGCGGGCGGGTTCCGGTCGGCGGGCGCGATCCACAGGTCGAGGCTGCCGTGCCCGAGGTGCACGCCGTAGATGGTCGGCAGGGCGCGCCCGCCCGCCGCCATCGACTTGGACATGTGCCGCAGCCCGAGGTCGAGCAGCCGCGCGGCGTCCTCGTCGGCGCCGATCCGCAGCGCCCGCTCCGCCTCGACCGCGGCCCCCTCCGGCCGGACGATCATGTGCCCGAACGCGCGGTGCCACATCTGGGTGCGGCGCCGCCGGCCGAGCGCGCCGAGCAGCCCGGCGGCGAGCAGCGACGCCGCCGCGATGCCGTGCGGCCAGCTCACGTCGAACGTGCGGCCGGTCTCGTCCGAGGGCCGCTCCGTCCCGCCGTCGTGCGCGGACGGCTGCGCCGTCTCCGGCTTCTCCGGCGCCGGCTTCTCCGATGCGGGCTTTTCGGTCGCTGGCGCTTTCGGCTCGGTGTGCTGCGGCGCCGGGGTCGGCGTGGCCGACGGCCGCGGGACGGCCGGCGGGGCCTGGGAGGCGGGCGGCTGCGTCGGCGGGGCCTCCTGCGTGGGCGGCTGATGCGTGGGCGGCGCCTGATGGGTCGGCGGAGCCTGCGTCGGCGGAGCCTGCTGCGCGGGCGGTGTCTGCTGCGCCGGCGGGGTGGGCTTCGGCACCGCGGGCGGGGCCGGGTTCGTCCTGGCGGGCGCGTCGGGGACGGCGTGCCCGTGCTTGAAGTAGTCGTGGAGGTCCTTGGTGGGGATGACCTGCGCGTGCTTGGCGTCCGCGGGCATCTCCAGGATCCAGCCGGGACGGATCAGGCTCGCGATCGTCAGCCGCGTCCCGTCCGGCTGGATGTGGCCCTTGTTGAGGGAGTAGATCTCGTTGTAGCGGCGGCCCTCGCCGAGGCACTTCTCGGCGATCTCCCACAGGGACTCGTGGTGCCGGCCCTCCGGCGGGTGCACCCGGTAGATCTTGGTGGTGGCGGCCTTCTCCGCCGGGTGCGCGGCGAGGTTCTCGGCGGCCGGGGCGGCGGCGGGGCGCTCCGGCGCCTCGGGGATCCGGTGGAACTCCTGCGACTGCGGCTGCATCTGCACGGCGGGCGGCCGCTGGGACAGCCCGCCGCCGGAGAGCGCCGGCATGATCGCGGTGGTGGCGGTGAACAGCAGCAGCGCGGCCACGACGAGCCGGTGCACGAGCGACTGCGTGCCGCCCGCGAGCGGCACCCGCGCGGGCACGCCGACGCCGCGGATCCCGGCGTACACCTCGACGACCACGCACGCCGCGAGCTGGATCCAGGCGAGCCACACCAGCACCACGAGGATCGCGATGAGCGAGCCCGGCCCCACCTTGTGCGTGAGGTCGGACGCGGACGGCACGTGGTCCGGCAGCGGCGAACCGAAGATCGTCAGCAGCGCGAACGGCACGCCCGCCATCAGCGCGGCGAGCAGGACGAGCGCCCCGATCCCGGCCAGTACGTCGCCCGCGCTGCGCTGCCTGCGCACCCGGACGGGTGCCCTGCGCCCCTGCCGTGTCACCATCGCGCCCCTGCCGTTCTCCGGTCGCTGGACGTCGTCCTCATGGTAAAGCCGTTCTCGCCGATGCTCACGGGTTGACTCCTCCCGGTCCGCCCGTGACCGGGCGGGCGGTCGCGCTGGAGGTCAGCTGGAACTCGCCGAAGCCCGGGATGATCCCGAGCAGCTGCGGCCGGACGCCGATCCGCACGGTGACCGCGACCTCCTGCTCGTCGGCGTCGCACCGGGACCCGGTCACCTGGTCGCTGTAGGAGGCCAGCAGGTCGCACGCCGCCGCGCGGGCCCGGCCCGGGTCCAGGACGGGTTCCCCGGTCCGCCGCAGGGCGTCGGTGTCGATCTGGTTCGCCCCGGCGCGGGCGGCCTGCTCGGCCATGTCCGCGGCGCGCTGCCGGGCGTGGATGGCGAGGCCGCCGTCCACGAGCAGCCCGGCCAGCAGGATGACGACCGGGGTGAACAGCACCGTGTACATCGCGATCGTGCCCCGGTCGCGGCCGTCGTCCCCGGCCGGGCCGTCGCCGGCGGCCCGCGCCTCCGACGCGGTGGGTGGTCTCGTCATGGCGCGTCCTCCGGCGGCTCGCCGTCGGTCCCGCGGAAGGTGTAGGTGTCGACGGGCGCGATCGCGTGGCCCTGGAGCCGCTTGCTGCCGGGCAGCCCGATGAACGCCAGGTCGCCGAGGTCGACGTCGCAGGTGATGGTCACGCCGACGCTGCCTCCCGGCCCCCAGCGGGACACGTCGGTCTGCACGGAGGGGCCGCCCGAGCACCAGGCGGTTCCGCGCAGCCCGGCGGACGCCGTGTCGGCGGCGAGGCTCTGCGCGGCTCCGGAACTGCGGGCGATGGACGCGGCGCGGGCGGCGTCGCGGGCCGCGCCGTCCACCTGGCTCTTGGCGTCCACCATCCGCCCGGCGCCCGCGAGGAACAGCAGGAACGCCACGAAGATGGGCGTGACGAGGACCATCTCCAGGGACATGGAACCGCCGTCGGCGGCGGGACGCGGCACGCGGGCCCTCATCCGCCGGCTCCCCGCTGGCAGGCCGTCCCGGCGCCGACGTCGGGACGGAAGCACTCGATCGGCCCCTGCGAGCGCTGCGACACGTGGAACGTCATGAACGGGACGACCTGGACGGCCTCGCCGCTGACCTCGACCCAGCGCTCGTCGTTGTCCTCCCCCGCCCTGACCTGGAGCCCGCCGAGCAGGTCCGGGCCGATCTCGCGCACGCTGCCGGCCGCCTTCGCGGTCGCCGCGCCCTCCCAGCCGCCGCCGACCGGGGAGGTGCGCGCGACGCGGGCGCCCGACTGCGCCGCCGCGAGCGCGACATGCCGGGCGTGGAAGACCATGGCGAACTGCACCGCGACGAGCATCATGAGGATGAGGACGGGAGTGAGCAGCGCCCACTCCATCGATGAGGCCCCCGCGTCGGAGGAGACGCCGGGTTCCCTGGGCCGCACGGCGGTCAGCCCGTGTTGATGCTGTTGGCCTTGTCCTGGATCTTCTTCTGGATCACCGCCCCGATCGTGATCGCGATCAGCGCCAGGATCGCGGTGATGATCGCCCACTCGATCGCGGACGCGCCGCGGCACCGCTCCTCCTCGTCTCGCAGCCGCGCCAGCCGGGTGCCGATCAGGGCGCGCAAGTAGACGACGGCCGGGTCGTTCAGGGGATTGAGCGGACTCATCGTGACACCTCCAGAGGGGGTTCGGCGGGACTGTCAGAGGTCATACGGTTCTCGGTCATGAGGCGAGCACCCGCATCAGGGCCGGATAGGCGAGGAAGATCAGGAAGCCGGCGCACAGGAACAGCTGCGCGATGAGCATCGACTGGGAGCGCTCGCCCGCCTTGCCCTCCAGCTCCGACAGCTCGCGGCTGCGCATCGACGCGGCGCGGGCGGCGAGGGACTTGCGGACCTGGGCGCCGTCGTCGGACACCAGCGCGAGCGCGCCCGCGAGGTCGCGCAGCTCGGCGATGTCGACCTCCTCGCCCAGCCCGCCGAGCGCCTGCCAGGGGGTCCGGCCGGTGATGCGGGCGTTGGACAGGGCGTCGCGGATGCGGTGCATGGCCCAGCCCTCGCCGACGTTCGAGGCGGTCATCAGCGCCTCGGGGACGCCGCGGCCGCCCGCGAGATTCATCGAGACCAGGTCGAGGAACGCGCCGACGACGTGCCGGAAGTCCTGCCGGCGCGCCTGCGCCTCCTGCCGGAGCTGCATGTCGGGAAAGAAGAAGAACAGGGCGGCGAACAGCACGCAGATCCACACCGGGACGGCGACGGACGAGCCGAGGCCGAGCAGCGTGAAGTAGGCGACGATCAGCGGGATGAACAGCAGCGCGGCGGCGGGCAGCAGGAACTTCGTGGCGAGGAACGCCTCCAGCGACCGCTCGGTGATCGCCAGGTCGGCGCGCACCGACCGCAGCCGCCAGCCGCGCGCCTCGCAGATCCGCGCCAGCTCCCGCCCGATCTTCGCCCGCGTCCCGCCGACCCGCTCCAGCGTCGGCGAGGCCGTCCCGGCCCGCTGCTCCTCCAGGTCGCGGCGGCGGGCGGCGTCGAGCGCGGCCATCCGCGCGGCGAGGCCCGGACGCGACGGGAACAGCGCCCGGACGAGGATGTACAGGCCGAAGCCGACGACGGCGCCGGCGATCATCGCGCCGTTCACGAGGCTCCACCGCCCTCGGCGGTCCGGCCCTGCCAGCCCGCGACGGTGCTCGGCACCTCGCCGGGCACGCCGGGCTGGGCGGCCCCGCGCGGCTCGCTGAGGAACCGCCCGGGCATCTCGTACCGCGACAGGCGGCGCAGCCACAGGAACGCGGCCCCGTACAGGGCGGCGACGATGCACAGGACGAGCTGCCCGAGCACGTCGTCGTACGGCTCGACGTAGGAATGGTTGAACACGGCGAGGGCCAGGGCCGTCCCGACGGAGACGGCGACGACGATCCGGACGCTGCGCCGGGTCGCGCGGCGGTCGGCCTCCACGCGGCGCCGCATGTCGAGTTCGGCGCGGGCCGAGTCGGCGAGGGCGCCGAGCATGTCGCGCAGCCCGGGGCCGCGCAGCTTGGCGTTCAGGATGAGGGCGGCGATCACCAGGTCGGCGGACGGGTCGTCCAGGTCGTCGGCGAACCGGCGCAGCGCCTCCGGCATCGGGACGCGGGTGTGCAGCCGGTCGACGAGGTTGCGCAGCGGCTGCTGGAGGGCGGGCGCGGCGGCGCGCTGCGAGGAGGGGATGGCCTGCTCCAGCCCGACGGCGCCGGCGATGGTGTCGCGCAGCGACTCGGTCCACGCGGCGAGGGCCTCCAGCCGCGCCATGCCCCTGCGCTCCTCGGCGGCGCCGCCCGCCAGGCCGTTCCAGGCGAGGACGAGCGCCGCGGTGCCGGCGGCGGCGATCGGCCAGCGCGTCACGATCAGCACGACGGCGCCGACGATGACGGCGACGGCGGTACGGGTGGTGAGGGTGCGGACCAGGTCCTCGCGGCTGCGGCCGCGGGCGGGCCCGCGGCGCGGCGGCAGCCCGCGCATCGCGACGATGAGCAGCAGGAGGCCGCCGCCGACCGCGCCGCCGGCGGCGACGGCGAGCATCACGTCCGGCGCGTACATCGCCCACCACCCCCGCGCGTCACCAGCCGCCTCCGGCGGACGGGTCGTAGCCGTGGTCGACGAGGTCGGCGACGCACGCGATCGGCGCGGCGGGGACGGCGTACCCGCCCGGCCCGAGCGCGAAGATCTCCGAGGACAGCACGCGCCCGTCCACGCCCGTGACCTCCCGGACGCTGGCCACGTAGCGGCGCAGCCTCCCGCCGGAGGCGTAGTCGTTGCGCTTCTCGATGAACACGACGAAGTCGATCGCGCCCGCGATCAGCATGTGGGTCGCCTCGACCGGCAGCCGCTCCTCCGACTGGATCGCGTACGTGGCGACGCGGTTGAACACCTCCGCCGAGGAGTTGGCGTGGATCGTCGACAGCGACCCGTCGTTGCCCTGCGTCATCGCGTTCAGCATCGTCACGATCTCGTCGCCGAGCACCTCGCCGACGATCACCCGGGACGGGTTCATCCGCAGCGACCGGCGGACCAGCTCGGCCATCGAGATCGCGCCCTGGCCCTCGGAGTTCGGCAGCCGCTGCTCGAACGCCACGCAGTTCGGGTGCAGCTCGGGGAACGCGTCGAGGCCGAGTTCCAGCGCGCGCTCGACGGTGATCAGCCGCTCGTGCGTCGGGATCTCGTTGGCGACGGCGCGCAGCAGCGTCGTCTTCCCCGCGTTGGTCGCGCCCGCGATCATGATGTTCTTGCGGGCGTGCACGGCGGCGCGGAAGAACTGCCCGACCTCCTGCGTGATCGTGCCGTTGCCGACCAGGTCGGCGAGGAACACCTTGCCGAGGCGGGCGCGGCGGATCGACAGCGCGGGCCGGACGGTCACGTCCATCACCGCCGACAGCCGCGACCCGTCCGGGAGCCGCAGGTCCAGCTGCGGGTTCGCGGTGTCGAACGGGCGCGAGGACAGCCCGCTGTAGGCGGCGAGGATCTGGATCAGCTCGACCAGCTCCTCGTCGCTCTCGGCGACCGGCTCGCCCATCGCCTCGCGGCCGTCGGCGTAGCCGAGGAACACGCGGTCGCATCCGTTGATGTCGATGTTCTCGATCTCGGGGTCCTCCAGCAGCGGCTGGAGCCGGCCGACGCCGAACAGGGCCGCGTGCACGCCGGCGGCGAGGGCCTCCTCCTCTTCGGCGTTCGGCGGCCGTCGCCCCGAGGTGATCTCGCCGCGCGCGTACTCCTCCAGCACCTGGCCGATCAGGGCGCGGGCGAACTGCCGCTCGTCCTCGCCGGACATCGGCGGCAGCCCGTTGGCGGCGTCCAGCCGCCGCTGCCGGGCCAGCCGGTCGCCGACCTCCTGGCGGAGGCGCTTGACCAGAGCGTGGTCCATCTAGCCCCTCCCCTCCTCGTGCCCGCCGCCCGCGGGCACGTGCGGCGCCGGCTGCGGCGGCGGCTGCTGGGCCGGCCCCGCCGGGGACGGGACGTCCTGCCGCGCGGGCGGCGTCCCGGGGTGCCCGGCGGGAGGCGGGGCCGAGGGCGCGGCGGGCAGGCGCGCGGTGAGGTCGGCGGCGACCTCGCGCGCCGACCGGATGAGCAGCGAGCGGTCCAGCCGCCCGCCCCAGCTGCCCGACAGCAGGTCGGCGCCCTTCGGGTCGAGGGCCAGGCCGCCGAGGACGGTGACGTCCGGCGGCGGGGGCCCCTGCGCGGCGTCGGGGGCGCGGCCGCGCGCGCCCGCGAGGATCCGGTCGACCTCGGAGATGGAGCCGCGGAAGTCGCGCGGGTCGGCGAGCACCAGCACGCCGACGGGCGGCCCGCCGCGCAGCTCCGCGGTCAGCGCGGCGACGCGCTCGCGCAGGTGGGCGACCTGCTCCAGGGTGGCCCTGGTGAGCAGGACGACGAGGTCGGCCTCGTGCATCAGCTCGACCAGCGGGCTGGCCGCGCCGAGCCGCCCGCAGTCGGCGATCACGTCGACGGGGGCGAGGCCGGCGAACGCCCGGCCGAGCGGCCCCCACAGCCACGTCATCGCCTGCGCCTGCTCGGCGTTGGTGACGCCGACGAGGACGTCGAGGCCGCCGGCGAGCCGCTGGCAGTGCTCGGCGACCTGGTCGGGGCGCAGCCCGCGGCGGGCCGTGGCGGCGAGGCTGAGGAGCCCGCGCGAGGGGTTGAGCATGCCGCCGTCGGCGTCGCCGTCGGGCTGGGCGGAGGGCAGCCGGTAGACCAGGTCGCCGCCCGCCTGGTCGCACTCGGCGACGAGCACGGGGCGCGGCCACACGGCGCCGAGCGCGACCGCCGCGGTCGTGACGCCCGGCGCCCCCTTGTCGGCCGCCAGCGCGATGAGTGCCACCGTCAGTTACCGCCCGCCCCTGGGCCCGGGGTGCCGGTGCCCTGGGTGCCGTTGCCGGAGCCGCCGGACCCGGGGACGGGCTGGACGCCGTTGCCGCCGTCCTGCCCCTCGGGGGCCGCGGGCGGCACCGAGACGTTCGTGCCGGGCGGGATCAGCGCGAGCGCGACCGTCCCGGCGGAGGCCGCCTGCGTCACCCGCGCCGCGTCCGCCGGGAGCACGGCGACGTCGACGCTCGTCTGCTCGGACCGCAGCCGCGTGGGGCCGCCGCCGTCCCCGGCGCCGACGTTCAGCACGACCGCGTCGCGCGCGAGGACGGTCCCGGCCCGCGGGCCGCCGCCCGTCCCGCCGCCGACGGCGAACAGGGTGACGTGCGCGCCGCGGGTGACGTCGCCGGAGGGCATCTGGCCGGGCTTGAGCGCGAGCCCGACGACGAGCCGGCCGCTCGCGGGCGCGTCGGCCGGACTGATCATGGAGTTGGTCAGCAGCGCGCCCTTCACCAGCGGGACGGCCGCGAAGTACCGGCTCACCTTCGCCCGCTCGGACCACTTGAGGTACTGGATGCCGGTGTCGCCGATCTGCACCTCTTCCAGGGCGCTCGCCGGGATCCGCTGCCCGGCCGCGACGGGCTGGGCGATCCGGATCGCCGAGACCCGCTCGCCGCTGGCCATCACGAGGTAGGCGCTGGCGAGAGCGCCGCCGAGGATCAGCAGCACCGCGAGCGCGGCGAGCGCCGGTTTGCGCTCGCGCGACGACGCGGGGAGCCGCTGTCCTCCCGAGGTGCCGAGCCCCGACCGCCCGAGCCCCGTCCCGCCGGACGAGCCCGCCGCGCCGCCGCCGGAGATGGTCGACTGGTTGGCCTTCATCGCGCTGCCCACGCGCTCCTTCCCGCCCTGGCGCGGCCCCGTCCCACCGGAATCCGCGCCTTCGAGCGATCCATGCTCGCGGGGGCGGAGAGGTCACGTCAATGGATTCGCGGGAGCCGGGCGCGCCCATATCCGAGCAGACGGCGATGACCTGCGAATTCACGGATCACATGGCCACTTACCACCAGTCACATCCGTCACTGACCCCGGACCGGGCGGCCCGGAGGGCCCGCCGCGTCACGGTTCCAGGCCGACGAGGCGCGCGAGCAGGGCCATCGTGTGGTCGAAATAGGCGGCCCGCTCCTCGATCACGTTGTTGTACTGCCCGAACAATTCGAAGCTGACGGTCCCGTACAAAGCGGCCCACGCGGTGAACGCCCGCGCCATGACGTCGCCGGGGACGTCCATGGGGAGCATCGCGCGTGCGCGGGCCATGTCCTCGGCGATGGCGGGCGGGGGCGGCGGGCACGGCCCGGCGGGGGCGAGCGCGCCGGCCGCGTGCGCCTCGGTGACGATCCGCGCCATGACGACGGTGTCGCGCATGGCGGCGGCGACGGTGTCCTGCGGGGCCTGGTAGCCGGGCACGGGCGACCCGTAGAGCAGCGCGTACTCGTGCGGGTGCGCGAGGGCCCACTCCCGGACGGCCCGGCACACGGCGAGCCAGCGGCCGCCGTGGTCGTGCCCGGCGGCCTCGGCGTCGGCGCGCTCGACGGCCTCGCCGACCGCGTTGTAGCCGTCGATGATCAGGGCGGTCAGCAGGTCGTCGCGGCTCGGGAAGTACCGGTAGATCGCCGACGACACCATGCCCATCTCGCGGGCGACGGCGCGCAGCGACAGCCCCGTCGCGCCCTCGGTGGCGAGCTGCCGCCTCGCGATCTCGGTGATCTCCCGGACCAGCTCCGCCCGGACCCGCTCGCGCGCCGTCTGCCCCGCGCCCATGCCCACCTCCTCGGGGGCGGTCTCCCGCCCCTCCGCTCCGCCCGTTTCCCGCAGGTTAGCAGAGCGCCGCCCTCTTTCGAGAGCACTGCTCTTGACAACACTGCTCTCGAAAGAGAGCATTGCTCTCATAACGGAGCACCGACCAAGGAGCCGGTCCCCTTCGAGCGGCGCGCTGGACGCCTACGGGGAGCGGAGATCGAGACCACCGAGCACACCTGGACCAGGAGAGAACCATGGGCAAGCACGTGATCGTCGGAGCCGGGCAGGTCGGGACGCACCTCGCGGAACTGCTGACCGGGCGGGGGCACGACGTCACCGTCGTGACGCGGTCCGGGTCGGGCCCGGACGGGGTCGAGCGGGTCGCGGCGGACGTCGCCGACCGGGAGCGCCTCACCCGGCTCGCCAAGGGCGCCGACGCGCTCTACAACTGCGTCAACCCGCAGTACCACCGGTGGGCGCTGGACTGGCCGCCGATGGCCGCGTCCTTCCTCGGGACCGCCGAGGACACCGGGGCGGTCCTGGTGACATTGAGCTGCCTCTACGGATATGGGCCTGTGGACGGGCCGATGACCGAGGACCTGCCCCTCGCCGCGACAGGCACCAAGGGACGGGTGCGGGCGACGATGTGGAGGGACGCCCTGGCCGCGCACGAGGCGGGCCGCGCCAGGGTCACCGAGCTCCGCGGATCCGACTACTACGGGCCGCGCAGCACCGACCAGGCGTACATCGGCGAGACGCGGTTCGTGAAGCCGCTGCTGGCGGGCAAGCGCGTCCCGTACTTCAGCGACCCGTCCGTCCCGCACGCGTGGACCTACCTGCCGGACGTCGCGCAGGCCCTCGCCATCGCCGGGACGGACGAGCGCGCCTGGGGGCGGCCCTGGCACGTCCCCACCGGCCCGGCGGTCTCCACGGTCGAGGTCGGGAAGCGGCTGTGCGAGATCGCCGGAGCGCCGGCGCCACGCATCCACGAGGTGCCCCGCCCGATCTTCCACGCGGCCGGGTTCTTCTCGCCGATGCTCAAGGAGCTGCGGGAGACCCGGTACCAGTTCGACAAGCCCTACATCCTCGACTCTTCGGCCTTCGAGTCGACTTTCGGGATGGCCCCGACGCCGCTGGACGACGCTCTGAAGGCGGTCGTGTCGGCTTCGCGGATGGCGGAGGGGGCGGGTAATTAAGCTAGGCCCGGTTGTCCCGAGGACGGCGGAGGGCAGGCTCGGATGCGGATCTCGTTCACGGCGCTTACCGGCGGAGGCCCCCGCGACGTCGTGCTGAACCTCGACTCCGAGGCCACCGTCGACGGCGTCGCGCAGACGCTCGCCGCCACGCTGGACGGCCGCCCCGCCGTCCCGGCGCCGCGCTTCTCCAAGGACGCGCTGCTGTCCAGGGGCGCGCGCAAGGCCCTCTGGATGGACGGCCGGATGCTGGACCCGCAGGCGCTCGCCGTGAAGGAGCTGCGGGACGGCGCCGTCGTGGCGGTCGAGCGGCGCGGCGCCGCCGCGACCGTCCTGACGGAGCCGACCGGGCTGGTCGAGGTGCGCGTCGTCGGCGGCCCTGCGGCCGGGTCCGTCCACCGGCTGGGGCTCGGCGTCTGCACGATCGGGTCCGGGCAGGACGTCGACGTGGTGCTGGACGACCCGTCGGTCCCGGCCCGGTCCCTGCGGCTCACGGTCGAGCGCGCGGCCGTCCAGGTCGAGGCGTCCGCCCTGACGATGCAGGGGGCGGTCGCTCTGGACGGGACGCCCCTCGGCGCGAGGACGGCATGGCCGATGGGCGCGCTGCTGACGGTGGGGGCCAGCGTGCTGGCGCTCGCGCCGTGCGCCGCCCCCGACACCCATCTGGAGCCGCTGCCGGAGGGCGGCCTCGCGTTCAACCGCCCTCCGCGTCTGAACCGGCCGCGGCGGGCGCGGACGCTGGAGGTCCCGAAGCGTCCCGAGCGCAACCCGCGCGAGCGGCTCCGGCTCTTCGGCGCGCTGCTGTTCTCGGCGTTCGGGCTCGCCATGGCGTTCGGGCTCGGCCAGTGGTGGTGGGCGCTGTTCGCGCTGGCCTGGCCCGTGATGACGCTGGGCGAGTGGCTCGGCGACCGGATGCACGGCCGCAAGTCCTACAAGAAGTCGCTGAAGGAGTACCACCGCAAGGCGGGCGAGTTCGACGGCGAGCTGGAGCGGCTGCGGCGCGAGGACGAGGCCGAGCGCCGCGCGCTGCACCCCGACGCCGCCGAGGTCCTGCTCACCGCGACGGGCCCCCGGCGCCGCCTGTGGGAGCGCCGCCGCGACGACCCCGACGTCCTCCATCTCCGCGTGGGCCTCGCCGACCTGCCCGCCCTCATCGAGCTGACCGGCGACGCCGAACTGCCGGCGAGGCCCGGCAGCGAGCAGGCCGGGCCGGAGGCGCCGTCCTCCCGCGGCGGGAACGGGATCCGGGTCCCGAAGGCCCGGCAGGTGCCGGTGGTGCTGCCCCTCACCGAGCTGGGCGTCATCGGGCTGACCGGGCCCCGGCACGCGTCGCGCGCCCTGGCCCGCTGGCTGGTCGCGCAGGCCGCGGCCCTGCACAGCCCCCGCGACCTGGCCATCGTCGTGCTGTCCGCCGACCAGGACGCCGGGAACGAGTGGAACTGGGTGCGCTGGCTGCCGCACTGCGCGCCGCGCGAGGGCGAGGACTGCGTGGCCCTCGTCGGCACCGACCCCGAGTCGGCGGCGCACCGCGTCACCGAACTGGCGATCCGGGTGACCGAGCGGCGGCGGGCCGCGCAGGCCGAGTCGTCGTTCTTCGGGCAGGGCGCGCGGCCCGCCGACGCCGCGCCCTACAACATCCTGATCGTCCTGGACGGCGCCCGCGCGCTGCGCCGCATCCCCGGCATGCCGATGCTGCTGTCGCGCGGCGCCGAGTACGGGCTCTACGCCATCTGCGTGGACGACGAGGAGCGGATGCTCCCCGAGGAGTGCAGCGCCGTCGCCGCCTGGGACGCGCAGCGCCACTCGACGCTCCTGCTCCAGGGGCAGGGCCTGGACGTCGTCGGCCCCGTCCTGGCCGACCAGGTGTCCGCGACCTGGACCGACCGGGTGGCGCGGGCGCTGGCCCCCGTCCGGGACGTGTCCCGCGAGGACGCCGAGGACTCGCTCCCGGCCGACGTGCGCCTCCTGGACGTCCTCGACATGCCCGAGCCGACGGCCGAGCACGTCCTCCAGTCGTGGAACAGGACGGGCGGGCGGACGACCCGCGTCCCCATCGGGCTCGCCTCGGGCGGCCGCCACGAGATCGACCTGCGCGTGGACGGCCCCCACGGCCTCATCGCCGGGACCACGGGAGCGGGCAAGTCGGAGCTGCTCCAGACCCTCATCGCCTCGCTCGCCGTGGCGAACCGCCCGGACGAGATGACGTTCGTCCTCATCGACTACAAGGGCGGCGCGGCGTTCAAGGACTGCGCGAACCTCCCCCACACCGTCGGCATGGTCACCGACCTGGACGGCCACGCCACCGAACGCGCCCTGGAGTCGCTGGCCGCCGAGCTCCGCCGCCGCGAGGAGATCCTGCTCGGCGCGGGCGCCAAGGACGTCGACGACTACGACGACCTGCGCCCCTCCGATCCGGGGCTGCCGGCCATGCCGCGGCTCGTCCTCGTCATCGACGAGTTCGCCGCCATGGTCACCGAGCTGCCCGACTTCGTCACCGGCCTGGTCGACATCGGCCGCCGGGGCCGCTCCCTCGGCGTCCACCTGATCCTCGCCACGCAGCGCCCCGCCGGGGTCGTGACCGCCGACATCCGCGCCAACACCAACCTGCGCATCGCGCTGCGCGTCACCGACCCGGACGAGTCAGCCGACGTCCTGGACTCCCCGGACGCGGCGCAGATCTCCAAGTCCACGCCCGGGCGCTGCTACGTCCGCTCCGGGGTGTCGGCGCCGCAGGCCGTCCAGTCGGCGCGGATCGGCGGCCGCCGCCCCGGGACCGGAGCCGGGTCCGGGGGGCCGACCGTCCACCCGCTGCCGTGGCAGGGCCTCGGCCATCCGCTGCCCGCACCGCGGGAGGCGGCCGACGACGCGGTACTCGCCACCGACCTTGGGGTGCTCGTCCAGGCGGTCGACGAGGCCGCCCGCCGCGCCGGGATCGCGCGGCAGCCCTCGCCGTGGCTGAGCCCGCTGCCCGAGCGGGTCGCGCTGGCGCCCCGCACCGCCGCGGGCGGCTCCGTCGTGGACGTCCCGCCGGTCCCGTTCGGCGTCACGGACCTGCCCGCCGTCCAGTCCCGCGAGGAGCTGACCCTCGACCTCGCGACCGGCGGCCACCTGTACATCGCCGGGTCGGCGCAGTCGGGCCGCTCCACGGCGCTGCGCACGATCGCCGGGTCCCTCGCGGGCGCCTGCTCCCCCTACGACGCCCACCTGTACGCCGTCGACTGCGGCGCGAACGCGCTGCTCCCGCTGGTCTCCCTGCCGCACTGCGGCGCCGTCGTGACCCGCGACCAGCTCGACCGCTGCGAGCGGCTGCTCACCGCGCTCACCGCCGAGGTCGCCCGCCGCCAGCAGGTGCTCGCCGAGGCGGGGTTCTCCTCGCTCGCCGAGCAGCGCGCCGCCGTCGCCGCCACCGACCGCCTCCCCTGGATGGTCCTGCTCCTCGACCGCTGGGAGGGCTTCCTCGGCGCGTTCGAGCACTACGACTACGGGCGCCTCGTCGACCAGGTCGTCCGGCTGCTGCGCGAGGGCGCCGCGGCCGGGCTGCGCGCCGTGTTCACCGGCGATCGCTCCGGTCTCGGCGGCCAGGTCTCCACCGTCTTCGACCGCCGCCTCCTCCTGCGCATGGCCGACCCGAACGACTACGGGTACGGCGGGCTGCAGGACCGGCAGATCCCCGCCGAGATGCCGCCCGGACGCGCCCTGGAACCCTCCGGCCCAGGCGCGCCGCCCCGCGAGTCGCAGATCGCGCTCCTCGGGGACGACGCGTCCGGCGCGTCCCAGGTCGCGGCACTGCAGGAGATCGCCCGCACCTCCGTGTCCCGCTACGGCCGGCTGCCGCGCCGCCGGGGCCCCCTGCACGTGGACGAGCTGCCCGTCCGGGTCACCTACCGGGAGGCGATGTCGCTCGACCCGGAGTTCCTGGCCCCGTCGCCGCTGTGGGCGCTGGTCGGCGTCGGCGGCGACACGCTCGCGCCCGTCGGGATCGACCTGCTGGGCGAGGGCCCGGGGTTCGCCGTCGCCGGGCCGCCCCGCTCGGGCCGCTCGACGACGCTGCGCACGATCGTCCATTCGCTGCTCGACCCCGCGGTCGGCGGCGGGCTCGTCCCGGTCGTCCTGGTCACGCCGCGCCGCTCCCCGCTCCGCCTGCTGTCGGGCCGGCCCGGCGTGCTCGGCGTGCTCGCCTCCGACGCCGACGCCGGCGACCTGGAGCGCGCGATCGGCGACGAGCACCGCTACGCCGTCGTCGTGGACGACGCCGAACTCCTCGACGAGACCGAAATGGACGAGGCCCTGAGCGACGTCCTGCGCACCGCCCGCGACGGGGAGCACGCCGTCGTCATCGGCGGCACCACCGACGATCTCGGCCGCGGCTACCGGGGCTTCCTGTCCGACGCCCGGCGCTCCCGGTCGGGGGTCCTGCTGTCGGTGGACTCGCCGGACGACGGCGACCTGTTCGGTCTGCGGCTGCCCCGCAACGCGCCGCTGGGCGGGCCCACCGGCCGCGGCCTGTTCGTCGCTGCGGGCGCCACCACCCGGATCCAGGTGGCGCTTCCCCCACCGGTCAGCGCCGACTGATCGCCGCCCGCGCGGAGAAAGCCGGGCAAAAAGACCCCGGACAGAAAAAAGGCGGGTCCCGGCCTCGGGGGGATGGGCCGGGACCCGCGGCTCGCGGAGGCTCAGCGCGTGGCGGCCTCGATGTTCTGCTGGGACCTGCGGATGTCCTGGCTGCCCTGTTCGAGGGCGACGGCCATCTTGTCGAAGGAGGTCTTGGCCTCGGCCCAGGCGGCGCGGAAGCGGTCGGCCCCGGGGCCCCACCAGGCCGCGCTGCTGCTCACGGTGCGGCCGTTGAGGTCCTTGATGAGGGCGTCGAGGTTGCGGGAGTGCTTGCTGAAGATGCGGGACAGTTCCTCTAGCTCGCCCAGGTTGGCGCCGCGCTTGTCACCCATCGCCCCGGCCCTTTCCTCGCTGATCGTTGGAACGTTTCCAGCCGCTACCGCGGGAATGGCGCCAGCCTACGCCCCACCGATCACTTCCAGCCAGCGTCCCCCTGCCGATCCCCCGTCGAAACGGCCACATTCCCACCATCCCCGCCTGTCCGGATGTGGCCAGGAAGGCCATGGTCGGATGGCTTGTGACGAGCATAATTACTGTCCGTCAAGAGAGTTTCAGAGTGGTTTCCGCGGCCGAATGGACGACCGCGGCGGGAAAGGGAAAGCGGCGCGTCAGCGGCTCTCGCCGAGCGGGTCGTTCACCGGGTGCGCCGCCGGGTCCAGGACGCGCTCGCCGACCATGGTGATCTGCTCGCCGCTCGCGCGGAACTCGAACCGGCGCCGCACCGACTGGGTGACCTTCCCGCGCCCCCCTCGGCCGTAGCGCATCTCGGTGTGCTCGACCGCCTCCAGGGTGATGCGGTCGCCCGTGCGGACGGCGCGGCCCTCGTCCAGGCGGGTGCGGGCGCCGGTGTAGGCGGGGCCGCCCTCGACGGGGGCGCGGTTGCGGGTCTCCAGCTCCCGGACGGCCTTCTCCTGCGACCGCACCAGCGACGGGGAGATCCGCACGCCGAGCACCTCGGTGGGCGCGGCGGCGCGGCGGTCCCGGCCGTCCTTCTGGACGAGGGCCTGGGAGCGGCGCGCCAGGTAGGTGTTCGCGGCGACCGTGAGCTGGCGGGTGACGTAGTCCTCCACCGCGGGGGTCGGCCCGCGCACACCGGACGAGGGCGCCAGCAGGCAGGCGGCCAGGGCGACCGCCAGTCCCGCCCGGGGCCACGGGCGAACCATCGGCCTCTCCCGCTGATCAAAGGCTGGTAGATCCGAGCCGACATTACACGCCGGGCCCCGGGTGGAACGCCGGTTCAGTCCCTTTCGCTCTCCAGTGCGGCGACGCGGGAGCGGGCCCGCGCCATCGCCTCGTGGTAGCGCTCCTCCCATTCCGGATCGCCGTCCGGAATGGTGGCGACCGTCTGGCGGCCGATCTCCGCGAGCACGTCCCCGCCGCCGCCTCGGGAGACCCGCCGGACGACGACCGCGGTGACGCCGCCGGTCGACTCGGTGTGCGTCTCCCACCGGGCGCCGCCCTCCAGCCGCGCCCGGCTCCGCGACGACCGGTCGGAGAACCCGTAGACCAGCAGGACGACCACCACGGCCGCCACCGCCAGCGCCACCAGAACGATCAGGAACCGCATGACCGCCTCCCTCGCCGTCCGCGTCCGGGCGCCTACCTGCCCCGCAGGAGCGAGCCGTTCGGGTTGCCGGGCGCGTAGACCGTGATGCCCTGCGGGAGGGCCTTCAGCTCCTCGATCCTCGCGCAGGTCGGGCACTTGTTGTACCCGTCCTGGCGGGCCTTGTTGGCCGCGGCCTCCGCCTTGGCCGAGGCGACCTTCGCCTGCGCCTCGCTGATCTGCGCGAACGCGGCCTGCGCGCGGTCCACCGCGTCCTGCACCTTGGCCGGCAGGGTGATCCGCACCAGGTTGAAGTGGATGTTGGTGACGAACTTGCCGCCGAGCGTCTGCTCCAGGTCCGCGGCCAGGCTCGTGTTGATCGCGGTCTGCACCTTGGCGATGTTGCCGTTGTTGCTCTGCGCCTGCTGGCCCGCGGTCTGGACGTTCCTCGGCGCGGAGGAGTTCTGCACGAGGGCGCAGGAGGAGACGAGCTCGGCGCAGCGGAAGCTGTTGATCTGGCTGCGCAGGTCGTTGTCTATCACCGGCCGGACGATCTGGTCGAGGAACGCCGACCAGCCCTTGTCGCCGTCGTAGACGTTGAAGGTCTCGCCGCTCGCGCTGCGGAACTTGCGGGTGCCGTACTTGTCGTCGAACTGCCTGAGGGCCTTGTGGTCCTGGTTGAGCGTGAAGTACAGCGTCCCCTCGATGCCCATGTTGACGCCGTCCGAGCTCGGCACGGTGACGACGTCCACGCCGGACTCCTCGCCCTTCCCGGCGTCCGAGGTGATCGTGTAGAAGCGCTGCTGGGCCGGGTACTTGTGGACCTGCGAGTACAGCCCGATCCAGACGCGGCCGGAGCCGGGGTCGATGACCTGCCGGATCCTGTTGTTGTCGAAGAAGCCGCCGTTGCGGACGACGGCGATCTCGCCGCCGCCGGTGCGCTCGAAGCCGCCGAACAGCGCGCTCAGCACCGGCCATCCCACGACGACCAGCAGCACGGCGGTGACGATGGCGGTCCGCTTGCTGGGCGCCCTCACCCCAGAGCGCCGGGTCGCACCGGCCCGCTCCTTGGCGGCGGACGTCTTCTTCTCTGCCACAGTGGCTCCTCTCACACCCGCGCGGGGGGTCGTGCCGCGGGTTCCAGGGTGAGACGGCGCGGAGCCCCGCCGGGATCCCCGTAGGGGTACCGCTTTCTCGTGAAACCTCCCGCTATCCGGGACCACGCCCCCAATAAGGAGGGGCTTACGAAAACCTGGGATCGCGGTTATCTAGACTGCCTGCGAGGTTGAAGGAGGAGACCCACGTGCGCAAAGTCCTGATCGCCAACCGCGGCGAGATCGCGGTCCGTATCGCCCGTGCCTGCCGCGACGGGGGGCTGGTCAGTGTGGCGGTGTACGCCGAGCCCGATCTGGAGGCGCTGCACGTTCGGGTCGCCGACGAGGCGTTCGCCCTGGGCGGGCGGACGGCGGCCGAGAGCTACCTGGACATCGACAAGCTGCTGAAGATCGCCTCGGAGTCGGGCGCCGACGCCGTCCACCCCGGCTACGGGTTCCTGGCGGAGAACGCCGACTTCGCCGCGGCGGTGCGGAACGCGGGGCTGACCTGGATCGGTCCGCCGCCCGCCGCGATCACCGCGCTCGGCGACAAGGTGCAGGCCCGGCACATCGCGCAGCGGGTCGGCGCCCCGCTGGTCGCCGGCACCGCCGACCCGGTGTCGGGCGCGGACGAGGTCGTCGCGTTCGCACGCGAGCACGGCCTGCCGATCGCGATCAAGGCCGCGTTCGGCGGCGGCGGGCGCGGCCTGAAGGTCGCCCGGACGCTGGAGGAGGTGCCCGAGCTGTACGAGTCGGCCGTCCGCGAGGCCGTGGGCGCCTTCGGGCGCGGCGAGTGCTTCGTCGAGCGGTACCTCGACAAGCCCCGGCACGTCGAGACGCAGTGCCTGGCCGACCAGCACGGCAACGTGGTCGTGGTGTCCACCCGCGACTGCTCGCTCCAGCGGCGCCACCAGAAGCTCGTCGAGGAGGCGCCCGCGCCGTACCTGTCGCAGGAGCAGCTGGACCTGCTGTACTCCTCGTCCAAGGCGATCCTCAAGGAGGCCGGCTACGTCGGCGCCGGGACGTGCGAGTTCCTCGTGGGCCAGGACGGCACGATCTCGTTCCTGGAGGTCAACACGCGGCTCCAGGTCGAGCACCCCGTCACCGAGGAGGTCGCCGGGGTCGACCTCGTCCGCGAGATGTTCCGCGTCGCCGACGGCGAGGAGATCGGCTACGGCGACCCGGAGCTGCGCGGCCACTCGATCGAGTTCCGGCTGAACGCCGAGGACGCCGGGCGCGGGTTCCTGCCCGCCGTCGGCACCCTGACCGCCTGGCACCCCCCGACGGGCCCCGGCGTCCGCCTGGACGCCGGCTACGAGGCCGGGCAGACCGTCCCGCAGGAGTTCGACTCGCTCATCGCCAAGCTGATCGTGACGGGCGCGACGCGGCGGCAGGCCGTCGAGCGCTCCCGCCGCGCCCTCGCCGAGTTCGCCATCGACGGCATGCCGACCGTCCTGCCGTTCCACCGGGCGGTACTGGACGATCCGGCGTTCGTCCCGGCGGACGACGAGACCCCGTTCAGCGTCCACACGCGGTGGATCGAGACGGAGTTCGACAACCGGATCGCGCCCTATGAGGGCCCCCACGCGGGCGAGGAGGACGAGGGCGAGCGCGAGCGCGTCACCGTCGAGGTCGGCGGCCGGCGCATCGAGGTCGTCCTGCCCGCCGGGTTCGGCGCCTCCGCCGCCCCGGCCGCGGGCAAGGCGGCGCCCGCCAAGCGGCGGGGCGCCAAGAAGGGCGGCGGCGCCCAGGCGTCCGGCGACTCCCTGGTCAGCCCGATGCAGGGCACCATCGTCAAGCTCCTCGTCGAGGAGGGCGCGACCGTGGCGGCGGGCGACACCATCGTGGTCCTGGAGGCCATGAAGATGGAGCAGCCGCTCACCGCGCACAAGGCGGGGACGCTCACCGGCCTGTCCGCCGAGGTGGGCCAGACCGTCTCCGCGGGCGCCGTGATCTGCGAGATCAAGGACTCCTGACCCCGGCCGCCGCGCCGCGTCCTCGCCCGGGGGCCCCGAACCGGGGTCTCCGGGCGAGGATGGGGCGCGATGCCCATACGGCGCGTGCGCAAATCCGTCCGGCGAAGGACGTAACGGCGCGTCCACGTGGGCAGACTGGGGGAATGAGCACCGAGAACCGGGCCGCCCGGGCGGCCCGCGGGGGCGCCGCCGCGGCGATCATCGTCGCCGTCGCCGTCCCGGCGTTCGCCCTGGCCGCCCCGGCGGGCGCCGCCCCGGCAGGCGCCGCCGCGTCCCAGACCACCGCACACACGACCGCTACGACGCAGACGGCGGGGGCGCAGGCGGCCGGGGCACCCGCGGTGGTCCCGCGGGCACCCGCCGACGACACCGTCGGCCAGATCGCCAAGGGCCTCCTCGACTCGCGGCTGTTCGTGACGAGCGGCGCCGGGAACCCGCTGACCCCCGCCGACCGGAACGAGATCGAGACGTCGCTGGGCGGCGACAGCGACGCCGACATCCGCGCGGTCGTCGTCCGCAACGACGTCACGTCCACCGAGGTCCGGCAGATGCTCCCGGCCGTCGCCGAGCGCGTCGGCAAGGGCGGGACCTACGTCGCGATCACCGCCGACGGCAGCCGGATGGGCGCGATCTCCAAGAAGCTCGACCGCCCGGAGATCAACCAGATCGTCACCCGCACCGAGGGCGCGCCGCTGAAGCAGCGCCTGATCCAGTTCGGGAACCTCGCCGAGAAGAAGGTCGACAGCGGCACCCGGACCAGCGCGACCGTCGGCTACGTGCTGCTCGGCGTGCTCGCCCTCGTGGTGGCGGCCATCGTGGGCGTCATGCTCAACACCCGGCGGAAGCGGCGGGAGCGCACGGCCCGCGAGATGGACGACCTCAAGGCGGGCGTGCAGGAGGACGTGACGCTCCTGGGCGAGGACATCGCCCGCCTCGACCTGCCCGTCATGGACAGCGACCTCGATCCCGACACGCGCGCCGACTACGAGCGCGCGATGAACTCCTACGACCGGGCCAAGTCCTCGACCGAGCGCGCCGCCCGGCCGCAGGACATGCAGGAGGTCACGACGGCGCTGGAGGACGGCCGCTACTACATGACCGCGACGCGCGCCCGGCTCGCCGGGGACCCGGTGCCCGAGCGGCGCGCGCCCTGCTTCTTCAACCCGCAGCACGGGCCGTCCGTCCAGGACGTGACGTGGGCGCCGCCCGGCGGCGTCGCCCGCTCCGTCCCGGCGTGCGCGGCCGACGCGGAGGCCGTCCTGCGCGGGAGCGACCCTGACGTCCGCATGGTCCCGGCCGGCGGGGGGCGGCAGCCGTACTGGAACGCCGGTCCCGCGTACGCGCCCTACGCGGGCGGCTACTACCAGGGCTACGGCGGGGTCGACCTGCTCAGCGGCATGCTGATCGGCACCGCGCTCGGCTCGATGTGGGGCGGCGGCTTCGGCGGGGGCGACGGCGACGTCGGAGGAGGCTGGGACTTCGGCGGCGGCGACTTCGGGGGCGGTGGCGACTTCGGAGGGGGCGGCGACTTCGGCGGCTTCTGAGGGACGTGCCCCGTGAGAAGGACACCCGCGTCGGCGCTGTTCTGGCGCATCCTCGGCATCAACGGCCTGATCTTCGTGGCCGGCACCCTCGTCCTCGCGGTGGGGCCCGTGACCGTGTCGACGCCGATCCTGCTGGGCGAGTTCTTCGTGCTGCTGGGCGGGCTGACGGTCATGGTGGCCGCGAACGCGCTGCTGCTGCGCGCCAGCCTGGCGCCGCTGGAGGGGCTCACCGCGCTGATGGCGCGCATGGACTCGCTGCGCTCCGGCGACCGGCTGCCGGCCGGCGGGAACGGCGACCTGTTCCACGTGGTCGAGCAGTTCAACGCGATGCTCGACCGGCTGGAGGCCGACCGCAGCTCCAGCACCGCCCTCGTCCTGGACGCGCAGGAGGCCGAGCGCCGCCGCATCGCCCAGGAGCTCCACGACGAGATCGGCCAGACCCTCACCGTGGTGCTGCTGGAGCTGAAGCCGGTGGTGGACCGGGCGCCGGAGGGGGTCGCGGAAGAACTGCGGGACGTCCAGGAGACCGTCCGGTCCAGCCTGGACGAGGTGCGCCGCGTCGCCCGGCGGCTGCGTCCCGGCGTCCTGGACGACCTCGGGCTGACCAGCGCGCTCACCGCCCTCGCCACGGACTTCTCCGGGACCGGCGGCCCGCGCGTGACCCGCCGCGTCCAGCCGGGTCTGGAGGGGCTCGGCTCGGACGCCGAACTGGTGATCTACCGGATCGCGCAGGAGAGCCTGACGAACGTCTGGCGGCACTCGGGCGCGCGGAACGCCGAACTGTCGCTCACGCGGGACGGGGAGGGGCGCGTCGTCCTGCGGGTCGCCGACGACGGGTCGGGCCCGCCGGACAGGGTGGGCTCCGGCATCCACGGGATGCGGGAGCGCGCGATGCTCATCGGCGCGCAGCTCACCATCGGCCCGGCCGACGGCGGCGGCACCGAGGTGAGGCTGGTCGTCCCGCCGCCCGGCGCCCGCCGGGCCTGACCCGCCGGGCCCGACCGCCGCGTCAGGGCTCGACGAGCCCGACGCGGATCGCGTACTTCGTCAGCTCCAGCCGGTCGCGCATCCCGAGCTTGCCGAGGATGTTGGCGCGGTGCCGGTCCACGGTCTTGACGCTGATCGTGAGGGTCTCGGCGATCCGCCTGGACGAGTAGCCCTCCGCGACCAGCTTGATGATCTCCTCCTCGCGCGGGGTCAGGATGCTGGCCTGGCCCTCCCCGCGCCGGTCCCGGTCGAGGTACTCGCGGATCAGCGCCGTCACGGCCGCCGGGTACAGGAACGGCTCGCCGCGCATCGCGGCGCGGACGGCGTGCAGCAGGTCGCGGTCGGCGACGGACTTCAGCACGTACCCGGACGCGCCCGCCTTCAGCGCCTCGAACAGGTACTGCTCGTTGTCATACATCGACAGGATCAGCGTCCGCACCTCGGGGAAGCGGCGGGAGATCTCCCGCGCCGCCTGCAGCCCCGTCATGCGCGGCATCGCGATGTCGAGGATCGCCAGGTCGACGCCGCCCGCGGCCAGCGCGTCGATCGCCTCCGCCCCGTCGGCGGCCTCCGCCACCACGGTCAGGTCGGGCTCGGCGTCCAGGATCAGGCGCAGCCCCCGGCGCACCAGCGCGTGGTCGTCGGCGAGCAGGATCCGGGTGGCCGACTCCCGGGTGTGGGCTCCCGCGTGCACCGATCACCTCCGCTCTCGCCCTCATCCTAGGCGCGCCGCCCGGCACGGACCGGCGGCCGCCTGCGAATACACGATCCGCACCCCCCGAAATGGGTGACGCACCCGATGGGGACGCGGGCCGCCGCCGAAAAGACTGGAAGCCGCAGGACGAAAGGGGCGGACGCATGGCACGGCTCACAGGCGGAGGGCACCGTACCCCGCCCATGGCACCGCGGAGGCCGTCCCGTGGCGGGGCCGCCCCCGGCGCCAGAAGGAGGACCCTATCCACCCGGAGGACCAGGCTTTCCGGAAGCCGAAAGGACGAGATGCAAGCACGGGACATCGCCGTACAGGTGCCCACCGTGACCCTGGGCGATTCGATCGCCCACGCGATCCAGGTCCTCGCGCTCGGGCGGCTGCCCGGCCTGATCGTGATCGACGAGGCGCAGCGCCCCCGGGTCGTCCTGCCGGGCACGCAGGTGCTGCGGCTGGCGGTCCCCGTCGCCTACCAGGAGGACCCGGCGCTGACACGGACGGTGGACGAGGCGCACGCCGACGTGTTCTGGCACGAGATCCGCGACCTGACGGTCGGCGACTGCCTCGCAACGCCCACTCCCCGCCCGGTGATCGTCAAGACGTCCGCGACGCTGCTGGAGCTCGCCACCCTGATGGCGCGGCAGCGCAGCCCCCTCGTCGCCGTGGTGGACGAGGCCGGGCTGCTGGCCGGCGCGGTCACGCTCGACCGGCTGGTGTCGGCGCTGGCGCTGACCAGGCCCGCCGACTGAGGGACGGCTCCCCCGCCGGCGCCCGGCGAGAGGGCGCGCGGTGACCGCGGTCGCGGCCCTCGCCGTGTTCGCGGTCGCGTTCTTCTTCATCGCGACCGAGAAGGTCGACAAGGTCAAGGTCGTCCTCGTCGCCGCCGGCCTGCTGACGGTGCTCGGGCTCACCCCCGGCGCCGAGGTCTTCTTCTCCGAGCACGACGGGATCGACTGGAACGTCATCTTCCTGCTGCTCGGAATGATGATCATCGTAGGGATCATCAAGGGCACCGGGCTGTTCGACTACCTGGCGATCTGGGCGGCCAAGCGGTCCCGGGGCCGGCCGTACCGGCTGCTGGTGATGCTGATGCTCATCACCGCGATCGCCTCGCCGTTCCTGGACAACGTCACCACGATCATGCTGGTGGCGCCGGTGACGGTGGTGGTCTGCAACCGGCTGCGCGTCCCGGCCCACCCCTACCTCATCGCCGAGGTGCTGGCCTCCAACATCGGCGGCGCCGCGACCCTGATCGGGGACCCGCCGAACATCATCATCGCCAGCCGGGCGGGGCTGACGTTCAACGACTTCCTCGTCCACATGGCGCCGATCGTGGTGATCGTGTTCATCGCGTTCGTGCTGCTCGCCCGGGTGCTGTTCCGCTCCTCCTTCCGGTACGACGAGCGGTACGCGGCCGAGGTGATGTCGCTGGACGAACGCAAGGCGATCACCGATCCGGCGCTGCTGACCCGGTGCCTGGCCGTGCTCGGCCTCGTCATCGTCGGGTTCTCGCTGCACTCGGTGCTGCACGTCGAGCCGTCCATCGTCGCGCTCGTCGGCGCGGGCGTGATGCTGCTGGTCTCGCGCGTCCAGGTCTCCGACGTCCTCGAAGAGGTCGAGTGGCCCGTCCTGGTCTTCTTCATGGGGCTGTTCGTGATGGTGGCCGCCCTCGGGCACACCGGGGTCGTCGAGAGGATCGGGACCTGGTCGGCGGACGCGGTCGGCGACAACTACTTCGCCGCCGCCACCGCCCTGCTGTTCGGGTCGGCCGTGCTCGGCGCGTTCTTCGACAACATCCCCTACGCGGCGACGATGGCGCCGATCGTGGAGGGGATGGCCGCGGGTGCGCCCGACCCGACGACCGCGCAGGCGCTGTGGTGGTCGTTCGCCCTCGGCGCCGACTTCGGCGGCAACGGGACGGCCGTCGCCGCGAGCGCCAACGTGGTCGCGATCGGGATCGCCGCCAAGACCGGCAACCCGATCAGCTTCTGGCAGTTCACCCGCTACGGGATCGTCGTGACGGTGCTGAGCACGCTGATGGCGTGGGTCTACGTGGCCCTGCGCTACTTCTAGCCGGACCGGCCGGGCACGCCCCTAGTAGGCGTGCTCGGCCATCAGCCGGCGGGACGCCTCGGTGATGCTGCCCGACAGCGACGGGTAGACCGCGAACGTGTGCGCCACCTGGTCGACGGTGAGGTGCTGCTGGACGGCGATCGACACGCCCAGGATCAGCTCGCTGGCCCGCGGCGCCACGATGACGCCGCCGAGCACGATCCCCGTGGACGGGCGGCAGAACAGCTTCACGAAACCGTCCTCGAAGCCCTGCATCTTGGCCCGCGCGTTGGTGAACAGCGGCAGCATGACCGTCCGGGCGTTGACGTCCCCGGAGTCGACCATGTGCTGCGTCACGCCGACCGACGCGACCTCGGGATCGGTGAAGATGTTGGAGGCGACCCAGCCGAGCTTCAGCGGCTGCACGGCCTCGCCCAGCGCGTGCCACATCGCGATGCGCCCCTGCATGCCGGCGACGGACGCCAGCATGAGCACGCCCGTGCAGTCGCCGGAGGCGTAGATGTGCGGGACGGACGTCCGCGAGACCTTGTCGACCTCGACGAAGCCGCGCGCGTCGCACCGCACGCCGACCTCCTCCAGGCCGATGCCCCGGGTGTTCGGGACCATGCCCACGGTCATCAGGCAGTGCGTGCCCTCGACCTTCGTCCCGTCCTCCAGCGTGACGATCACACCGTCGCCCGACCGCTCCACGGCCGCCGCCCGCGACCGCGACATGACGTTCATGCCGCGCCGCAGGAACACGTCCTGGAGGACGGCCGCGGCGTCGGCGTCCTCCGTCGGGAGGATCCGGTCGCGCGAGGAGACCAGCGTCACCTTCGAGCCGAGCGACAGGTAGGCCCCCGCGAGCTCGGCGCCGGTCACGCCGGAGCCGACCACGATCAGCTCCTCGGGGAGCTCCGGCAGGTCGTAGAGCTGGCGCCAGTTCAGGATGCGCTCGCCGTCGGGCTCGGCGCCGGGCAGCACGCGCGGCGTCGCGCCGGTCGCGATGAGCACGATGTCGGCGTCGATGCGGCGGTCGCCGACCGCCACGACGTGCGGCTCCACCAGCCGCGCCTCGCCACGGACGATCTTCACGTCCTCGTAGGAGAGCCGTTCGGCGACGTCGAACGACTGGGCCCGCGCGAGGTCCTTCACGCGCTTGTTCACGGTCGCCATGTCGGCCTCCAGGGCGCCGACGATCCCGTCGGGGCCGCCGTTGAAGCGCAGGCCGAGGCCGGCCGACTCCGACATGACCGCGATGCGGGTCGAGGTGGCGATGAGCGTCTTGGAGGGCACGCAGTCGGTGAGCACGCACGCGCCGCCCGGACCGTCCCGTTCGACGACGGTCACGTCGGCGCCGAGCTGCGCCGCGACGAGCGCGGCCTCGTAACCGCCCGGGCCTCCTCCGATGATCACGATGCGGGTCACATCTTCCATTGTTTCCTACTCCCGGCAGTGAAAAGTCCCGCTCCGGACCCTTTCTTCCTGCGACAACCCTGCCGGAGCCCATCAACCGGTGTGGCGCGTTCCATCGCACGACCCAACCGCAACACCCCGGCCTCCGGCGAGGCGCGTTCCCGGTGGGGGGCGTCCCCCACACCCCCGAGCCTTACTTGGCGTAGCCTCTCACCGTGGCTCTGTACGCGGCGTACGCCTCCAACATGGACCCCGAGCAGATGTCCGGCCGGGCTCCCCACTCGCCCATGCGCGGCACCGGCTGGCTGGCCGGATGGCGCCTGACCTTCGGCGGGCAGGACAAGGGCTGGGACGGCGCCCTCGCGACCGTCGTCGAGGACGACTCCGAACAGGTCTTCGTCGTGATCTACGACGTGCCCGCCTGGGACGAGAAGGAGCTCGACGCCTGGGAGGGGGCCGCGCTCGACGTCTACCGCAAGATCAGGGTGCGGGTGCAGACGCTCGACGGCGACGCGCTGTGCTGGATGTACGTCCTGGACGACTATGAGGGCGGCCTCCCGTCCGCGCGCTATCTCGGCATCCTCGCCGACGCCGCCGAGAAGGCCGGCGCCCCCGACGACTACGTCAAGGAGCTGCGCACACGTCCCTGCAAGTCGCTGGGCGACTGACCGGCGGCGGCGTGATGGCGCGGCGGTAGTGTCGGCCGTGTGAGCAACGACGCTTTTGCACTGGCACGGGACGCGGCGGACGAGCTGCGTTCCCGCACGTCCATCGACTCCTTCGACGTCGCCCTCGTCATGGGGTCCGGCTGGGTTCCGGCGGCCGACCAGTTGGGCGAGCCCGTCGCCGAGCTGACGGTGACCGAGCTGCCCGGGTTCGCGCCGCCGGCCGTGGAGGGCCACGCCGGGCGGATCCGGGTCGTGGAGATCGGCGGGCGCAACGCGCTGGTGTTCCTCGGCCGCACGCACCTGTACGAGGGGCGCGGCGTCGAGGCCGTCGTGCACGGCGTCAGGACGGCGCTCGCCGCGGGCGTCAAGACGATGGTGCTCACGAACGCGGCGGGCGGGCTGCGGCCCGAGCACCAGCGGGTGGGCGACCCGGTGCTGATCTCCGACCACCTGAACCTGTCCGGCGCCAACCCGCTGACCGGCGCGACGTTCCTGGACCTCACCGAGGCGTACTCGGGACGCCTGCGGGCCCTGGCCAAGGAGGCGGACCCGAGCCTGTCGGAGGGCGTCTACGCGGCGTTCCGCGGCCCGACCTACGAGACGCCCGCCGAGATCCGCATGCTGCGCACGCTGGGCGCCGACATGATCGGCATGTCGACCGTGCTGGAGACCGTCGCGGCCCGCCAGGGCGGCGCGGAGGTGCTCGGCATCTCCCTGGTCACCAACATCGCGGCGGGGCTGTCGGACGAGCCGCTCGACCACGAGGAGGTCCTCGCGGCGGGACGCGCGTCGGCCGGCCGCATGGGCACGCTGCTCGGCACCGTCCTGGCGAAGCTGTGAGCGACCTGCGCGCGCGGGCCGAGGAGTGGCTCGGGCAGGACCCCGACCCGCGGACGCGCGCCGAACTGCGGGCGATCCTCGACGCGGGCGACGAGGCGGCCCTCGCCGACCGGTTCGGGGCGCGGCTGGAGTTCGGGACGGCCGGGCTGCGCGGCGAGCTCGGCGCCGGACCCAACCGGATGAACCGGGTGACGGTCATGCGCGCGGCCGCCGGTCTGGCCGCCCGGCTGCCCGCCGGCGGCCGGGTCATCGTCGGGTTCGACGCGCGGCACGGCTCCCGGCGGTTCGCCGACGACACCGCCGCCGTGCTGAGCGGGGCGGGGCTGCGTCCCGAGGTGTTCGCCGACCCCGTCCCGACGCCCGTCCTGGCGCACTTCACCCGGGCGTTCGACGACATCGTGGCGGGCGTCATGGTCACGGCCAGCCACAACCCGCCGCGCGACAACGGCTACAAGGTGTACTGGGCGGACGGCGCGCAGATCGTCCCGCCGACCGACGCGGAGATCTCCGCCGCGATCGACGCCGTCGGCCGCGTGGACGAGCTGCCCCTCGGCGAGGGCTGGCCCGTCCACGAGGGCGCCGGGCTTTACCTGGACGCGGTGTCGTCCCTGCGGCTCGGCGGCGACCGGGACGTCTCGATCGTCTACACGCCCCTGCACGGCGTGGGACGCGACGTCCTGCTCACCGCGTTCGAGCGCGCCGGGTTCCCCGCGCCGGCCGTCGTCCCGGAGCAGGCCGAGCCCGACCCGGACTTCCCGACGGTGGACTTCCCCAACCCGGAGGAGCCGGGCGCGCTCGACCTGGCGCTTCGCCTCGCCGGGGCCCGCGGCGCCGACCTGGTGATCGCGAACGACCCGGACGCGGACCGCTGCGCCGTCGCCGTCCCGGGCCCGTCCGGGTGGCGGACCCTCACCGGGGACGAGGTCGGCGGGCTGCTGGCCGAGCACGTGCTGCGCCACACCACGGGCGACGACCGCCTGGTCGCGACGACGATCGTGTCCTCGTCGCTGCTGCGCGCGATCGCCGCCGCGCACCGGGTCCGGTTCGCCGAGACGCTCACCGGCTTCAAGTGGATCATGAAGGCGGGAGCACCGGGCCTCCGGATGGTGTTCGGGTACGAGGAGGCGCTCGGCTACAGCGTCGGCGACGACCGGGGCGTGCTCGTCAACGACAAGGACGGCATCGGCGCCGCGCTCGCCGTCGCGGCGCTCGCCGCGGACGCCAAGCGCGACGGCCGCACGCTGCTCGACCTGCTGGACGCGCAGGCCCGCCGGTACGGGCTGCACGCGACGTCCCAGCTGTCGGTCAGGGTGAGCGACCTCTCGCTGATCACCGCGGCGATGGCCCGGCTGCGCTCCGGCCCGCCGCGCGAGCTCGGCGGACGGCGCGTCGAGTCGTTCGACGACCTCGCCAGGCCCGCCGGGGACCTGCCGCCCACCGACGGGCTGCGGTTCCGCCTGGCCGGAGGGTCGCGGGTGGTCGTGCGCCCGTCCGGGACGGAGCCGAAGCTGAAGTGCTACCTGGAGGTCGTCCTCCCCGTGGACGACGACGTCGCCGCGGCCCGCGCCCGCGCCGCCTCCGACCTGGAGGCGCTACGCGCGGACGTCGCCACCGCCCTCGACTGACCGGGACGGCCCCTAGATCGTTGATGGGGAATCGTTGAACTGGGTGCGGGCACGGCGAAGGGCGCCCATGGTCGGTGTGTGAAGACTGACTTGGACGCCCTTCTGACCGCACTCTATGTTCATCTGGACGATCACGTCCTGCCTTCCGGGCGACAGCGGCGGCGGGGTCGTGCCCGGTTGCTGAGCGATGCCGAGCTGGTCTGCGTGGCCGTCGCGCAGGTTCTGCTGGGGTGCGATGCCGAGCACCGGTGGCTGCGCCTGGCCCCGGC